>DASZKF010000225.1:0-11334 GCA_035947355.1 Pyrinomonadaceae bacterium | reverse complement strand
GGAGGGCGTCGCAAGTTAGCCGCACAGGCTGGCAGCGGGACTTGCGACGCCCTCCCTCACGGTCGGGCTTCTGACTGCTGCCTTTAACCCGAACTTCTTTAGTCCCCGAACAGTGAGGGTTGAGCCGACGGGCGGCGGAAGGTGGTCGAGCCTTGGGGGTAGGAGTGTTCGGCCTGCCGGTTGAAGCCGAGGCGGGCGCTGTGGACGCGGAAGCTCTGGAGGATCACCTCCCAGTAAGGCCCGCGGCCGCGCATGCGCTCGCCGAACTCGCTGAGGTTGAGGCGGCCGCCGCGGGCCTCGCGCAGGCGGGCCATGACGCGGTCGGCCTTCGTCGGCAGGCGCTCGCGCAGGCGCTGCTCGAAGTACGGGGCGACGCTGCCGGGCAGCCGCAGGATGTTGATGAAGGCTTCGGTGGCCCCGGCCTCGCGGGCGCGCTTGAGCAGCCGCGGGATGTGCGAGTCGTTGAGGCCGGGGACGAGCGGCGCGATGCCGATGCCGACGGGGACGCCGGCCGCGGCCAGTTCGGCCATCGCGCGGAAGCGCGACTCGGGCGAGGGCGCGTAAGGCTCTACGGCGCGCGCCGTCTCCAGGTCGTCGAAGCCGATGGTGAAGAAGACCGAGGCGGCGGCCTCTCGCGCGAGCGCGGCGAGCAGGTCGGCGTCGCGCCGGACGAGCGCCGACTTGGTGACGACGCCGACGGGGTTGCGGAATTCGAGGCACACTTCGAGGCATCTGCGGGTCAGCCGGTAGTGCGTTTCGAGCGGCAGGTAGGGGTCGGAGGTGAACGAGAAGACGAGCGTGTCGCCCTCCCAGGAGGGGCGCATGAACTCCGCGCGCAGAAGCTCCGGGGCGCGCACCTTCGCCACGATCTTCGTCTCGAAGTCGGTGCCGGCCCCGAAGCCGAGGTACTCGTGCGTCGGCCGGCTGAAGCAGTAGCTGCACGCGTGCGTGCACCCGCGGTAGCAGTTGACCGAGTAGTCGAAGCCCACGTCCGGGCTCTTGTTGTGCGTGATGATGCGCCGCGTCTCGGTCTCCTCGAAGACCTCGACGCGCGTCTCGGGCGGCTCCCCCACCCACTCGACGGCGGTGCTCAGCCAGGGGTTCGGCGGGTTCTCGACGTAGCGCATAAGAGTAGTTATCAGTTATCAGTAGAAAAGCATTCGCTTGGGCGCGGTCAGCGTATCAGCGTCAACGCCACGGCGCGGAGCTTACTGACGACTGACAACTGATTACTGACGACTTTTCTTCGGGAGTTGATTCGGGAGGCTCTCAGTTCAGGGTTCCGAGTTTACTCCCTCCGGGCGGATTTGTCTCGTCCCAGGTGACGAAGAAGAGGCGGTAGCGGTCGGGGTCTTCGAGGGTGACGAAGCGGCCGCCCCAGCCCTCGTCGGCGGGCGGGGCGAGGTCGAGGCCCGAGGCGCGCAGCCGCTGGTAAAAAACGTCCACGTCCGAGACGGTCAGGAAGAAGTGGACGCCGCGGCCGCGCCGAACCATCGTGACGGGGACCTGCGCGAGCATGAGGCGGAGGCGGCCGGCGCGCAGCGTCGCCATCGGCGGCTCGGCCTCGGGCGCGTGCTCCGTGACCTCGAAGCCGAGCCGCTCGACGTAGAAGCCGAGCGACTCTTCGAGGCTGTCCACCTCCAGGAACAGCAGGTCGAGACCCGTGACGCCCATCGCTTCAAATCGCCACGAGCAGCCGGTAGACGCCGTAGACCCCGGCGACCACGCACGACCAGAAGGCCACCTCCTGCGCCCACACGAAGCGCCGCGCCGGGTGCTTCGGGCCGACGCGGCTGCGCGCGAAGGTGAGCGCGCCGTGGCCCATCAGGACGCCGCCGCAGGCGATGGCCGCGGCCAGCAGCGCGAGCGGCCACAGGAACCGGACGTAATGCACGCGCACCAGAAAGAGCAGCACCAGCCCGAGCATGATACACATCCACGCGCCCAGGATGCGCCCGCTCACGGGGTCTGCGAGCGCCGCGGGTGATGAGGAAGGAGTGTGAGCGCGGTAGGCTCGGGGCGGGCGCGGCCGTCGGGCGTCGTAGGCCCGGCGCGCGGCCTCGTCGCCGAGCACGCCCCAGGCCTCGTTGAGCGCCTTCATCTCCTCCTCGTCGCCGCCCCGGTCTGGGTGGAGCCTCCGCGCGAGCCGCTTGTAGCGGCGCTCTATCTCCTCGCGCGCGGCCGTCTCCTCCGCGCCGAGAATCGAATAGTAATCCTTCTCCGGCCCCTTCATAGCGAGAAGCGCCGCCCACCTCAGTCTCCGACGGCGGGACAAATACTAACGCGGCTGTCGCCGGCGCGTCCACACCCGCGCGGAAGGCCGCGCCGGGCTGTGCTAAGCTTCGAAAAACGGGTGCCGGGTGCCGGGTGCTGGGTGCTGGGGAAGACAGGTCGCTTTTACCCAGCACCCAGCACCTCTCGGAGGGGATGTATGTCTTTGGAGTTCGCGGCGGGCGACGACCTGGTCTTTCAGGTGGAGAGCGGCTTCGGGCTGATCCGCGTGCTGGGCGTCGAGGGCGGGGCCGGCGGGCGGGTCTGGCACGTCCTCGTCTACGAAGAATTTTACCCGGACGTGGAGGCGGCCGAGGCCGCGCTCGGCTCCGGCCGCGAGCTGCCGGCCCGCGTCCCGCACGTCGCGCTGACCGAGCACGCCTTCGCCAAGACCCCGGCCGCGCGCCTCGGCAACCGCCCCGTCGCCGCGCACGAGCTTGAGCCCCTCCGCGCCTGGGAACAGTCCGGCCGCCCCGTCCACGACCGCTCCGTCCTCCTCATGCTCGGGATGAGATAAAAAAGTTTCGAGTTTCGAGTTTCGAGTTTGTGCTGCGTGAGTTGAAAGGCTCAACTTGCGCTGAACGAACTCGAAACTCGAAACCCGTAACTCGAAACTTCAGTTCCGTTCGATCTTCATCCCCTTCGCGGCGCGGCGGAGGAGTTGGCGGGAGACTTCGGGCCAGCGGGCCGAGTGGCGGCCCTGGCCCATCAGGTCGCCGGCGGTGAGGCCCGTCCCGCCGAGGTCTTCGAGGTAGACGATCAACAGCTCGTGGCGGCGCGTCTCGTCCGTGAGGTGGATCAGCCTGCGCCACATGAAGTCGTTGCCCGAAAGCCGGTAGCCCTTGCTTTCGAGGAAGGCGCGGGCGCGCGCGCCGTCCGAGTCCTTCCGCTGCGAGAGGACGCCGGCCAGGTTCACGGCGACGGCGTCCGTCCTGAACTCGAAGCCGCCGAGGTTGATCGTCTCCTTCACGCCCGAGTAGTCGTAGGTGTGCGTGTTCGACGGCAGGTAGCCCTCGAACTGCACCCAGTACAGCCGGCGGATGCGGTTCTCTCGGTCGGCGTCTACGAAGAAGAACTGCTCGACCCCGGCCACGTCGTAGAGGACGAAAGACTGCGTGCCGGCGTACTTGAAGTCGTCGTCGAACTTGATGCGGACGGCGGGGCGCTCGGCGGAGACGAGCGTCCGACCCTCGACGCGCCGTGCCGCGCTGTCGCCCTGCGGTGCCGCGCGCGAGCCGTCGCCCGCGGCCAAAAGTAACGCCGCGACCGCCAGGAGCAACCTCTTCCACATCTTCCCTGCCTCCGCGTTAGGGCGTTGGAACCTTCACTGGCTGCCTTTCTGATCCAGACTCTCTTCGACCGTCTCCTCGCTGCCCTCGGCCTTGCCCGGCGTGCGGCCGGGGTCGCCGGAAGCCTCCTGACCGCCCGCCTGCTCGTCGTCTCTTTCCTCGTCCGCCATGACCTTCTCCTACGAGATTGTTTGGTAGGGGAGGGGGCCGCGCCCGTCGGGACGTTCCCGCCTCCCCCCGCCACGTCTGACTACTGCCCGGCCGATGCGGTGCGCCCCGACGGCTGGCCCTCGGTGGTCGAGACCTCGCCGGTCTCCATGAGCTGCTTGAAGCGGCGCAGGTCTTCGGAGATTTGCTGCTCGGGGTTCTCGCCGAAGAGGCGGGCGACGGCCGCGCCGAGCGCGCCGCCCGGCGGGTCGTACTTGAGCGTGACGCGCACGGTCGTGCCCTGCCCGCCGGCCGCCGGCTCGAACCTGACCGACCCGGCGCTCGCCACGTCCGCGCCTTCGAGCGTGCGCCACGCGACCAGCTCGCCCGGCTTCTGGTTGTAGACCTCGGCGTCCCACTCGACGCGCGTCCCGGCCGGGCCTTTCGCCACCCAGTGCCAGCGGTTCTCGCCGGTGACGTGGACGGCTTCGAGGTGGTTCATGAACCGCGGCAGGTTCTCGAAGTTGCACCAGAAGTCGTACAGCTCCTGGGGCGAGCGGTTGATCGTCACGCTCTGTTCGAGCTTGATGCCGCGCTCGGCCGGCACGCTCACGTTCTCGCTGTTGCGCAGCGCCGCGTCGCCGGCCGAGCTGAAGCCGACGGCCTCGTACAGGCTGCAGTGGCCCGAGTAGCCCCTCTGGACGAGGGCCGCGCCGACGAGCGCCAGGGCCACCCCGCCCAGGCTCCCGCGCGTGACGCCGTAGAGCGCCAGCGCGCCGCCGCCGATGGCCGACACCCAGCGCTCGACCTGCCCGACGTTGACGCCCGACTGCCTCGCGCCCGACGCCTCGGCGCCCGCCGTCGCCACGTTCGTCAAAGTTTCTTCACTTGCTGCCATCTCACACACTCCTCTTGAAAAAAACTCTTTTCGGACACCGCGGCCCGCGGACACAGTCCGACCTGTCCGAAAACGGCTCGTTGGTACTACGCTCCCGGTTGTGGGAGACAAATCGCGTGCCGGGTCGCGCCGGCCCGGCCGCAACTCGTTAGACCTTCACCGTCCGTGCGTCAGACCGTCCGCGCATCCCCTTCGCTGTTGACACCGGCCGCGGCCGGGCATATCTTGCCCGCGTCACCGCAAGCTCCCTTGGCCCCTCTAACCTCACACAGTCTGTCTTTCCGCCAGTAAGGAGGAGTACATGAAAGCAAGGCTCACTTTGATCGCAGCGTTCCTCTTCGTACTCGTCGCCGCCGCCGCCGTGTTGCTCGGCGGTTCGGTGTCGGAGGGCGTCAAGGCTCAACGGCCCGAGGCCGCTTCCGCGTCGGCCGCGCCTCGCCAGAGCGGCTACTGCCAGCAGTACGGCTGCATAGACATGCCTCAGAGCGGCTACTGCCCCTCCGGCTACTACCGCTTCTGGAGCACCTGGTGCTGCTGCCCTATCAACCGCCAATCCCAGCCCGCGGGGCCGACTGCCGCGCTCGCCTCGGCCGCCCAGACGCCCGCCCCGCCCGACACCTCAGACAGTTTTCTGTACGCCCCTCTGGAGTTCGGGCGCGGGCGCTGCGGCCGCAGTTAGACCTCGCGCGCAGACGCCAAAAAGGGAACGGCCACTCGTTTGAGTGGCCGTTCCCTTTCGCTGTCTAAAATCGGGGCGAGTGGATTCGAACCACCGACCTCTCGGTCCCGAACCGAGCGCTCTACCAGGCTGAGCCACGCCCCGTCGCCGCGTAACGGCAAAGTCATTCTAGGGGCCGCGCGGGCGGGTGTCAAACCTGCACGTCGCCGGCCCCGGCCGCGGCCCGCGCCTTCTCGCGGCGCGCCTTGAGGTACTCGACGACGGGCGGCATCAGCGAGAGCGCGACGACGATGATGACGACCCACTCGATGTGCTCGTCGAGGTTGACGCCGAAGCGGTCGCGCAGGATGTTGCCGAGGAAGTAGCCGGTGAGGATCATGCTGAAGACCCAGGCGAAGCCGCCGACGACGTTGAAGAGGACGAACTTCCGGTACTGCATGTCGGCCGCGCCGGCGACGATCGGCGCGAAGGTGCGGATGATGGGGACGAAGCGCGCGATGATGATCGTCTTCCCGCCGTACTTCTCGTAGAAGGCGTGCGCCTTCTCCAGGTGGGCCGGCCGGAAGAGCAGAGACTTCTCGCGCTTGAAGAGGCGCGGGCCCAACTTCTGCCCCGTCCAGAAACCCACCGCGTCGCCGATGACGGCCGCGAGGAAGAGCGTCGTGAGCAGCACGAAGACGTTCAGGTCGCCGCGCGCCGCGAAGATGCCCGCCACGACGAGCAGGGAGTCGCCCGGCAGGAAGAAGCCCATCGCGAGGCCCGTCTCGGCGAACACGACCAGGATCAGCACCGCGTAACCGGCCGCCGCGATCGTCCGCGGGTCGAGATAGCCCTTAATCTGATTGATGAGTTCGTAGATTGATTCCATAACAGCTCGAAGTTCAAAGTTTCAAGTTTAAAGTTCAAAGTTCCAAGTCGAGGACTGTCTTTAACTTTGAACTTTGAACCTGGAACTTTGAACTAATCGTTAGCCCACCCGTAGCGGCCGATGAGGGGGACGAAGGCGCAGGGGCCGTGGTGCTCCTCGGCGACGCCGTCCTCGGTGCGGACGACGCGGACGAGCTGCTGCGACTCGCGCGTGGGGCCGACGGGGATGACGAGGCGGCCGCCGACCTTCAGCTGCGCGACCAGGGGCTCGGGCACCTCGGGGCCGCCCGCGGCGACGAGGATGGCGTCGTAGGGCGCGTGCGCGTTCCAGCCGAGCGTCCCGTCGAAGCACTTCACGGTGGCGTTGTAGATGCCGAGAGAGCGGATGCGCGCCTGCGCCTCGCGCGCCAGCTCGGGGAAGCGCTCGATGGCGTAGACCTGCCCCGCGAGCCGCGCCAGCACCGCCGTCTGGTAGCCCGACCCGGCCCCGATCTCCAGCACGCGGCTCTGCTTGTCCACTTCGAGCAGCTCGGTCATGCGGGCGACGATGAAGGGCTGCGAGATGGTCTGGTTGGCGGCGATGGGCAGCGCGTGGTCGCCGTAGGCGCGCGACTGCAAGGCTTCGGGGACGAAGAGGTGGCGCGGCACCTCGCCCATGGCCGCCAGCACCCGCGCGTCCTCGATGCGGTAGTGGTCGCGCAGGCGCTCGACCATGCGACGGCGCGGGATGCGGAAGCCGGCCGCCTGCGCGGCCGCACGCTCTGAGCCTGGCTGAGTCAAGGAGAGAACCTTCTTACCTTCGGTGAACTTCGCGGTCGAGCTCGGCCGCCTCGCCGCGGCCCGCGCCGCCGGCCTCGCGGAGCGCGTTCCACGAGTCGAGCGCCATGAGCGCGCTGTGGTTGGTCATGTCGCTGCGCATCGGCGTGACGGAGACGTAGCCTTGCTCGATGGCGGAGTAGTCCGTGCCGTCCTCGCGCTCGGAGTGAAAATACTCCTCGCCGATCCAGTAGTAGGGCTTGCCGCGGGGGTCTATGTGCTCGCTGATGATGGGGCGCGCGTTCTTGATGCCCTGCCGCGTGACGCGCACGCCGCGGGGCACGCCGCGCGGGATGTTGATGTTCAAAAGCGTCCCCTCGGGCAGCCCCTCTTCGAGCACCTTGCGGGCGGCGACGACGGCGAAGCGGGCCGACTCGGTGAAGTCGAAGTTCTCGCGCGCGGCGAGGCTGAAGGCGAGGCCGGGGACGCCGAGGATGGTCGCCTCGAGCGCGCCGGCGACCGTGCCGGAGTAGGAGGCGTCGTCGCCGAGGTTGGCCCCGTGGTTGATGCCGGAGCAGCAGACGGCCGGCCGCTCGTCCTCGCCGAAGATGCGGTTCAGGGCCAGCGTGACGCAGTCGGTCGGCGTGCCGTCCACCGTCCAGTGGCGCGCGTCTATCTGGCGGATCCGCAGGGGGCGCGAGAGCGTCAGGCTGTGCGACGCGCCGCTCATCTCCGACTCGGGGGCGACGACGTACACGTCGCCGACCTGCCTGAGCGCCTCTTCGAGCAGGCGGATCCCCTCCGAATGGATGCCGTCGTCGTTCGTGACAAGAATGCGGACCATAAATTTACGCGAAAACCATTACACCTTAACGCCCTGAATTATTCAAGCGGTAGACAGTAGACAGTAGACAGTAGAAAACCTTTCGCTCGCGAACCGTTCGGGTGTCAGCGTCAGCATCCGTCAGGCGGAGCCTACTGTCTACTGACTACTGTCTTCTCCTTCCCCACAGACGGAAGCCCCGCAAGCGTCTCGCGCTCGCGGGGCTCCGGCGTCTCTGTCACCCTCGACGCTAGTTGCGGGAGAGGCCCTTGATCTGCACGGGCTTGTTCTTCTCGAAGTCCGAGCCGAGCTTCTTCTTGAGGACCATCTCCTGGTAGAGCTTGCGCATCATCGCCGCCTCCTCGTGCGCCGTCTTCGGCCCCTCCATCTGGGGCTTGTTCGGGCGCTGGAGGTCAACCTCGTTGAGCACCAGGTTGACGGGCACCTCGGCCAGCGCGACCTCCTTGCCCTTGGCGAAGATTTCGTGGCGGCCGTGCTCCTTGTACCACTGGGCGACCGTGGCGTTCTGGTGCATCTGCTCGATGATGTTGCGCCAGCCGATCCCGGTGTTGTAGGCGCAGAAGGAAATCTCACCCTCCTGCGTGCCGTAAGGGATGATGCACATCTCGGTGCGGCGGAAGTCGTAGTTGAACAAGTCCTGGAACCACATGCCGGCGATGAAGAGGAAGTTCCAGCGGTCGGCGCGGCGCGCCTCGATGTCATGCTTCGAGCGCCTGCCGTCCACGCGGCCGTAGGAGCGGCCCGTGAGGCCGAAAGACTTGTCGAACTTCTTGAACAGCTCGTAGAGCGTGAAGTGCGTCGGCGACTTGTAAGGGTTGTAGTGCTTCAGGAGCGCCAGCCCCATCATCAGGTTCGAGGCCCACTTGCCGCGGCCCGCGTCCGTGATCTTCTGCATGTCGCGGACGAGTCCCGGGATGTTGAGGAACTCGGGGACGGGCCGCATCTCCTTCGTCTCCTTGTCAATCATCACGGCCGTGCCGACGCCGCAGTTCGGGTGGCAGCCGCAGGAGACCTGGCCCCACTCGGCGTCGGGGCCGTGCGCGAGGTCGGCGAAGTCGGCGAACGCGCCCATCAGGGAGAGCGGGAACCAGTCGCGCGTCGGCTCCGTGATTCCGACCTGCTTCTTCACGTCGTAGGCGAGGTGCGAGAGCGTGTAGCGCTGCTGCATCCGGCGCTCGTCGGTGATCTCCTCGTCGCGGCCCGTGAAGGAGACGGGCTGGAACGAGAGGAAGGCGATCTTCTTCGGGTTATCCAACGCGAAGCGGATGACCGAGCCGACCTGGTCGTTGTTGATGTTGTTGACGATGGTGATGACGAGCACGATCTCGACGCCGGCCGCGTGGAGGTTGTCAATCGCGCGCAGCTTCACGTCGAAGAGGTTGCCGACCTGTCGGTGCGAGTTGGCGTCGTTGCCGATGCCGTCGAACTGGAGGTAGGCGTAGCGCAGGCCCGCCTCGGCCGCCTCCTTGCAGAACTCCTTGGACTTGGCGAACTCGATGCCGTTCGTCGCGCACTGGACGGAGTTGTAGCCGACCTTACGCGCGTAGCGGATGGACTCGACGAAGTGCGGCGAGATGGTCGGCTCGCCGCCCGAGAACTGCACAGACATCTGCCGGCGCGGCTTGATCGAGATGGCCTTGTCGAGGATGTCCTTGACCTCCTCGAACGAAAGCTCGTGGACGAAGCCGACCTGGTTGGCGTCCATGAAGCACGGGTCGCACATCATGTTGCAGCGGTTCGTCAGGTCTATGGTCAGGACGGAGCCGCGGCCGAACTTGATCGAGGAGGAGCCGTGGTCGTGCAGCCCCTCGTCGTTGTGCGCGTTGATGTCGCGCCCCGGAAACATGGACTCGATGTGCTTGAGGAAGTTCGAGTCAATCGCCATGATGTCTTCGAAGTGCCCGTGCACGGGGCAGTCCTTGACCATCCAGATTTGGCCGTCGCGCTCGACGATCTGCGCCTTGATCTCGCCGACCTTCTCGTTGACGAGCACCGACGGGTCGATCTCCGGCGCGGAGAGGATTTTGGCGCGCGCCTCGATGACGCACTTCGGGCAGAGCGAGTCGGTCGTGCGCGGGAAGCCGAGCGGCGGCTTCGACTTCTGCCAGGACTTCAGGAGCGGCTTGTCCGACCACTTCGGCGTGAACGACTCGTTCGGCCGGTACTTGTTGAAAAACTGGATGGTATTGAACAGGCCGCCCGCGACCGCGGTGAGGCCCTTCTCGGCGTGTTTGACTGGACGCATCATCTAACCCCTTCTCAAAAAAAGTGTGCGGGCGCGGGCGGGACGGGCCGCGGCCCCTGAACATTTCAAAGCGTCGGGGCCGCGGATGTCCCTCCCCTGCCCCGACGCGAAGCCGCTCCTGTGGATTCTTACCTTGACCTGGAAGTCGGTCCGGCCCGACCCCGTGGCAATGCCTGTGCCAGGCAGGGAAGATCAACGTAATCTAACTAATAATTCAACTTGCGGCGGGCCCGCGCGTTTCGCCGCCTCCCCGAAAGAACTGGCCCGTGGGTCAAAGCCGCACAACGGACGGTAAGCCCGAAGGCTTGTAGCCATCTGACACGCCGGGGGATTAGATCGCCGGCGGGCGCGGCCGTGTTGACCCAGCGGGTCCGAAAATCAAATATTTCCGGCGTTTTTTCCGATCACTTCCAAGACCTCCCGGAAGAGCAGGCCGTTGGTGGCGAGTGAGTTGCCGGAGGCAATCGTGCGCCGGCCGCGCCAGTCCGTGAAGGTCCCGCCGGCCTCTTCGACCACCGGCAGGAGGGCCGCGCAGTCCCAGAGGTTCATCACCGGGTCGAGCATCACGTCGGCGCGGCCCGTGGCGACGAGGACGTAGCCGTAGCAGTCGCCCCACGTCCGCCGCGCCGACGCACGGCGCTGTAACTCTTCGGCGGCCCGGCCGAAGCCGTATCGCGCGCACGCGCCGAAGTCGGTCGCCAGCAGCAGCGCGTCTTCGAGCGAGGCGGTCTGCGAGACGCGGGCCGGCTCGCCGTTCCAGAAACAGCCCAGGCCCCGCGCGGCGTAAGCGATTTCGCCGAGCGCGGGCATGTTGATGACGCCGACGGTCGGCTCGCCCTCAACCTCCAGCGCCAACAGGACGCCGTAGAAGGCGACGCCGTGGACGAAGGAGTATGTGCCGTCTATGGGGTCTATGATCCAGCGGCGGCCGGAGGAGCCGGGGGTCTCGCCGCCCTCCTCGCCGACGACGGCGTCCGAAGGGAAGGCGGAGTTGATCTCGGCGCGCAGGAACCGTTCCGCCTCGAGGTCGGCCTGGGTGACGAAGTTGTCCTTCCCCTTCAGGCGCGTCTCGAACTCTTTACGGAAGTAACGGAGCGTAATCTCTCCGGCCTCGCGCGCGATGCGGACGCTGAAATCGAGGAGCCTTCGCAGCTCGCCTTCGTTCGTCATCTGCTTTTCTCCCGCCCCCGCCACGCCGGCTCGCGGCCCAGCGCCTCGGGCGTCACTCCGCGCTCGACCTATACCCGACGCTTTCGACGGCTGTCAAACTATAGTTCGAGTTCGGGACGGAAGCCCGACCGTGAGGGAGGGCGTTGAGCTTAACGACAGCGCCAACGC
>DASZKF010000224.1:0-5796 GCA_035947355.1 Pyrinomonadaceae bacterium | reverse complement strand
CGCCCGCCTCGCCCGCCTTCGTCGCCGCCCGTGCGGCCGGCGCGCACAACAACACGTTCGCCGTCAACGCCGCGACGAACACCGCCAACATTCTTCTCATGTCACTCGCTCCTGTCTTCTCTTGATGTGAGGAGAGACAGGCGCTCAAGACAACCCGCGTGCCGCGGTAATTAAAGGGGAAACTGAATGCGGCCGCGCCGGCGCCGGCGCAGCATTCCTGCGCCAACTGGCGAGGCACTCCGACGCCGCGCGCTTCGGCCGGTCGCTACAGGCTGAGGACGCTGCTCAGCGCCTCCCAAACCCGCCGCGCCTCCTCGCCGTGGATGACGACCTCGTTGGTGCCGGGCCTTCCTTGCGCCGGCGGGTTCGTGTCGAAGACGACGCTCAGGACCTCCTGCCCCTCCGCGTCCTGGTACGCCACATACTGAATCCGGTCAATGTTGACCAGCAGCGTCGCCCCGTCCTCTCGCGTCGCCGTGATGAAAGGCATCTCCACCTCCGGTTTTGATTCGGGATGTTCCCTGTCGGAAGTCGCGCGGCCGTCGGTCGGGTTAGGCGGCCTGTCGCGCGGCGTCGCGGGCGAGCATGGCGGCGCCGATGGGGACGGCGTCGGGGCCGAGGGTGGCGGCGACGATCTGGGCGGCCTCGAAGCAGGGCTGGAAGGAGCGGCGGCCGGCCTCGCGGATGATGGGGTTGAGGATGAGTTCGCCGGCGTCCATCACGCCGCCGCCCAGGACGACGCGCTCGACGTTGAGGAGGTTGATGACGGCCGCGACCGCCGTCCCGATGTAGCGGCCCGTGCGCTCGATCATGAGCAGCGCGAAGTCGTCGCCGCCCCTGGCCTCGTGGGCCACGTCGGCGGCCGTGAAGTCCTTGGCGAGGCCGAGGCGCGAGAGCGAGGAGGTCGAGTCCCGCAGCAGCCGCTCGTGCGTGCGCCGGACGATGTTCGGGGCCGAGGCGACCGTCTCCAGGCAGCCGACGTTGCCGCACGTGCACTCGACGCCCTCGGGGTCTATGGTGATGTGGCCGAACTCGCCGGCGAACCCCGCGACCCCGCGCCAGAGCCGGCCCTCGATGATGAGCGCGCCGCCGATGCCCGTCCCGATGGTCACGTAGAACATGTTGCGGGAGCCTCGGCCCGCCCCGACCGTGTACTCGCCGAGGGCGCCGGCGTTGGCGTCGTTGTCGAGGACGACCGGCAGCGCGAGCGCGCCCTTGAGTTCGGAGAGCAGGTCGCCGCGTACGACCGAGGGGAGGTCGGTGGAGATGACGACGCGGCCCGTCTGCGGGTTGACGAGGCCGGGGACGCCGACGCCGACGCCGGCCACGCCCGCGGCGGCGCCGTCGCGCAGGGCCGCGACGAGGCGCGCGACCTGCGCGGCCGATTCGCCCGGCGCGAGCGCCTCCTCGCGGCGCGCCAGAACCTGCCCGTCGGCCGTGACGAGCGCGGCGCGGGCGGCGGCCGCCGAGAGCTCGACGCCGACGTAGTGCTGGCTTGTGGGAGGCGCGGCGGACATCACAAAAAGCGTTCCGTGCAGGCGGCTCAGTAACTTGAAAGATGTCGGGCGAGAATCGGCGCGATGGTAACAAAGGGTCGGGGGGCTGTCAAACAACACCCTCTCCGTGTAGAATGAGCCGGAAATGATGAATGCGGAATGACGAATGATGAATTAAATCATTCAAGCCGCTTCACATTCATCATTCCGCATTCATCATTCATCATTTATGGAAATCCGCTCCATCCTCCTGCCGACGGACTTCAGCGAGTGCGCGCGCCACGCCGTGCCGGTCGCGGCCGAGCTCGCCCGGCTGGTCGGCGCGCGCGTGCTGTGCCTGCACGTCGTCGAGCCGGTCGTGCCGGCCGTCGGGTGGACGCCGATCGCCGAGCCGCTGCCGGTGGCAGACGTGGGCGAGCAGCTGGAGGACTCGGCGGCGCGCGAGCTGCCGCGCTTCGCCGGCTGCGAGGAGTTCGAGGGGCTCGACGTCGAGGACGTGATCGCGCGCGGCGAGGCCGCCTCCGAGATCGTCCGCGTGGCGCGCGAGCGCGGCGCCGACCTGATCGTCATCTCGTCGCACGGCCGCACCGGCCTCGGCCGCATCCTCTTCGGCTCGACGGCCGAGTCCGTCGTCCGCCACGCGCAGTGCCCGGTGCTCGTCGTCAAGCCCCCGGCGGAGCCGTAGGCGGTTTCGAGTTTCGAGTTCCGAGTTTCGAGTTAAAGACAAGAAGTTCTTTTAACTCGAATTGTCTTTTAACTCGAAACTCGGAACTCGAAACTCGAAACTTCCTTTATGGATTTACAGTTCGTCAACCAGTTGATGTACAGCTACGGGCTGCCGGCCATCTTCGTGCTGACGGTGGCCGAGGGCGACATCACGCTGCTCCTGGCGGGGGTGCTGGCGCACGGGCAGGCGTTCGGCGAGTACAGCTTCGTGCAGGTGCTGGCGACGGGGACGCTCGGCGGGGTGGCGAGCGACAACGCGGCCTACCTGCTCGGGCGCGGGGCGCGCTCGGGCGTGAGGAAGTGGCGCTTCTACTGCGTGGCCCGGCCGCGCATCGAGCGGCTGGTCGAGAAGTTCGGCATGGCCTCGATCTTCGTCTCGAAGTACACCTACGGGCTGCGCTGGGGCGCGTGCGCCTTCTACGGCGTGGCGAAGATGCGCTACTTGCGCTTCCTGCTGCTCTCTTTCGCGAGCTGCTTCGTCTGGGTGCTCTCGCTGACGACCATCGGCTACGTCTTCCACAGCGCCATCTACAACCTGATCGGCGACTTCGAGCACCTCGGCATCTTCCTCCTCGTCGTCGTCGCCCTCGGCATCGTCGGTTTTTACCTCGCCGAGCGCTACTGGCTCTCGAAGAAGGTCGAGGAGGCCGACCCCGAGACGATCCACAAAATCGAGCAGGCGGCCGAGGAGAAGCTGCACGAGATTAAGGAGGAGATACAGGACATCCTCCCGCACCCGCTCGCGCGCCACAAGGAGCCGCCCAAGCAGAAGAGCAAGGCGGAAGGAGACTGAGGCGATTTTCGATTGCGGATTGCGGATTGCGGATTTAAAAGACGAGCTTCTTCGAATCCGCAATCCGCAATCCGCAATCCGCAATCATCATGATCATCGAAGCCATCGCACCGACGCGCGTTGACCTGGCCGGGGGCACCATAGACATCTGGCCGCTCTACCTCTTCCACCCCGGCGCGACGACCGTTAACTTCGCCATAGACCTCTACGCGCGCTGCCGCGTCGAGACGCGCGACGACGACCAGATCATCCTCGAGTCGCGCGACCGCCGGGTCTCTTTCGAGACGAGTCTCGCCGCCATCGAAGACCTCGCGCGCGAGGAGCGGCTGGAGCTGATCTCGAAGCTCGTACACTTCTTCCGCCCTGAGACCGGCTTCCACCTCGTCGCCGAGAGCGCGGCCCCCGCGGGCGCGGGCCTCGGCGGTTCGAGCGCGCTCGCCATCGCCTGCATCGGGGCGCTGAACCGCCTGGTCGGCGACCGCTACCCAGAAAGGAAGTTCATCGTCGTCGCGGCCAACGTCGAGACGACGGTGATCCGCGTGCCGGCCGGCTTCCAGGACTACTACGGCGCGTTCTACGGCGGGGCGAACGCCATCCAGTTCAGCGCCGAAGGCATCCGGCGAGAGCCGCTCCACGTCGAGCCGGCCGAGCTGGAGCGGCGCGTCGTCGTCTGCTACACGGGCGAGCCGCGACTCTCCGGCATCAACAACTGGGAGATGTTCAAGAACCACATAGACGGCGACCCCGTCCTCTTCCAGCTCTTCGAGGCGATCCGCGACACGGCGCGCGGCATGAGGACGGCGCTGGCGGCGGGCGACTGGGCGGCGGTCGGCGAGCTGATGCGCGCCGCCTACCCGAACCGCAAGCGGCTCGCGCCCAACATCACGACGCCGCACATGGAGGCCCTCATCGAGAAGGCGCTCGCGAGCGGCGCGGTGGCGGCGAAGGTCTGCGGCGCGGGCGGCGGCGGCTGCATCGCCTTCCTCTGCGAGGACGGGGAAAGGGAGAGAGTCGAGCGCGCCCTCGCCGAGGAGGCAGGTGCCGAAGTCCTCGACTGGCACTTCGCCCGCGACGGCCTGCGGGTGCGCGAGCTTTAAGTAAGTTTCGAGTTTCGAGTTTCGAGTTTCGAGTTAAAGACGACTTAACCACGGAGGCACGGTTAAAGCGGAAGACTTTAACCGTGCCTCCGTGGTTAATTTTGTCCGAGCTTGCCTTGAACTCGAAACTCGAAACTCGAAACTTTGTTTTAGAGTTTGCCGGCGGCGCGCTTGGCCTCTTCGGCGAGGCGCTTGAGGCGGGCGATCTTCTGCTCGGGCGTCTCGCCCGGCTGGGGGCGGAACTCGTCGGCGATCTTGAAGCCGGAGTGCGCGCCGGCCTTCTTCTTGGGCGCGGGGGCGGGCGCGGGCTTCGGCTCGGCCGCCGGCGGGCGTTCGTCTTTCGGCGCGCCGGGCGTGCGCTCGGTCGAGGCTTCCGGGGCGAGGTCGGAGACGGTCTCGGCCCCGGAGGCGGGCGAGGCGGTGGCGGCCGTCGGGCTCAAGGGCGCGGCCGAGGCCTGGCCCGTGGCGGCCTGCGCCTCGGCCGCCGGACGGTGCGCGTCGGCCGAGGGCGAAGAGTCCTTGACGGCCGGCGCGGCCGGCGCGCCTTCGGCCGCGGCGGGCTTGGCCTTGAGTTCGGGCGACGGCTGGCTGGCGGGCTTGACGCGCGGACGGGGCTCGCCGCGCCACGGCGGCGTCGGGTAGTCGTAGACGGGGAGCGTGCCGCCGGCGGCCTGTAGGATGGCGGCGAGGTCGCGCTCGACGTAGCGCTGCTGCTTGCGCGGGTCGCGGACGTGGCCCATCGGCGGCCCCATGTAGAGCGTGCCGCACGCCTGGCAGCGGTGGAGCACGTCGTCGCCGCGCAGGTGAACCTCGGCCGGGTGCTGCGTGTTGAGCTGCTTGAGGTGGCCGTTGCAGAGCTTGCCCTTCTCGTTCTTCTCGTTGCACACGGTCTGCCCCGGCGCGAAGCGTTTGGGCACGCCGGGCTTCGACTGTTGCTGCTCGGTCGGCGCCTCCTTGGCGACCGACGCCGCGCTCGTCGTCTGGTTGGCTTCGCTCGACATAAGTTAAGGGGTCGGCTTCCTTCTCTCTTTAACGGTTTAAGAAAGGCGTGGGTCTTCCGGCCCGCGGGGCCGCGCTTGCAGCGAATCTTACGCGCGCCGCGTGGGGAAAGCAACGGAGGAAATGATGAAGTAGGAACGCTGAACGACGAACTGAATACTGCCTGCCTTCAGTTCGTCGTTCAGCGTTCCTACTTCATCGTTTATGATGCGCGCATGCTGAAGAGTCTGCTGGCGCGCGTGTGGCGCGGGTCGCCGGTGTTCGTGAAGAGGGCGGGGGTGTGGCTGACGCAGCCGCGGTTCGCCGTGACGGCCGGGGCCGTCGTGTCCGACGAGCGCGGGCGCGTCCTGCTGCTCAGGCACGTGCTGCGCAAAGGGAGCGGGTGGGGCGTCCCCGGCGGCTTCCTCAAGGCGTCCGAGCAGCCCGAGGAGGCCGTCCGGCGCGAGCTGCGCGAGGAGACCGGGCTCGAACCCGACAGCGTCGAGCTGGCCTTCGTCCGCGCGCTCGAACACGTGCATCAGGTGGAGATCATCTTCCGCTGCCGGATGCGCGCCGCGGCGCTCGAAGGGTTGGCGAAGGGCTTCGAGATCGACCGCGCCGGGTGGTTCGCGCGTGACGCGCTGCCCCAAGGTCTCTCCGCGGATCAGCGCCGCCTCATCGAACGCGCGCTGGCTGTAAACGCGCG
>DASZKF010000223.1:0-5011 GCA_035947355.1 Pyrinomonadaceae bacterium | reverse complement strand
GCAGCCGGGCCGGCGCGACGACCAGGCGGGTCTCGGCCGTGCGTCCGTCGGGGGCCGCGGCGGTCAGGTGATGAACGCCCGGCGGGAGGTGCTCGGCGGAGGCGCGGGTCTCGCCCTGCTCGGTCTCGATACGCAGCCGGGTGCCCTCGGGCAGCGCGGCCAGCGCGTCCGGCGTAGCGCTGCCCCAGCACACCACGGTCGGCGGCAGCAGCCGGTCGCGCAGCTCCCGCTCGCGGGCGGCGAGCGCGGCGCGCACGGCCTCGCGCACGGCGTCCGAGCCGGCCGCGGCGCGGCGGAAGCGTACCTCGGTCTTGGCCGGGTGGACGTTGACGTCCACCTCTTCGAGCGGCACGTCGAGGAAGAGCAGCGCGGCCGGGTAGACGCCCTGCGGCAGCACCGAGCGGTAGCCTTCGGAGAGGGCGCGCGCGACGAGGCGGTCGCGCACGTAGCGGCCGTTGACGAAGAGGAACTGCGCGTCGCGCGTCGTGCGCCGCTCGCGCGGGGCCGAGACGAAGCCGCGCACGCGCGCGACCCGCCCGTGCCCGCCGCCGACTTCGAGCAGGTTTTCTAAAAACCCCGCGCCGAAAATCTGGTAGGCGCGCTCGCGCACGTCCGCGGCCGGGCCGGCGCGCAAGACCTCGCGCCCGTTGTTCGTCAGCGTAAACTCTATCTCCGGGTGGGCCAGCGCGTAGTGCGTGACGAGGTTCGTCAGGTGAAAGCTCTCGGTCGCCTCCGAGCGCAGGAACTTCCTCCGCGCCGGGACGTTGAAGAAGAGGTCTCGGACGACGACGGTCGTCCCCCGGGGCCGCGCCGCGGGCGAGACGTCGCGCATCCGCCCGCCCTCTATGAGGACGCGCGTGCCCTCGGCCTCGCCCCCGGTCTGCGTGACCAGCTCGACGCGCGCGACCGAGGCGACGGAGGCCAGCGCCTCGCCGCGGAAGCCGAGCGTCGCGATGCGTTCGAGGTCTTCCGACCCGGCGATCTTCGACGTGGCGTGGCGCTCGAAGGCGAGCACCGCGTCGTCGCGCGTCATGCCCTCGCCGTCGTCCGCGACGCGCAGGAGCCTGCGGCCGCCCGCCTCCACGTCCACCTCGACGCGCCGCGCGCCCGCGTCAATCGAGTTCTCGACCAGCTCCTTCACGACCGACGCCGGGCGCTCGACTACCTCGCCCGCGGCGATCTGGTTAGCGACATGGTCGGAGAGGACGCGGATTTTGGACATGGAAGGGAGTAGACAGTAGACAGTAGTCAGTAGACAGTAGGAAGACAGTCGCCATCGTACCGTCCGTGTGAAAGCGTCAACAACCTCAGTGCGGGGCCTACTGGCTACTGTCTACTGTCTACTTCAAAAATAAACAATCTGGTGCTCTGCCGCGCCGAGGTCTATGGCGTCGTGAATCCACTCGACGACGTAGGGGCCGTGGCGGGCGACGAGCGAGGCGACGTTGAGGTGGCGCTCCTGGAGCGACTTGTCGGGGTAGAGCGCGGTGGCGGCGCGCTCTACCTGGCGCAGGGCCGCGCGGTCGCGCGCCAACTGCGCGCGGTGGAACCGGGCGCGCAGGCCCTCCAGATGGTACTCGATTTTGCGCCGGCCGCCGGTGAGCGCGTCGGCGAGCGTCGGGTCGAAGCCGCGGAGGGTCTCGCCCAGCTGGTCGAGCGCGCCGCGGACGCGCCCGTCGGCCTCGGCGAAGGCGCGCGCCACGTCGCGGCCGAGGTGCTCCTCGACGACGCGCGCCGTGACCGCGTCGAGCCCCGCGAAGAAGTCTTCGACCCTCAGCCCGTAGCGCGCGAGCGTGCGCGCCGTGCGGCGCTCGACGACCGTCAGGCTGGCGCGGTGGAGGATGGGCGTGACGGGGCGTCCGAGGACGCGGTAAGCCTCGGCCGTCTGCGCGAAGTAGGCGACCTCGGCCGCGCCGCCGAAGTAGGCGACCGTCGGAAGGAGGTAGTCCTGCACGACGGCGCGCAGCGTGACGTTCGGGCTGAAGCGCTCCGGCTCTTCGAGCGCGAGCGCCGCCAGCTCCTCGGCCGCCCACGCGTGCTCCGTGCCCTTCGCGCGGTACCGCCCGTCGGGGTCGCGCGCCAGCGCGCGCCGCGCGCCCTCGTCCATCAGGAAGAGCGGGAAGGCGTCCGCCGAGGCGTGCACCTGCGCGTGGTAGCCGCCCTCTTCAAGCTCGCGCGAGCGCTCGACGATGGCCGCCGCGATCTCGCCCGCGCGGCGCGCGGCCTCGCTGTAGAGCGGCGCGGCCAGGCGCTTGAGGCGCGCGTCCAAGGGGTCTAACAGCACGAGGCCGTGGGCGGCGGTGAGCGCGGCGAGCAGGCGCGCGAACGCCTCGCCGAAGGTGCGGCCCGGCCGGTAGCAATCGCGCACGAGCTTTTCGAGTTCGGGCACGAACTCGCTCGAAGGCAGCAGCTCGAAGAGGAGGCGGGTCACCTCCTCTATGCTCTCGTCGAGCACGACGCCGCCGGCCGGCTGCCCCTCGGCGTGCAGTCCGGCGGGCAGGCCGACGCGCGCGAGGCGGCCGTTGCAGGCGACGACCTCGGCCGCGAGCACCTCCTCCCAGTCGTGATCCTCCGTCGCCATCCAGAAGACGGGGACGGCCGGCGTGCCGCGCGCCGTCAGGCAGGCCGCGAGCTTCACGGCCGAGAGCGCCTTGTAGACGGTGTAGAGCGGCCCCGTAAAGAGCCCGACCTGCTGGCCGGTGACGACGGCAACCGACCCTTCGGCGCGCAAACGCTCGACGTTGGCGAGCGCGCGCGCGGAAGCGCCCCACGACTCGTTCATCGCGGCGAGCGCGTCGCAGAGCGCGGCGCGCGGCGTCCGGTGCGCGGCGAGCACGCGCTGGTGCCGGGCGTCGAGTTCGTGGTGGAAGCGAACGGCCTCGGGGTAGAAGCGGCTGAGCGCCTTCGGGTCGCGGAGGTATTCGAGGAAGAGGCGCGACTGGTGCGGCACGCGCTCGAACGGGAGGCGCTCGACGCGCAACCCGGCCGCCTCGGGCGTGCTCTGACAGGCTGGCTCGGTAGTGCTCATAAGGGAGTAGACAGTAGTCAGTAGTCAGTAGCCAGTAGGAAGACAGTTGCTATCGAACGCCGTGCCTGTCAGCGTCAGCGCCATCAGTGCGGAGCCTACTGACTACTGTCTACTGCTTTGAGCAGTTCTGCAATCTCTCGCCGGGCGCGCTCGTCGGGCGGGCGCAGGGGCTCGCGGACGGGGCCGCCGTGGTAGCCGAGGAGGTCGAGCGCCGCCTTGAGTCCGCCGATACCGTAACCGACGGTCACGGCGCGCGCAACCGGGGCGAGCCTCGCCTGCATGCGGCGCGCGCGCTCGTGGTCGCCCGCCGCGACCGCCTCGAAGATTTCGACGCAGAGGCGCGGCACGGCGCAGGCGGCGGCGAGAATCGCGCCGCCGGCCCCGGCCGCGAGCGCCGGGTAGAGCACGGCGGCGTGCCCCGTCGTCACGACGAAGTCCGCGCGCGCCGCGCCGACGAGCCGGATCGTCTCCATCAGGTTGACCACGTCGCCCGAGCTGTCCTTGAGGCCGACGACGTTCTCGTGCTCGGAGAGGCGCGCGGCCACCTCTGGCGCGAGCGCGACGCCCGTGTTCTGCGGGATGTTGTAGAGGATGACGGGCGCGGGCGAGGCGTCGGCCACCGCCTCGAAGTGCGCGCGCAGAGCCTCGCCGCCCATCACGCCGCGGTAGAAGTGCGGCGTGATGACGAGCAGCGCGTCGGCCCCTGCGCGGGCCGCACGCCGCGCTTCATTAACGGTCGCGCGCGTGCCGTGCTCGCCCACGCCGACGACGAAGGCCAGCCCTTCGGGGACGGCTGCGCGCGCGGCCTCGACGACCGCCGCGCGCTCGCGCTCGTCAAGATGCACGCGCTCGCCCGTCGAGCCGAGCGCGACGTAGCCCGAGACGCCCGTGCGATTCCACCGCGCGATGTTGTCACGCAGAGCGCACACATCGACCTCGCCGTCCGCACCGAAAGGCGTCGGGAAAGGGAGGAGGATGCCGCGCAGTCTCTCTCTCAGTTTTGCGTCGAGCGGGATATCCGGCGTGATATTTCCGTCTGGCTGCTTCAAACCGAGGCATTATAGCGAGCGGCCGTGAAACGGTGCAATACCGGGAATCGAACGACGGGCCCGGTTTAGGGGTGATAGCCCGTTACTGTTACGCAGGAAGCGTTGCCGGCAGGCCGCCGAGCCTGCCGGCACCGGGGTACTAAGCGCTCAGTCGCGGAGCCTTCACCTTAAGCCCGCCGCCGCCGGGATTTGGTCCTTGAAATAGTTGAGGAATCGAGCGACATCGAAGGTGAATCCGATCTTGCCTCTAACCTTCGACTCCTTCCCGACGAGCAGCTCGCTGCGGCTAGCGAAGGAGACTGAGATCGGCAGTTCAACTCCAGGCATCCGCGGGAAGGGGATGACGAGCTTCGCTTGGCCTTGGTACAGCGGGGCCTTCTTACTCATCCAATTCCCGGACGCCGCGAAACTGAACGTCCAGGGCACCCTGTCGCCGAGCTGGTTCACGACGTTGAGCGGGATGAGGAGTTCCGTGCCGAATGTCCCGCCGCGGCTGTCGCCTGTCAGCTTGTTGTCCGTGTAGTTGAACTTCCCGTTGAAGGTCAGGTTCCACCTGTCCATAACGCCGAGGTCCATCGTCAGGCCACCCTCGTAGTCATCCGGCCGGGTCTGCTTCCGCTGCTTGGTGAGGAAGATGAAGGCGACTTGGGGGCGCCGGCGGATGCGGTCGAATGCCTCCTGCTCGGCCCGCGCGAACTTGAGGGTCGGGTCGATGTTTTCCGAGACGATCTGATCGACCATTCTGATGAAGGCATCTTCGCCCCCTAGTTGGTTGGCGAGGTTCCGCACTGTGTCGTCGCTGTTCAACCTTCTCCTGAATTCGATGAATCGGCGGGGCTCGTCAGTCATCGCGGCGAGGTCGGCCGGGAGGGCGCCCCTATCGAGTAGGGCTTCGTAGAGCTCTCGCTTGACCCTCTCGGAGGCCCGAGCTTCG
>DASZKF010000222.1:0-3273 GCA_035947355.1 Pyrinomonadaceae bacterium | reverse complement strand
GACGGGCGCACGAAGGTCGCGGAGGTCGCGGGCGGCGCGGTGCGGGTCTTCGAGGTCGCGCCCGAAGAGTTCGGGCTCGAGCCGGCGACGCTCGAAACGCTGCGCGGCGGCGCGCCTCGCCGAACAGAGCCTCGACGGC
The DNA here is from genome assembly GCA_035947355.1 of Pyrinomonadaceae bacterium. Lineage (GTDB taxonomy): Bacteria > Acidobacteriota > Blastocatellia > Pyrinomonadales > Pyrinomonadaceae > QHXN01. The sequence goes on along the minus strand of DASZKF010000222.1, from coordinate 3,134 downwards.
GGCGCCGCCCTCGCCATGCTCGAACGCCTCGTGAAGAAGACGAACAACGCGTAAAGAAATGATGAATGCGGAATGATGAATGATGAATGTGACGCACGCTGAGCTTCATCATCCGAGCCGCCTTATATTCATCATTCATCGTTCCGCATTCATCATTGTTTGTTATGTCTCCGGGAAATTTCCTCGAACGGATTATCGAGAAGAAGCGGGAACGGCTCGCGGCTGCGGCGGCCGCGCGGCCGCTCGGGGAGGTGCGCCGCGAGGCGGAGCGGCGGAGGCGCGGCGCGGACGGGCACGTCTTCCGCCGGGCGCTCGCCGACGAGGGGCGTGTGAACGTTATCGCAGAGTTCAAGCGCGCGTCGCCGTCGAAGGGAGAGATTCGCGGCGGGGCGGGCGCGGGCGAAACGGCCCGCGCTTACGAGGCCGGCGGCGCGGCGGCCGTCTCGGTGCTGACGGAAGAGGATTTCTTCCGCGGCTCGCTCCGAGACCTCTCGGAGGTCAGGGAAAGCGTCGCGCTCCCCGTCCTGCGCAAGGACTTCATCTTCGACGAGTATCAAGTCTACGAGACGGCCGCGGCCGGGGCGGACGCGCTGCTGCTCATCGCGGCCGCGCTCACGGACGAGGCCCTCGCAGGGCTGCGGCGGCTCGCCGAAGACGGCCTCGGCCTCGACGCGCTCGTCGAGGTGCACACGCCCGAAGAGATGCGGCGGGCGGCCGGGGCGGGCGCGCGCCTCGTCGGCGTCAACAACCGCGACCTCCGAACCTTCGGCGTCTCGCTCGAGACCTCTTTCACCCTGGCCGCGCACGCGCCGGCCGGCGCGCTCCTTGTGAGCGAGAGCGGCCTGCGCGACGCCGCAGACATCCGGCGCCTCCGCGCCCGCGGCTACCGCGCCTTCCTCGTCGGCGAAACGCTCATGCGCGCCGAACGCCCGGAGGACGAGCTGCGCAGACTCGTCGGCGGAGGCCCGGCGTCATGACGAAAGTCAAAATTTGCGGCATCACGAATCTGGAGGACGCGCTCACGGCGGTCGAGGCGGGCGCGGACATGCTCGGCTTCAACTTCTACCGCCGCAGCCCGCGCTACATAGACCCTCGGGCCGCACGGCGCATCGTCGAGCGGTTGCCGGCGGGCGTGTTGAGCGTCGGCGTGTTCGTCAACGAGGAGGGGCCGGGCGAGGTCCTGCGCCTGGCGGCGGAGGCGGGCGTCGGCGCGGCGCAGTTGCACGGGGCGGAGACGCCCGAGTTCTGCGCGGCGCTCGGCGGGCTCTGGACGATCAAGGCGCTGCGGGTCGGCGAAGACTTCGAGGTCGCGAGCGTCAAAGCCTACCCGGCCGCGGCCGTCCTCCTCGACGCACACGTCCGCGGCGAGTGGGGCGGGACGGGCCGCACCTTCGACTGGGAGTTAGCGCGACGCGCGCGCCGGCTCGTGCCGCGCCTGATCCTGGCCGGTGGCCTGACGCCCGAGAACGTCGCGGCGGCCGTGAGCGGGGTCGGGCCTTTCGCCGTCGACGCGTGCAGCGGCGTCGAGGTCGCGCCGGGCCGCAAGAGCGCGACGCTCGTGCGCCGTTTCGTCGCGGCCGCGCGCGGCGGGGCTTGACTCTCGGCCCGCCACTTCGGTTATGCTGGCTGACAGTGTGCGATTTCGTTTTCGACGAGAGCCGGGTCGCCCCACCCCCCACCGAAGCCACTTTTCAATCCGCCCTGCTTTGGACAAAGAGTTCTCCCCATGACCACGACCGTCCGTCAGCCTGAGAAGAAGCGCGCGCCCGCGCGCGACCAGGGCCGCGTGCTCGTCGTCGCCGAAGACCCGCGCGTCCGCGGGTGCGCCGCCGGCGTGGAGGCCGGCGGCCTCTTCGTCTCCACTTCCGAGGGGGGGACGAAGTCCCTCATCGCCTTGCGGCGCACGCGCCCGCACGTGGTCGTCGCCGACGTGGGGCTGAAGGGCGTGAGCGCGCAAGACCTCGTCCGCGTGCTCGCCGACGCGCAAGAAGCAGTCCCGGTCGTCCTCGCCGGGGGCGAGCCGGCGACGCTCGAACGCCGCGCCGCGGCGATGGGCGCGGGCGCGTCCGACTACTTCCAGCTCCCCGCCGAGTCGGCGCTGCTCGTCGCGCGCGTCGGCCAGCTCGCCGCCTACAAGCTCTCGATGGATCGGCTGCGGGCCGAGGCCGACCGAGACTACCTGACGGGCCTCGCGAACCGCCGGCGCTTCCGCAAGGCCCTCGGGCAGGAGGTCGAGCGCTGGCGGCGCTACCAGATACCCTGCTCGCTTCTGATGCTCGACGTGGATCACATGAAGAGGATCAACGACGGCCACGGCCACCCGGCGGGCGACCGTGTCATCCGCTACGTGGCGAGCGCGCTGACCGAGCTTTCGCGCGACAACGACACGGCCGCCCGTCTCGGCGGCGAGGAGTTCGCGCTGCTCCTGGCGGGCGTCGGCGGCGAGAAGGCTTTCGCCGCCGCCGAGCGGCTGCGCGAGGACGTCTGCGCCGGCCCGCTCGAAGAGGTCGGGACGGTGACGATCAGCGTCGGCGTCGCCGCCTGCCCGGCGCACGCGAGTTCGGAAAGAGAGTTGTTCGCCGCCAGCGACGCCGCCCTTTACCGCGCCAAGCGCGAGGGGCGCAACCGCTCGGTCGCCGCAGAACTAATCGCGGGCCAGCCCGCTTAAGTTTCGAGTTTCGAGTTGAAGACATGCTTTTAACTCGAAACTCGAAACTCGTAACTCGAAACTTCTTTTCAATCCGCAATCGGCGAGAAGTTATGAGTGAAGGGAAGCACGGAGCGGAGCCGGACGGGCGGGGCCGCTGGGGGCCTTACGGCGGGCGGTTCGTGCCGGAGACTCTGGTCGCGCCGCTCGAAGAGCTGACCGCGGCTTTCGAGTCGGCCCGCTCGGACGAGAGTTTCCTGTCGGAGTTCGACGCGCTGCTCAGGGATTATTCGGGGCGGCCGACGCCGCTCTTCGAGGCCGCGCGGCTGACGGCCGAGGCGGGCGGCGCGAAAATCTACCTCAAGCGCGAAGACCTCTCGCACACGGGCTCGCACAAGATCAACAACGCGCTCGGGCAGGTTCTGCTGGCGCGGCGGATGGGGAAGCGGCGCGTCATCGCCGAGACGGGCGCGGGCCAGCACGGGGT
>DASZKF010000221.1:0-1888 GCA_035947355.1 Pyrinomonadaceae bacterium | reverse complement strand
CGGGCCGCCGCGGCGACGAACGCTGCGGCGGCCCGTGCCGGGGGTTTGGTCTGAATTTACTTGAAGCCGATGACCATCGAGTCGGGGCCGGCGAGGTGCTCGACGCGGGTGTGGCGGAAGCCGGCCTCGCGCATCCAGCGGCTGCAGTCCGCGCCCGTGTAGTCGAACCCGCCCGGCGTCTCGATGAGCATGTTGAGGCTCATCAAAAGGCCGAAGGCGTTCTCGCGGCGGTCGTCGTCAATGAGCGCCTCGAAGACGACGAGCGCGCCGCCTTCGGGCAGCGCCCGGTAAGCCTTTTCGAGCAGCGCCCGCTTCTGGTCGAGGTCCCAGTCGTGCAGGATGTGGCCCATCGTGATGACCTCGGCCGGCGGCAGGGGGTCTTTGAAGAAGTCGCCGGCGTGGAAGCCGAGCCTTTCGGAGAGGCCGTGCGCGGCCGCGTACTCCCTGAAGATCGGCTCGACCACGGGGAGGTCGAAGTTCGTCCCCGAAAGGTGCGGGTGGGCCGAGCAGACCTGCGCGAGCAGGCCCCCTTGCGCGCCGCCCACGTCCAGCACATTTTTGTAATCGCCCCAGGGGAACTTCTCCGCGATGGCCCGCGACGCGGCCATGCTCAGGCCCGTCATCGCGCCGAGGAAGAGCCTGAGCCGCGCCGGGTCTCCGTAGATGCTCTCGAACAGACCGGCCCCCCCGGTCTTGATCTCGTTCTGCGGCAGCCCCGTGCGCAGCCCCTCGGTGAGCGAACCCCAGAAAGGGTAGAGCCGCTCGTTCGCCATCTCCAGCATCCCGCCGATGTAAGCCGGGCGGCCGCGGACGAGGAACGTGTCGGTCTCGGCCGTGTTGCGGTAGAGCCCGCCTTCGCGCTCCGCCATCCCGAGCGCGACGAGCGCGTCGAAGAAGTCGCGCGCCGCGCGCGGGTGGAGACCCAGGCGCGCCGCGAGCCCTTCGGCGTCGAGCGGGCCGTCGGCCAGGGCGGTGAAGACGCCGAGCTCGATGGCGCTCAGGAGAGTCTTCGAGCCCCAGAACCCGAGGCCCAGTTGCATGATCTTTCCGGGCGTGACGGCTCCCGTCTGTGACATGTCGTAATGCCCTCCTCCGATAACCGCGGCGGCGCGGGGCGGCCCGCCGCGTTCGCCCTTCACGAAACGGTCAGGCGGCCCGCCTCCGCCGCCTCAACCGCGCCCGCGCCGACTTGATTCTCCTCAGCATCGCTCCGCCCCTCCCCTCTCACCCTCTAACGCGGCGAACCGGGCGGGAACGAATCAGACGGGGCGGAGAAAAGCATTCCTTCTTTTTCGCTCAGCGCTTGCGGCCGATTGCGAACAGGCTCGCCGCCGAGCGCACGTACATCACGCCGTCCGAAATGGCCGGGGTCGCCATCAGCAGCTCGCCCATCGAGTTGGTCGCGACGTGCGCGAACTTGCGGCCGGCGGCGACGACGAGTACCTCGCCGTCCTCGTTCGAGAGGTAGAGCTTGCCGTCGGCGGCGACGGGCGAGGCGCTGAAGCCGCTGCCGACGAGCGGCAGCCGCTGCCGGTAAAGCTCCTCGCCCGTGCGCAGGTCGTAGGCGTCGAGCAGGCCGTTGTTCGAGAGCACGTAGAGGACGCCCTGGTAGACGAGCGGCGTCGGCATGTAAGAGCCGCGGCCCGTCCGGCTCCAGACGACCGACCCGCCGGCAGTCCTCCCCTCGGGCAGCGTGAGGTCTCCGCGCGCGCCGGCCCGCACGACGAAGATCGGCCGCTCGGGCGCGCGCCCGCTGGCGACGACGAAGAGGCCGTCGGAGAAGACCGGCGTCGGCGCCGTGATCTTCGAGCTGCGCCCGAGCCGCCACAGCTCCCTCCCCGTGCGCGGGTCGTAGCCGCGGATGTAGTTCGAGGCGTTCGCGACCAGC
>DASZKF010000220.1:0-2588 GCA_035947355.1 Pyrinomonadaceae bacterium | reverse complement strand
GAAGCCCGACCGTCAGGGAGGGCGTCTCAAGACAGCCCGGCCATGTCGCCGGCGATACTTGAGACGCCCTCCCTCACTGTCGGGCTTCTGGACTCGATTCTTCGGGAATAAACCGGGCCGGCGGCGTGATTCAGGTGTTAGCGCGCAGACCGCGGCCGCCCGACCCACGGCCCGCGCCCGTGAAAGAAGGGCACGAACGGCATGAACACTCTCGACTCCCAGCGCCGCGCCTGCGAGCTGACCCGCGCCGAGTTGGACACGTACATGGACGGCGAACTCGGCGTGGCGGCGCGCGAGCGCGTCCTCGAACACCTCGAATTCTGCGGCCCTTGCGGTGAGGAGTTGGGCGCGCGCCGATGCCTCCGCCGGCTCCTGCAAAGGGCCGCCGGCCGCGAGGCCGCGCCGCCCGCCCTCGCCGCGCGCGTCAGGCACCTCGTCCGCGGCGGCTGAGCCGCACCGAACCCCGCCGCGCCCTTCCGCGAAATTCCGCTGTAAGGATTCGCCTCCGCCGACGACTAACGAGACGGGTGAGGCGGCGCGAGGGAATAACGCGCCGGCCGCGCGGGTTAAAGAGGTCGCGGGCGTGGCCCGCCGGGCCTGAAGCCCGGAGCCATTTTTCGGAAAAGGAGATTCGTCAGATGTCTACGAGAAGAATCGCGGCGCTGGCCGCCGTCCTGCTGCTCGGCGCGGCCGCCTGGTACGCCTTCAGGCCCGAGCGCCTCTTCGTCAACCAGACCGTCAACGAGCAGTTCCCGGTCGCGCAGGCCGCGGCGCAGCCCGTCGCGCTCGCGCGCGGCGGCTTCCACGGCGTCGCGCACGAGACGCAGGGCCTGGCGACCGTCTACCAGCTCCCCGACGGGAAGAAGACGCTGCGCCTGACCGACTTCCGGACCTCGAACGGCCCCGACGTGCAGGTCTACCTGGTCGCGGCCGAAGACGCCTCGGACAACGAGACGGTGACGCGCGCCGGCTTCGTCACGCTCGGCGCGCTCAAGGGCAACATCGGCGACCAGAACTACGAGCTGCCGGCAGACCTCGACCTCGCCAAGTACCGCGCCGTCACGATCTGGTGCCGCCGCTTCGGCGTCAACTTCGCGACCGCCCCGCTGCGCGCCGCGTCCTGAACGGACGCGGAGTTTCGGGTTTCGGGTTTCGAGTTTCGAGTTAAAAACAGCCCGCGGCTAAACCTGAGAGGTTAAAACCGCGAACCCGAAATCCGAAACCCGAAACCCGAAACTCTTTTTCTTGACCGTGCGCGAGCCGCTCGCATAGCATACGGCGCGTTCGTGGCGGCGGCCGCCGCCGTTGAGCGAAAGATGATTGAGGTTTCCCCCACCGTTGATCCCTCGCTGTGGGTTGACCGGCACGGCGACTACCTCTACAGGTTCGCCCTGCTGCGCCTGCGCGACCCCGCGGCCGCCGAGGACGCGGTGCAGGAGACGCTCCTGGCCGCGCTCCAGTCGCACGAGCGCTTCGCCGGCCGCGGCTCCGAGCGGACGTGGCTCACCGGGATTCTCAAGCACAAGATCATTGACTACTTCCGCCGCGCGGCGCGCACCGCCCAGCCCGACGGCGGGAACGACGCCTGGATGGAGCACAACGAGCTGTTCCAGCAGTCGGGCGAGTGGGTCGGCCACTGGGACTTCGACAACAAGGCCGACCCCGTCGAGTGGAAGGTCGACCCCGAGACCGCCCTGGAGCGGAGCGAGTTCCGCGAGGCGTTCGGGCGCTGCCTCTCCGGACTGCCGGAGCGCGCCGCGCGCGCCTTCACGCTGCGCGAGGTCGAGGGGCTGATGAGTGACGAGATTTGCGACGTGCTGGGCGTGACGGCCAACAACCTCTGGGTGTTGCTGCACCGCGCGCGGGCGCAGCTCCGGCACTGTCTGGAGATGGGCTGGTTCCGCCGCGTCCAGCACTGAAGGGTACGGGATGGCTTCGAAGCTCTACGCGAACCTGAAACAGGAGGCGATCTTCTGGCTCGCGCGCCGGCTGCCGACGTGCCAGCACTACTACGTCCCGCTCTTCTCGGAGTCCATGGATCGGCCGCTGACGCTGCGCGAGCGCGTCTCGATGCGGCTCCACTTCCTCTACTGCGACCCCTGCCTGAACTACCTCCGCCAGCTCCGCTTCATGCGCGAAGTCCTCCGCCTCCAGGCCGCGCGCGTCACGGCCGGCGAGCCCGAGGCCGGCGGTCACCCCGGCCTCTCCGACGCCGCCCGCGACCGCATCAAGGACGCGCTCCGGAAGAACCTCAGCCGCTGAAGGCGGTTAACTGTAGAACCGCGGTTGAGTGTGACGCGACGCCGGTTCAACACAGAGGGCACGGAGGTTCCACAGAGGGCACAGAGAAGGAATGGTTTTCTCCGTGAACTCCGTGAACCCTCCGTGCCTCCGTGTTGAGATGAAGCGGCGATAAGGCTCAACCGTAAAAACTGCCGGACAAGCCCGCCCCGAGCCGCCCTGTAAGTTTTCCCGAGCCCGCGCGACCAACGTTCGTGATGATGACCACAGCACAAGCGCACGAACACGGCCACGCGCCGAACCGCTTCCCCGTCCGGCCGACGACCGAGAGGCTCGACGCCGACGGA
>DASZKF010000219.1:0-10509 GCA_035947355.1 Pyrinomonadaceae bacterium | reverse complement strand
AGGCAAAAGGCAAGAGGCAAAAATAAAAGCCTCCTCCTTTTGCCTTACTTGAAGACGCCCTCCCTCACGGTCGGGCTTCTGACTGCGTCTACCGGAGTCTTTTGACCCCGAGCCGGCGGGCGAGTCCTTCGGCGCCCCAGTCCATGACGACGTCGTGGTTCCACTTGAAGACGGGGCGGGCGAGCGGGGCGAGCAGGTTCATCCAGCGCTTAGTGGTCTCGACGTTCCAGTCGTAGCGGACGTTCGTCACGCCCGCGTCGTGCGCGAACTGCCAGCGGCCGCGGCCGGCCAGCTCGCCGACGGCGCGGCCTTCGATGGAGACTAGCGGCTCGACCCGCGTCGTCTCCATCTCGAAGGTCAGGAGGTAGGGCAGCCTGCTCTTCCACGTGTAGCGGCTGACGCTCCCGACGTGGTCGGGGCCGCCCTCCTTCACTTTCTCGACGCGCAGGACGCCCCGCCACCACTCGGGCCACTGCTCCGCGCGGTAGATCAGGTCCCAGACCGGTTCGGGCGGCGACTCGAAGCGCCAGACCGTGACGAAGCTGTAACCCGCCATGCGGGGCCTCCTGCGGAGTAGTTACGGGCGGAAGAAGATTTTAGATTTGCGATTTCTGATTTTCGAGCTGAAGCAGCGCCGCCTTCCCTAATCGCAAATCGAAAATCGCAAATCTAAAATCGTCCTTTAACTCCCGCCCTACTTCCGCCACTCGCGCGGGAAGAGCGCGCCGGCCTTCTCCGGGTCGAGCTTGAGGCCGGCGAGCGAGGCGGCGTGGGCGAGCACGGGGTCGCGCTTCGCGGCCAGGTCTGCGCCCTCGGGCAGCATCAACACGTCGGGCGTGACGCCCGCGTGTTCGAGGCTCTTGCCGTCCGCCATGATGAGGTCGGCGTCGGTCACGGAGACGCCCCAGAAGACGGCCGTGTCCATGCCCATCTTCTCGCTGTGATACCGGCTCCGCATGACCTTCCCCGAGGTGCGGTCGCCGACGACCGTCCCGCGCTTCTCCAACTGCACGACGCGCGCCAGCACCTCGGCCGCCGACCCCGACTCGCTGTCGACGAGCACCACCAGTTGGCCCGCGAAGGCGTTCGCGCCGCGGGTCTTCGCCACCAGCGTCTTCGCCTCCTTGCGGCGCTTCATCTCGCCGACCGTCACGTCGCGGTCGAAGAGGTTGCCGATGAGGCGCAGCATCGTCAGCTCGGAGCCGCCGCCGTTGCCGCGCAGGTCGAGGACGAGCGCCTTGCGCTTGCGCGCCTTGTCCATCATCGCGTCCACCTCCGCGATCGAGAGGTCGAACTGCGGCATCTTCCAGATCATCAGCGCCTCGCCGGCCTCGACGTGCCTGTGGCGGCGGAGCTGGTAAGAGCGCTCGATGTCACGGATGGTGTTGTGGATGTCGGCCCCGCCGTCGGCGCCGGTGAAGTCGAGCGCGCGCTTGTCGTTGCGCACCTTAGCCAGCACCTCGACGCGGCGCGGCTGCCCGCCGGGGCTCCGGACGGTGAGGAGCATCCCGGCCTGCGGCCGGAGCGAGTAGTAGAGGTAGTGGAACTTCCACAGCTCGGCGCGCTTGACGGGGATGCCGTTGACTTCGAGGACCTGGTCGCCCGGCTTGAGGCCCTTCGCCTCGGCGTCGCTGCCCGGCTTCACGGCCGAGACGTAGCAGCTCTCGCCGACGGCCTGCATCTCCCAGCCGTACTCGGCGCGGGCGGTCTGCGCCGGCGGGACGAAGATGGTGTGCGAGTCGTTGAGGCTCATCACCGCCTGCGCGATGATGCCGAACATCTGCCCGAGCGAGGTGGCCTGCTTCAGCATCTCGTCGGCCGCCTTGAACTTCGCCTCGAGGTCGACGCCGTGAAAAGTCGGGTCGTAGTAGTTATCCTTGATCTTGCTCTTGATCTGTTTGAGCATCACCTGGCCGCGCTCGCGGTCTATGCCGGTGAGGCCCTGCGCGCGGGCGGGCGGCGGGGCGGCGGCGAAGAGGGCGGCGCACAGGGCGGCGGCGCGGAGCACACGGCCGCGCGAGTGAAGGCGAGGGAACATATCCTTTACTCCTCCTGACCTCGGGGGTCTGTTGTTCTTCGGGATGGCGTGGCCGTGAGAGGCTTACGCAGTGGTCGGGTGACAGGAAAAGTACCACACGGCCGGCGCCGACACAACCCGCGGCGGCGGAGGTTGACAGGCGAATGAGTCCTGACAAGAGGCGGCACCGCGGCGCGCACCCGGCGGACGCGGACATCTTCGGCGAGGGGCGCGTGCCGGCGCTGCGGCGGGCGACCGCGGAGCTGTCCTGGCTCCTGAGCCGCGGCTACCAGTCCAGGTCGGCCCTGAAGCTGGTCGGCGACCGACACGCCCTGCGCGAGCGCCAGCGGCTCGCCGTCAGCCGCGCGGCCTGCCCCGACGAGAGCCTCGCCCGGAGGGCGGCCGCGCGCGTCGGCGAAGAGGAGATAAAGGGCGCGGGGCTGATCGTGGACGGCTTCAACCTCGTCATCACGGTCGAGGCGGCGCTCGGCGGCGGGCCGCTCTTCCGCGGGCGCGACCGGGCCGTGCGCGACCTTTCGAGCGTCCACGGCTCGTACCGCTCGGTGGACGAGACCGAGGCGGCCATCCGGCTGGCAGGCTGCGCGATGTCGGAGCTGAAACCGGCGTCGGCCCTGTGGCTGCTCGACCGCCCCGTCTCGAACAGCGGCCGCCTCGCGCGCCGCATCCGCGAGCTGGCGGCCCGCCACGGCTGGCCGTGGGAGGTCGAGGTCACTTTCAACCCCGACCGGGAGATCGTTAAATCATCACGCGTCGCCGTCACCTCCGACTCGAACATCCTCGACGCCGCGCCGCGCTGGCTCAACTTCAACGAGTATTTGATCGGGAGGTCTCTGCCGGACGCGTGGGTGATTGATTTGAGTGAGTAGACAGTAGAACAACGCCGCCGCGGGCCGCGTTGTCCCCGGAGGGGACGAAGAAAATAGCCGGGGGCGGCGCTCGCTGGCCCCCGGCTATTATCTTCCGCCCTTTCAGGGCGGGGAAGAGAAAGGTCTTCCTACTGTCTACTGTCTACTGACTACTGTCTACTTCCTCCCGTGCATCTGCTTATACAGCCTCTTGAGGCGTTCGAGCGTGTCGGCCTCGCGGGTGCTCTTGTCTGTGCGGACGCGCTTGAAGCGGGGGATGCGCAGGGCGTAGCCGGCGCGGTAGCGCGCCGTCTTCTGGATGTCCTGGAAGTCAACCTCGATGACGGTCTCAGGCTCAAGCTCCACGTCGCGGCCGCGGGTCGTGATGATCTTCGGCTCCAGCTGCGCCGTCATCTCGCGCAGGGTCTCTTCGGAGAACCCCGTCCCGACCTTGCCCACGGTCTTGAACCCGTCGCGGTCGCGGACGGCGACGATGAGGCTGGAGAGCAGGCCGCGCCTCCGGCCCGAGCCCCAGATGCCGCCCGTCACGACCACGTCGAGCGTCTCGAAGGCCGGCTTGAGCTTCAGCCACGCCTCGCCGCGCCGGCCCGGCACGTACGCCGCGTCCGGGTCTTTGGCGACCAGCCCCTCGTGCCCCTCTGCGAGCGCGCGCCGGAAGAACTCCTCCTGCTCCGCGGGCCGGTCGGTGACGACGGCCTCGGTCATCTGCACGCGCTCGGTCGGGCGGAAGAGCTTCGCGAGGCGCGCCCGCCTTTCCGCTTGAGGCCGTCCCATCAAGTCCTCGCCGTCGTGGTAGACCAGCTCGAAGAGGTAGAGGACGAGCGGAATCTCGCGGGCCTTCTCCTCGACGCCGTGCACGCGCCCGAGTCGCATGAGGACGGACTGGAACGGCTGCTTCTCTTTGAGGTCGGGGTCGAAGGCCACGGCCTCGCCTTCGAGGATGGCCGCGCCGCCCTTCCAGGCCCTCCGCAGGGCGCGGACGACATCCGGCATCGCCGCCGTGTCGTCGTTGAGGCGGCGCGAGTAGAACCTGACCTCGGGCGAACGGCCCGGCCCGACGTGGATTTGCAGGCGCGCGCCGTCGTACTTGACCTCGAAGATGATCCGCTTGCCGGCGAGCTGCCGGAAGATTTCCGCCGGGTCGTCCACCTTGTGCGCGTTCATGAACTGGTAGGGGCGGAAGAGCGTGAGGCCGGCGCGCGCCAGCGCCCTCCGGCCCTTCCTGGCCTGGAGCGCGACGTGGCCGATGTCGTTCCGTATCGCGTAGAGGTGCTCGACGGCGGCCGGCTCGACCTCGAAGGCCGCGGCCAGGGCGCGCGCCAGCGTTCCGATGCCGACGCCGATCCGCATCTGGTTGAGCGCCATCCGCGTGAAGTACATCGCGCCGCGGGCCGTCGTGCCGGCGAAGACGTGCTCGACCAGGGACTCGCGCGGCTCGTCGCGCGCGGCCGCGCGGTTGGCCCTCCGCCAGAGGTCGGCGACCGTCAGCGAGTCCGAGCCGCGGACGCGGGCGGCGACCGCCTCGCTCAGGTCGCCCGTCCGCTTCACCTCGTCTTCGATCTCCTCGGCGGTCGCGCCCGACAGGCGCGCGAGGACCGCGCGAATCATGCCGGGGCCGACGCCGAGCCTGTCCGAGAGCTGCGGCGAGACCAGCTCGCTCAGGGTGAAGTGCGCCGCCGCTTCGAGCGTCCGGGGGTCGGCGGCGGCGAACAGCTCGGCGAGCAGGCGCACGCGCGCCGGGTCGCTGCCGGCGGCGCTGACGCGGTCGTAGGCTTCGGCCAGTTCGGAGAATCTCATCAATCGTCGGTTGAGTCAGTCGTGCGTCGGTTCTAACACAGAGGGCACGGAGGTCTCACAGGGGGCACAGAGAAAACCAATTGTCTTCTCTGTGCCCTCTGTGTTGAAACGAAGGAAGCGCCACGCTCAACCTAAGCCTCACCACTCAATCTATATTTTGTTCGCTACCGTGCACTGCCTCTCCGGTCTCGTCTCGCGCGGACGGTGCACGCAAATTGCAGGCCGGTTATGAGCGTTTTCGTGTGACGAGTGGCGGGCGATGGCGAAGTCGAAAAAAGCGCGGAGGTTGGACGAGTTGGCCGCGCAGATTCGGGTCTGCACGCGCTGCCCGCTGCACGAGTCGCGTACACAGGCTGTACCGGGAGACGGCAAGTACACGGCGCGCGTGATGGTCATCGGCGAAGCGCCGGGGCGCGAGGAGGACGAGGCGGGCGTGCCCTTCGTCGGCGCGGCCGGCCGCTACCTCGACCGCGTGCTCGAAGGCACTGGGCTCGACCGCCGCGACTTCTTTATTACTAATACTGTCAAGTGCCGGCCGCCCCGGAACCGCACGCCGAAGAGCATCGAGACGGGGACGTGCACGGCCAACTACCTGTTCGAGCAGATTGAGTTGATAAACCCGCGGCTCGTGATGCTGCTCGGCGGCGTCGCCGCCAAGGCGGTGCTCGGCATCAAGAGCGTCAACGAGGCGCGCGGCCGAGCCGTCGAGCGCGACGGCCGCCGCTACATCGTCGGCTACCACCCGGCGGTGCGCTTCTACCGGGAGGATTTGGGCGAGAAGGTCAAGGAGGACTTCGCGCTGCTCAGGCGCGAGCTGAAGAAGTTGTGAGCCGTCCGCCTTGCGAGAACGCGGAGGGGGGCGGCGGGCCGGGGCCGATGGGACTGGAAACCTACCAGAAGATGCGCGACTTCCGGCGGACGCCGGAGCCGCGCGGGAAGGTCGCGAAGCGTAACGGCTGGCGCTTCGTCGTGCAGGAGCACCACGCCTCGAAGCTCCACTTCGACTTCCGCCTAGAGATGGGCGGCGTGCTCAAGTCGTGGTCGCTGCCGCGCGGGCCTTCGCTCGACCCGGCAGAGCGCCGCCTCGCCGTCCCGACCGAAGACCACCCGGTCGAGTACCTCGACTTCGAGGGGCACATCCCCGAAGGCGAGTACGGCGCGGGCGAGCACATGCGCTGGGACGGCGGGACTTACCGGCTGCTCGAAGCCGACGACCCCGTCAAGGCCCTGGAGTCGGGCAAGCTCGCCTTCGAGCTGCGCGGCGAGAAGCTGCGCGGCGCGTTCTCGCTCGTCGAGATGAAGGGGCGCGACGGCCAGTGGCTCCTCATCAAGAAGCAGGACGAGTTCGCCGAGCCGGGCTGGGCGCTGAAGCTCCGGCGGCCCGTGGACGGCAAAGACACGTTGGAAGGGAAGGCGAGAGGCAAGAGGCAAAAGGCGAAGGGCGAAAGCGTCGGGGCGGGCGACCGGCGCGCCGGCGTCAGGAGGTTCAGCACGGGCGCGGCGGGGAAGGTCGTTTCGGCGCGGGCGCTGAGGTCGAAAGAGCTGAGCGGGGACTTGAGCGTGCGGGTCGGGCGCGACGCGGTGCCGCTGACGCGCCTGGAGCGCGTCTACTGGCCCGAAGAGGGCTACACGAAGGGCGACCTCGTCAGGTACTACGACGAAGTCTCTTCGCTCATCCTGCCCTACCTCGAAGACCGCCCGCTCATCATGAAGCGATACCCGGCAGGGATAGGCGGACAGTCTTTCCACCAGCACGACGTGAACGAGGTGCCCGACTTCGTCCGCACCGTCACGCTCGAAGTCGAGGAGGGCGGCCACACGGTTGACTACATTGTCGGCGACAACCGCGCGACGCTCCTCTACATGGCGAACCTCGGGGCCATCGAGCGCCACCCCTTCCACTCGCGCGTCCGCAGCCTCGAACACCCCGACTGGTTCGTCTTCGACCTCGACCCCGGCGAGGGCGTCGAGTTCGAGACCATCTGCCGCCTCGCCGTCGCCACGCGCGACGTGCTCGCGCGCCTCGGCCTCGAAAGCCGCCCGAAGACTTCGGGCTCGCGCGGCGTGCACGTCTACGTCCCCGTCAAACCCGTCTACGACTACGAGCAGGTCGCGGAGCTGGCCGAGCAGGTGGCGACCGTCGTGGCGCGCGAGAACCCGGACGTGGCGACCGTCGAGCGCAGTCTGAAGAAGCGCCGGCGCGGGCAGATTTACGTAGACCACATGCAGAACGCGAAGGGCAAGTCGGTCGTCGCGCCCTACTCGGTGCGGCCGCGGCCGGGCGCGACGGTCTCCGCGCCGCTCGAATGGGGCGAGGTCGAGCGCGCCAAGATCACGCCGCGCGACTTCACGATCAAAAACATCCTGCGGCGCGCCGAGCGCAAGGGCGACCTCTTCCGGGCCGTGCTCGGCGGCCGGCAGCGGCTCGAAGAGGCTTTCGACGCGGCGCGCGACCTGCTCGCGGAGACGACGAGGAAGGCGCGGGCGTCGCGGGCTTGAAGGGTCCGGCCGTCGCGGGAGAGCAAGACTTTACCGTCTGAGACACCGAAGGAGGACGAAGACGAACATGGCAGGTAAAAAGGGGGATCGGGAGTTGATCGACACCGGCACCGACAAGCGCTACGTGCGGCGCGACGAGCGGGGCCGGTTCGAGGAGAGCGACGACCAGGGCCGCTCGCTCTCGCAGGACGTGAAGCACGAGGCCAAGACGAAGGTCAAGCCCGGCCAGGGCGACCGCGGCGACCAGAAGCGGAAATAAGCTCAGGGTTCCAAGTTCCAAGTTCAAAGTTCCAAGTTAAGGCATCGTCTTTAACTTGAAACCTGGAACTTGGAACTTGGAACTCTCGCGGAGCGAGTAAGGAGGTTTGGAGATGTCCACACGTTACAGGAATCTGGAGTGGGAGCGCGACGACGACCGCTACGGCCGCGAGGACGACGAGCGCGGCCGCTACTACGAGCGCGGCCTCTACGGCACGCGCGGGCTGGAGGGCGGCCGCGACTACGAGGACTACGGCTACCTCGGTGGGGCTTACGGCGGCGGGGCCTACGGGCGCGGCGGCGCGCGCGATTACGGCCGCGACTACGGGCGCGATTACACGACCGGCGAGTACCGCCGCGACTACGGCGCGCGCCGCGGGCGCGAAGGCGCGGGCCGCGACTTCATAGACCGCGGCTACGAGCGCAGCTACCGGCGCGAAGACGACCGCGGCGGCTACGAGACCGACTACGGCCGCACCACGAGCCGCTTCTACGGCGAGCGCGGCCAGCAGCACGGGCGCGAAGAGGAGCGCGACGACTACGGCCGCGGCTATGGCGCGTTCGGCGGCTACGGCCGGCGCTCGCGCCGCGATGACGACGATGACGATGACGACCGCCGCGAGCGCCGCTACCGCGCGCGCGGCGACGAGCGCGGATGGTGGGATCGCGCCGCCGACGAGGTGCGCTCGTGGTTCGGCAGAGACGAAGACGAAGACGACCGCCGGCGCTACGGCCGCGAAGGCGGCGGGCGCTACCGCGGGCGCGGGCCGCGCAACTACCGCCGCTCCGACGAGCGCATCCGCGACGACATCAACGACCGCCTGACCGAGAACGATTGGCTCGACGCCTCGGACATCGAAGTCCAGGTCACGGGCGGCGAGGTCACGCTCATCGGCACGGTCGAGAGCCGCTACGCCAAGCGGCTCGCCGAGGACATCGCCGAGTCGGTCTCCGGCGTCACGCACGTCCAGAACAACCTGCGCGTCAAGCGCGGCTGGGAGATGGGGCTCGGGTCGCCCGCGGTCAACACCGAGGCGGTCGGCGAGGCCGGCACGACCGGCATCACCGGCGCGGCCGACCTGACCGACTCGACCGACGTGACCAAGACGTCGCGCGCCGCGGGCGGGCAGAGCTAACGAAGAAGGCAGAAGGCAGAAGGCAGATAAGAACCCTCTTCGGAAAGCAGTCGGGATGGAATCGGCAGCGCCTAAGACGCGGAGCGTCGCTGCCTTCTGCCTTCTATTAATAACAATGTCTGCCGACGAGTTGAAACTTCTGGCCGGGGTCGTGCGCGAGGCGGCGCGGCCGCTGGCGGGCGGGGGCGGCGATTACGACGCGCTGCTCGAACTCGTCGGCGACGCGCGCTTCGTGCTACTCGGCGAGGCGTCGCACGGGACGGAGGAGTTCTACCGGGCGCGGGCCGAGATCACCGAGCGGCTCGTCGGCGAGCGGGGGTTCACGGCCGTCGCCGTCGAGGCCGACTGGCCCGACGCCTACCGCGTCAACCGCTACGTGCGCGGGACGGGCGGCGACGCGGACGCGGCGCTCGGCGGCTTCCGCCGCTTCCCCACCTGGATGTGGCGCAACCGCGCCGTGCTCGACTTCGTCGAGCGCCTGCGCGCGCACAACCTCTCGGCCGGGCCTGGGCGCGCGGCCGGCTTCTACGGCATAGACCTCTACAGCCTGCACACCTCCATCGAGGCCGTGCTCGGCTACCTCGACCGCGTAGACCCGGAGGCCGCGCGCCGCGCGCGCGCGCGCTACGCCTGCTTCGACCACTTCGGCGAGGACGTGCAGCGCTACGGCTACGCGGCCGCCTTCGGGCTGACCGAGTCGTGCGAGGGCGAGGTGGTCGGTCAGCTCGTCGAGCTGCAGCGCCGCGCCTCCGACTACGCCTCGCGCGACGGGCGCGTGGCCGTGGACGAGTTCTTCTTCGCGGAGCAGAACGCGCGGCTCGTCCGCAACGCCGAGGAGTATTACCGCTCGATGTTCCGCGGCCGGGTCGAGTCGTGGAACATGCGCGACCGCCACATGGCCGAGACGCTCGACGCGCTGGCCGCGCACCTCTCGCGCGCGGGGCGGCCGGCGAAGCTCGTCGTCTGGGCGCACAACTCGCACCTCGGCGACGCGCGCGCCACCGAGATGGGCGAGTCGGGCGAGCTGAACGTCGGCCAGTTGGCGCGCGAGCGCTACGGCGGCGCGGCCTTCCTCGTCGGCTTCACGACGCACGCCGGCGAGGTCATGGCCGCCGACGACTGGGACGCGCCGGCGCGCGTCAAGCGCGTGCGGCCCGCGCTCGAAGGCAGCTACGAGCTGCTCTTCCACGAGACCGGCGAGCCGCGCTTCATGCTCGACCTGCGCGGCGGCTCGCGCGCGGCCGGGCTGCTGCGGCGGCCCCGCCTGGAGCGCGCCATCGGCGTCATCTACCGGCCCGAGACCGAGCGCTGGAGCCACTACTTCATGGCCCGTCTCGCCGAACAGTTCGACGCCGTCCTCCACTTCGACCGGACGCGCGCCGTCGAGCCGCTCGAAGCGCCGCGCCGCCCGGCCCCCGCCGAGGAGCCGCCGGAGACGTACCCTTCGGGCGTTTGAAGACAATTAAGAATTAAGAATTAAAAATTGCGTGCCCGCGGAGCGCCCTTCAGGAACCGGCGACACACCATTCTTAATTTTTAATTCTTAATTCTTAATTGAGTTGAGCAGGGGGAAGGAATGCCTGACTTAAACATACGCATCAGGGAGGGCGCGGACGAGACGAAGACCGCGCAAATCTTCAACCAGATCGCGAGCGCTATCCTCGCCGGGAAGTTCAACGCCGGCGACCCGATCATCTCGGAGCGCGCGCTGGCCGAGCGGCTCGGCGTGAGCCGCAACATCGTGCGCAACGCCTACCGCCGGCTCGAAGAGCAGGGGCTGATCGAGACGGCCGGCACGTCGGCCCGCCGCGTCCGCGCCTCGCGCCAGCGCAGGGCGACGGGCGGCGCGCACGTCGAGAGCCGTGACCGCGCCGCCTCGCGCGCCGAGGCCCGCCCCGCCGCCCGCAAGCCCGGC
>DASZKF010000218.1:0-9553 GCA_035947355.1 Pyrinomonadaceae bacterium | reverse complement strand
CTTCTGCCTTCCCTAGAAAGGCCAGCCGCCGAAGATGTCTCCGAGCGTGCCGCGGGTGTCGCGTGGGATGCGGGTGTCACGGCCTTCGCGGCCCTCGCTGATGTTGCTGGCGCGGAGGATGGTCGCCGCGTCAACGAGCGTGCGCAGCGGGACTTCGCCGGAGAAGCTCTGGTCGAAGCGCCGCTCGGTGATGAAGAGCGGGAGCGTGAAGGCGGTGTCCAGCTCGTACTGGACGCGGCCCCGGTTGCGGAAGGCCGACCAGACCGCCCCCGGAATCGAGCGCAGGTGGACGGTGACGGGGAGGTTGACGCGCTCGGCGCGCCGGCCGCCGACGCGCAGGTCGCCGCCGTGGACGCCCTCGATGGTCTCCTGCCCGTTGAGGCGGAGGTTGTAGCCGAAGTCGCGCAGCGTCACCGGCAGCAGCCCGTTCGACACGTCCAGCCCGAGGTTGAGGCGCGCCGTCTGGTCGCGGAAGTCAACCGATTCGAGCGTCAGCTCGCCGACCTTGAACTTGACGAGCTGGCCGCCGAAGCGCTCGACCGGGATGCGCTGCGCCTGCGCGCTCGACGCGAGGGCGACGACGAAGAGCGCCGCCGCCAGAGCCTGACCCGCCAGATTGAAATTCGCGGAAAATCTTTTCATCTGCTTCCCTCCAACCCGTCTGTGAAACCCTCGGATCGTCTGCGCCGGCCGGGTGAGGCGCGGCGGTCGGGGGAGATTCCAATAACAACTGCCGTGCCGCGCGCCGAGGGCCGAAATGGCCGAAATCGGCGCGTTTTCAGGGCAATCCCGGCGGGCGAGGAATACGAAAACGTCGCCGCCGGACGTGAATCGTATGGAGCAGAAGCCCGACCGTGAGGGAGGGCGTCGGAGGAATGATGAATGCGGAATGCGGAATGAAAAGCAACTTGTCTTTTATTCATCATTCATCATTCCTCCGACTCTGCTTGCTTCGCAGTCGGCGACGTTGGAGAATGAGTCACCCCGTCCGTGTTTCGGCAATGCTCTCGAATCAGACAATCGAATCGCTCGGAGAAATGTTGATGGCGTTGCGCGTCCCTCTCGTCCTTTTCCTCTTTGCCGCGTGTTGCGCGGCCGCGCGCGCGCAGGGCGGGGCGGAGCAGCCGCTGCCGGCGCTCGGGCCGGGCGTGCCGCGCGAGCTGGCCCGCTGGCGCGCCGAGCGCTACCGCGACGTGCGCTACGCGCTCGACGTGACGCTCGCGCCCGGCGCGAAGCTGCTCAAAGGCAGCGTCGAAATCAGCGTCACGCTCGACGCGCCCGTTGACCTCGTCCTCGACTGGCGCATGACCGAGAAGAACGTCGAGGCGCGCGGGCGCGTCTCCGACATCAACGCCAACGGCAGACGGATTTCCGACGCGCGCGTCGCCGACGAGCACATCGTCATCCCGCGCGCGCACCTCCGGGCCGGCGCGAACACGGTCGTGATGTCTTTCGCCTCGCCCATCAGCACGTCGGGCAGCGCCGCGACGCGCTACCTCGACCGCGAGGACAACTCCGAATACGTCTACACCCTCTTCGTCCCCTCGGACGCGAGCACCGCCTTCCCGTGCTTCGACCAGCCCGACATCAAAGCGCGGTTCCGGCTCACCCTGACCGCCCCCGAAAGTTGGAAGGTGATCTCGAACACGGAGCCCGCGCGCGGCGCGCGCAACGGGGCCGGCGCGGCGACCACGCTCTTCCCGGAAACGAATCCGATCAGCACTTACGTCTTCGCCTTCGCCGCCGGGCCGTTCGCCGAGTTCAGGGACGAAGCCTCGCCGCTCGGCACGCGCCTCTTCGTCCGCCGCTCGAAGGCCGAGGCGGCCCGGAAGGAACTCGAAGAGGTCTTCCGCCTGAACCGCGAGGGCGTGAAGTTCTTCGAGGACTACTTCGCGCGCGAGTTCCCGTTCCCGAAGTACGACCTCGTCATCATCCCGGAGTTCCCGTTCCGCGGGATGGAGCACGCGGGCGCGACCTTCCTGCGCGAGGAGACGATCATCTTCCCTTCGGACCCGACGGCCAACGACCTCTGGTCGCGCGCCGACGTGATGCTGCACGAGGCGGCGCACCAGTGGTTCGGCGACCTCGTCACGATGCGCTGGTTCGACGACCTCTGGCTCAAGGAGGGCTTCGCCACCTTCATGGCGAGCAAGGCGGTCGAAAAACTTTTGCCGCAGTTCGACGCCTGGAAGGTCTTCTACCTGCGCACCAAGCCGCTCGCCTACGAGACCGACGTGACGAAGGGGACGACGCCCATCTGGCAGGAGATCAAGAACCTCTCGGCCGCCAAGTCGGCCTACGGCAACATCGTCTACCGCAAGGCGCCCTCGATGCTCCGGCAGGCGGAGTTCTACCTGGGCGAGCGCGAGTTCCGCGACGCCGTCCGCCTCGTCGTCAAAGAGCACGCTTACGCTGGCGCCGAGTGGTCTGACCTCGTGCGCGCCTTCGAGCGCACGTCGGGGCGGAGTCTAAAGAGTTGGGCCGACGCCTGGGTGAAGCGGCGCGGGATGCCGGACGTGCGGGTCGAGTGGGCGGCCGACCGCCGCGGGCGCGTCAGACGCCTCGTCGTCCGTCAGACCGACGTGCTCGGCGAGGGCGGCGCGTGGCCGATGCGCGTCAAGCTCCTGATGGCCGGGGCGGGCGCGGCGCGGGCCCGGGTGCTGACGGTGACGCTGCGCGGGCGGGGCGCGACCGTCGTGCGCGAGGCGGCAGGGTCGCCGCGGCCCGCGTACGTCTTCGCCAACTTCGAGGACTACGGCTACGGGCGCTTCCTGCTCGACGAGGCGAGCCGCCGCGCCGTCGCCGCAAACCTCGGCCGCATCGAGGACGACTTCCTGCGCGCGCTCCTCTGGGGCTCGCTCTGGGACAGCGTCCGCGAGGCGGAGATGGCGCCCGCGGAGTTCATCGAACTGGTCATCCGCCACGCGCCGCGCGAGCGCGACGACGTGGCGCTCCAGTTCCTCCTCGAGCGCGCGCGGACGGCCTTCACGCGCTACCTCTCGACCGCGCAGACGCTCGCGCTCGCCCCGCGCCTCGAAGGGATGCTCCGCGAGGGGATGTTGAAGGCGGAGACCGCGCCGCTACGCATCACCTACTTCCGCACCTTCCGCGACGTGGCCGTGACGGCCCGTGCGCGGCAGGAGTTGGTCAGGATTCTGTCGGGCGAGGCGCAGGTTCCGGGCATGACCCTGCGCGCGCGCGACCGCTTCGACATCGTCCGCGCGCTGATGACGGGCGGCGACGGGCGCGCGCCGGGGCTGCTGAAGGAGCTGAGCGAGAAGGAGCGCTCGGACGACGCGCGCCGCTACGCCTACGCGGCCGGCGCGGCGTGGCCCGACGGCGCGGTCAAGCGCCGCTACTTCGAGGAGTATTTGAAAGACAGGGACCTCTCCGAGAGCTGGGTCGAGGCGAGCTTCGGCCCGCTCAACGCCCCGCGACAGGACGCGCTGACGCTCCCGCTGCTCGCGCCCGCGCTCGCGGAGCTGCCGGCGCTCAAGCGGACGCGCAAAATCTTCTTCGTCAACGGCTGGCTCGCCGCCTTCGTCGGCGGCCAGTGCAGCGCGCGCGCGCTCGGCGTCGTCGAAAACTTCCTCGCCGCCTCGCCCGCGCTCGACCGCGACCTGCGCCTCAAGGTGCTCGAAGCCGCCGACGGCCTTGAGCGCTGCGTCCGCGTCCGCGCCAAATACGCGAAGGAACCGCGCGCCGCGGCCGGCGCCCGCGGGCCGTGATAAAATGCGCGCCGCGCCACCCACCAAGACCGCAGCCGGTTTGACCCTCCAGGGAGGTCGAGAGAGATGGCGACCGAAGTGTTAGACGAAGCGACCGAAGGCACGCTCACCCGCCGCCGCGCCACCATCGAAGAGTTCTGGGGCCTACCCGAGAGCGTGCTCCCCGTGGAGTACGTCAACGGAGAAATCGTCATGGCCCCAGCACCGACGCCTAAGCACCAGACTGTCTCGCGCAGCATCTTTCGCGCGCTCGACGGTTTCGCCCTGAGAGAGTCGCTCGGCGAAGTGTTTTACTCGCCATTCGACGTGGTCTTGCCATCGGGGGACGTAGTCCAGCCTGACATCTTCTTTTTAACACCGCGAGAGTCTGAGGGGGTGCCGGCGAGCAAGCGGCTGCACACCGTTCCGTCCCTCGTAGTCGAGATTCTCTCCCCCGGCACGGCTACGCACGACGCCATTACGAAGCGCGAGCTGTACCAAAAGAATGGCGTGCGTGAGTATTGGATTGTGGATATAGAAACGCGGAGTATCGCGCGACTCGTGCTGCGGAAGAAGCGTTACGTATTGAAGGAATTCGGCGAGGACGAAACGATCAATAGTTCCGTGCTCGAAGGGTTCGAGATGAACGTGGGCGAGTTGATCGGGCTGAAGTGATTCGAGGGCGCGGGCCGCGCCGGCCGGGGAAGGTTCCGGGGATGAGCGAGACGGGCAGGGTTCGGGTCGTCACCTACAACGTGCACAAGTGCCAGGGGCTCGACCGGCGGGTGCGGCCGGCGCGCATCGCGTCGGTGCTGCGCGAGACCAACGCGGACGTGATCGCCCTGCAGGAGGTCGTCAGCGTCGAGGACGACGCGCGGCGCGAGCTGCACCAGGCGCGCTTCATCGCCGAGGAGCTGGGCTGCGAGTTCCACATCGGCGAGAACCGCAAGCACTCCGGCGGGGCCTACGGCAACGTCGTCCTGACGCGGCTGCCCGTCGAGCGCTCGTGCAACTACGACATCACCTGGCGGTGGCGCGAGCCGCGCGGGTGCCTCCGCGTGGACGTGCGGCTCGACTCCCCCGGCGCGCCGGTCCTCCACCTCTTCAACGTCCACCTCGGCACGGCCTTCATCGAGCGCCGCCACCAGGGCCGGCGGCTCGTCAGCGAGGAGGTCTTGCGCGACCGGCGGCTGGGGGGGGCGCGCGTCGTGCTCGGCGACTTCAACGAGTGGACGCACGGGCTGGCCTCGCGCCTCTTGGGCGAGGAGTTGCAGAGCGCCGACGTGCGCCAGCACCTGCGGACGCGGCGCACCTACCCGGGGGCCTTCCCGCTCCTCCACCTCGACCACATCTACTACGACCGCGGCCTCGAACTCGAACGCCTCTGGCTGCACCGCAGCCGCACGGCGCTGGTCGCCTCCGACCACCTCCCGCTCGTCGCCGACTTCAGGCTGTGGGCGGAATAAAAAAGTTTCGGGTTACGAGTTTCGGGTTTCGAGTTAAAAGACAAGTAGCCGCAACGGCAAGTTGTTTTTAAACTCGAAACCCGAAACTCGTAACCCGAAACTTTTTTTGGTTATTTCCGGGCGAGGACGATGGGCGCTTCCTCGCTGCCGAGGACGCGGCCGAAGAACTCGCGCACCTCTTTGTACTTGGCGGCCGGGACGGTGGCGGCGCGCTGGACGAGCGAGCGCGTAAAGACGACGTGGCCCTCCCTGACCTCGTAGGTGGCCGTGTAGTCGCCGAACTCCGCGCTGAGCTTGACGGCGTCGGGAATCTCGTCGACCTCGAAGCCTTCGGGCAGCTTGACGCGGACGCTCTCGGTGAAGGCCTCCGGCTCGATCAGGAAGGGGTGCTTGCGCGTCGGCTCGGCGAGCGAGAGCCGCTGGCCGTGCGTGACGACGGCCGGGCGGAAGACGAGCAGCCGGCCCTGCATGTTCTGCGCGAAGCCGTCGGCGCGGAACTCCACGTCGAGCGAGAAGCGGCCGGCGCCGTGGTCGTCGGCCGGCTCGATGCGCATGAACCGGGCGCCGGTCGCGCCGCCGGCCGAGACCCACTGCTCGATGACCTTCTCGAAGTCGCCCTTCGCCAGCCCCTTGAACAGCCGGCGGGCCAGGACGGCCGACTGCCCGGCGAGCCGCTCGCGCACCGTCGCCGTGATCGAGCCGTCCGGCCCGAGGCTGGCCTCGACCTCGCGCTTCCAGAGGTTGTCCTCCGGCGGCATGAAAGGCATCCGCAGGAGCGCCCCCTCGTCGCCCGCGGCGACGAGGGCGAGGCTGCCCTGCTCGTGGTCGGGCAGGTCGCCGACCGGCGTGGTGTCGTCGGTGGCGTCGAAGACGAGCAGGCGGCCGAGCGTCGGGTGGGTGACGACGCTCGGGGCCTTCGTCTCGTCGCTCACCTTGACGGCGACAATGCAGTGGTTGAACTGCTGCGGCGAGGGCCACTCCTCGCGGACGTAGGCGCGGTCGCCCGAGTAAATTAACACGGAGTAGCCCGTCACCCCAATGGCGCGCAGCATGGCCCGCATCAGGTTGGCCTTGTCCTTGCAGTCGCCGTAGCCCTTGGCGAAGACCTCGGAGGCGCGGTGCGGGCGGTAGCCTCCGCCGCGGTTGACGCCGATCTGGACCGAGACGTAGCGGATGTTCTGGACGTAGCGGCCGACGGCCTGAATCTTCTCCAGCTCGGTCTTGGCATTCGCCGTCAGCTCGCGGGCTTTGGCCGTGATCGCCTCGTCGGGCTCGACCTGCGGGTCGTGCAGGCCCGAGAGCCAGCGCGAGACCTCGGCCCAGGAGCCGAAGCCCGGCCCCATCACGCCGCGCGCGCCTCCCTCGGGGAAGAAGCTGACGGCGAGGCGCGGGACGAGGCTCGACAGCTCGGGGCTGTGCGGCTCCTTCTCGACGTGCGGCAGATTCCGCAACTCCCAGGTGTAGCTCGTCCCGGCGACGACGGGCACGACCTTCGGGTGGTTGAAGGTGACGTCCGTCGCGCGCCAGCCCCCCGGCAGGACGAGCGTGAAGCGCGAGAGCAGGGTGGGGAGCGAGCGCTGGAAGCTCCAGCCGGTCTGCGTGAAGACGGTGCGCTCCTCGCTGACGGCCTGGTAGCCGAAGACGGCGCCGGGGCCGTCCACGTCCGACTCGGCGTCAATCGCCTTGACGCGCGCCTCGTTGTAGACGTCGTCGTCAACGAGCGCGAGGTCCATGGTGTCGTCCTTACCGTACTTCTTCACCTGCCCCGAGGGGCGGATGAGCCAGGCGCGCATCTCGCGCACTTTGCCGGTGTCGGTCGTGTAAATCTCGCGGGCGCTGGCCTCCGAGCGGCCCTCGCGCTTGAGGATGCGGACGGCGTAGGTCGTCGTCGTGACGACGCGGCCGTCCTCGCCGACCGTCATCGAGCGCTCGCTGTGGAGGACGACGGCCGGCACCTTCTTGTCGTAGGCGGGCGCCGGCGCCGCCGCCGCGGCCGTGAGCCACGCCGGCGGCTCGTCGCCGGCCGGGGGGGTGCGCGCCGCGGCCGGGACGGCGCAGGCGGCGAGCAGCAGCAGGAGGTAGGTCAGGCGGTAAAGCATGTTCGTATCCCTTCCGGGCGGGGCCGGGGGCTCGGCCCCGCCGCCGTGTGTCTCTCTCGTGAGCGGGCTCAGTTCGAGGAGGCCGCGGCCGCGGCCGCCTGCTTGAGCGAGATGGTGTGGCCGTCCTGCTGGTGCACCTGGTCGAAGTACCGCTTGAGCTGCGGGTAGGCGGTGGCGGGGAAGAGGATCATCCCCGAGTCGTTGCGCGGGTTGAAGAAGAAGCTGCGCTTGTAGGTGAGCGTGCGGCCGTCCTGCGAGACGGCGGCCTTCGGCTCGTAGCGGCTGATGGGGCCGGCGCCGAACGCGGCGGGCGCCTCCGGGTTGTCGAGCGCGAACCCTTCGGGCAGCGTGATCTCGACCGTGTCCTCCTCCGACCACGGGTAGTGGAAGTAGACGTCGTGGCGGCGCGCGGCGGTCGGGAACAGCGGCCCGAGCCCGCGCTGGAAGAAGGCCGGCTGGATGAAGAGGCGCTTGCCGGTGCGCTGCGCGTAGCCGGGGACGCGGACGTGGAAGCTGTAGGCGAACGGCTTGTCGTCGGCCGCGACGTTCTCGATCTTGATGTCGGTGATCTCGACGCCGCCCATCCGCGACGTGAAGGTCTCGCGCAGCGTCTCCTCGCGCTCCTCGGGCGAGTCGTCGTCGTTCAGCTCCTTGCGGTCGGCGGCGAGGTGGCCCGTGTACTCGATGCGCACGTCGCCCTCGAGCGTGCCGTCCGCGTCGAGCTTGAACTTGCCCGTCCGCCGCTCCAGAGACTTCTCCGGCCCCGAGACCGGGGTGGTGACGAAGGACGGCTCTTTCGGGTCGGAGAGCAGCGCGGTGACGCCCTCCTCCTGCCAGCGCAGCATCCCGAACGGGACGTAGGCGCTGGCCGGGTCGTAGAAGCGCCACCGCTCGCCCACGCGCACGGCGATGTTGTAGGTGCGGATGAAGAGGTCGTCGGGGAAGGAGGGGTTGAAGAAGACGTCCTCGCGGTCGGCGAGGTTGGCGACGCGGGCCTCGAAGCCGGCGGCCGTGGCGAGGGCGGCGAAGAGCAGGTCAATGTCGCGGCCCGTCCCGACGCCGCGCTTGAGCGTGTCGGACGGCGTCTTGTTCGTCTTGACCTTCTCGCGCTGCTCGGCGCTCATCCCCGAGGCGTCGTCGTAGACGTTCTTGATCTTCGTGCGGCAGAACTCGAAGAGGCGTTCGAGCTTCTGCTCGGGCGTCTGGGCGTCGCCGACGATCTCGGCGGCCTTGGCGCGCACCTCGTCGTTGACCTTGAGGTTCGACTTGTTGGCCTCGTAGGTCAGCTTGCCGTACTCCGTCCAGTACTTGGCCGGGTCGGGCTTCCGGTCCTCGGTGTAGAAGATGAGCATCCACGGGCGCACCGAGTACTCGGGCGGCATCCGCGGCTCCTCGCGGAAGGCCGGGACGTTCGTCACCGTGAAGCTGACGAAGCCGTTCTTCTCCTTCTGCATCGGCGGCATCTCGGCCTGGAAGGTCCGCGCCTGCATGCCGTAGTCGAAGCCGGGGAGCGAGAGCGGCTTGATGTAGTACTTGACGCGCTGGACGGGGATGTCGCGCGCGAAGTCGAGCCGGACGTAGTTCGAGAGGGTGTCGCCGCGCTCCTCGCGCCAGCGGTACTCGATGATGGCGCCCGGCTCGACGGCCGGCATCGAGAAGGTCTTGGCCTTGACCTTGATGCCGCTCGCCCGGATCACGTCGCGCTGGAAGATGTCCTCCTTCTTCAACTCGACGATCGAGCCGTCGGGCTTGATGGTGCGGGCGGCGATGTCCTTAATCCTGGTCTCGCGGCCGAAGATCTTCGGGGCGAGGATGTCCACGCGGCTCTGCGACTCGCGGCCGCGCTCGTTGAAGATCTTGATGCGGACGTAGTGGTCGAGGACGGAGCGCAGCGAGTAGCCGTCAACCTCGTCGGAGACGCGCACCTCCCAGAAGATGACCTCGGCGTCGGCGTCCTTCTCGACGACGGGCTCCTTCATGGCGAGGTGGGCGGGGTCGATCGGCTGCCAGTCCTTGTCGCCGTAGGCGAGGGCGGCGGCGGGGAGCGCGAGCACGCAGAGCGCGAGCAGGCACAGCACGAGCGGAAGCGGGCGCAGGGGCTTCATAGGGGTAAAACCTTTCATCCGGGGCAAAGCGTCTGGTGTCGAAGTCGGGTGGCTAAAACGGTTGACGGCAGGACGCCACAGCATGAGGCGCAACGTCGCCGCATTTTACGACAGCGCCGCGGCGGGCGCAAGCCGGAAAGTACGGGAAAATGGACGGGGCGGCCGGGGCTCGTCAA
>DASZKF010000217.1:0-5196 GCA_035947355.1 Pyrinomonadaceae bacterium | reverse complement strand
CCCGTCGGGACGGCCGGAGGTCGCTTCAGCCGTCCCTACGGGACTCGCCTTCCTCACCCGACCCGTTCCCGGCGATAAATCGCCGGGCTATTATCGATAGTCCCTCCGGGACTCCCCGAACAGCTTTTAAAACCAAAAGCTCTCTCCCCGTACCTCCGCGGCTCTAATGTCGCAGCTCGCTCTCGATCACCCGCACCAGTTCGCGCACGTCCTCCTCGGTGGTGTCGAACGAGGCCATGAGGCGCACTTCGGAGGTCTCTTCGTTCCAGACGTAGAAGAAGAACTCGCGCTGGATGGCGGCGACGCGCTCACGCGGGAGGACGGCGAAGACGGCGTTGGACTCGACCGGCTGCGTGAGGCGCACGCCCGGCAGGCGCCCGAGTTCGGAGGCGAGGAGTCGCGCCATGCGGTTGGCGTGCGCGGCGTTCGCGAGCCAGAGGTCTTCGGCCAGGAGCGCCTCGAACTGCGCGGCGACGAAGCGCATCTTGGAGGCGAGCTGCGCGCCCTGCTTGCGCAGGTACTTGAAGTCGCGCGCCAGCTCGGCGTCGTTGAAGACGACGGCCTCGCCGTACATCATCCCGTTCTTCGTGCCGCCGAACGAGAGCGCGTCGGCCCCGGCCGCCGCCTCGCGCAGCGAAACGCCGAGGTGCTCCGCCGCGTTCGAGAGCCGCGCCCCGTCCACGTGCAGCAGAAGCCCCCGCCCGCGGGCGAAGTCGGAGAGGGCCTTCAACTCTTTTGCCGTGTAGACGGTGCCCAGCTCGGTCGGCTGCGAGACGGAGACGACGCGCGGCTGGACGTGGTGCTGGTCGCCCGTGCGGCCGAGCAACGGCCCGATCTGTTCGGCCCTGAGCTTGCCGTCGGGCGTGCGGACGGGCAGGAGCTTGCAGCCGGCGAACCGCTCGGGCGCGCCGCACTCGTCCACGTAGACGTGCGCCGTCTCGGCGCAGACGACCGCGTGGTGCGGGCGCGTCATGGCCTGGAGGCAGAGGACGTTGGCGCCCGTCCCGCCGAAGACGAAGAAGACCTCCGCCCCGCCGCCGAAGTGGCCGCGCAAGGTGGCGGCGGCGCGCTCGGTGAAGGGGTCGTCCCCGTAGGCCACGGCGTGCCCCACGTTGGCCGCGCGCAGGGCCTCCATCACGCGCGGGTGCACCCCGGCGTTGTTGTCGCTGGCGAAGCCGCGTTTGACTTTCATGTCGCTTCAGGGCGCGAAGAAGGAATCAGCCACAGAGACACAGAGACACAGAGAAGAAGAAAGAAAATTTGTTGAGGGAGAGTTGAGCGGCAAAAGTTCAAGCCTCATAACTGTTATCCCCGCGCAACTCTCCCTCTAACACAACTATTTTGTTTGTTCTCTGTGTCTCTGTGTCTCTGTGTCTATTCCCGGCGTTTCAGTTCGTCGAGCACGCGCCGGGGCCGAAGAGAATTTACAACCATTCGCGTCCGGAAGCATAACGCGGTCCCGAGCCGCCGCCGACTGTTACCGCCCGCGGCCCCGCACCTTCCTGACGAACTCCCGCTTGAAGGTGCGCGTCTCGCCGTCGGGGAACTCGACCGTGACTTTGTCGTCGGCGACGGAGGCGACGCGGCCGCGGCCGAGCTTGGGCAGGCGCACCGCATCGCCTTCGGAGATTTCCGGCAGAGGTTTCTTCTCCGCCGCGCCGCCGTCCTTCGCCGGGCGCGCCTCTTGCCCCGCGGGCGGCTTCTCTTCCGCCGTGAGCCCGAGCTGCTCTTCGAGAGGCTGCCGGCAGTTGTCGCAGTGGCCGCAGGACTCCTGCTCGAAAGGCTCGCCGAAGTACTCGTGCAGGAGCCGCCAGCGGCAGGCGGCGCTCTGGCCGTAGAGCATCACGCGCTCAAGCTTCTCCCGATCCTTCTCGCCGCGCTCGGCGCTCTGGCCCGCGGCCCGCTCCAGCTCGGCGCGCGACACGTCCGTCTTTAGGAGCTTGAAGCGCGCGCCCCTCGCCTCGCGCACGACCCCGGCGTCCTTGAGCAGCGAGAGCGCGACGCGCACCTTCGTCTTCGCCACGCCGGGCGCGGCCTCCTGCACGTCGGCGAGCGCGGCCGGCGCCCCCGCAGCGCCGAGTGCGCCGAGGGCCTCGCAGACCGCCGCGAGGTCTTCCGCCTTCGGGTAGCGGCCGCCCATGAAGAAGAGCTGCGTGCGGCGGTCGTCGAGCTGGTAGAAGAGCGAGCAGCGCGCCTCCCGGCCGTCGCGCCCCGCCCGGCCCGACTCCTGGTAGTAGGCTTCGAGCGAGCCGGGCATCTGGAAGTGGACGACGAAGCGTATGTCGGGCTTGTCTATCCCCATGCCGAAGGCGTTCGTCGCGATCATCGCCTTGAGGCCGCCGGCCATGAAGAGTTCCTGGTGCGCCCTGCGCTCGGCGGCCGGGAGCCGGCCGTGGTAGACGCGCACGTCGAGGTCGGAGCCGCGGAAGAAGTCTGCGAGCGCCTCGGCCGCCTTGACCGTCGCGCAGTAGACGATTCCTGTGCCCTCGGTCTCGCGCAGGACGCGCGCGAGGTGCTGGCGCTTCTCCTGCTCGTTAGTCACGCGCGCGACCTCGTAGAAGAGGTTCGGGCGGTAGATGCCCGTGTTGAAGACGCGCAGGTCGCGGAGGCCGAGCTGCCGGCTGATGTCGGCGACGACCGCGGGCGTGGCCGTCGCCGTCAGCGCCAGGACGGGCGGGCGTCCCAGCTCGCGGACGGCCGCGCCGAGCGCGAGGTAAGACGGGCGGAAGTCGTGGCCCCACTCGGAGACGCAGTGCGCCTCGTCCACGACGACGAGGCCGACGCGGGCGCGGTCTATGGTGGCGAGGAAGGCGGGGTCTGCGAGGCGCTCGGGCGTGGTGAAGAGCAGGTCGCTCTCGGCGCTCGTGAACTGCTCGATGTTCTCGCGCCGCTCGGCCTCGGTGAGCGCGCTGTTGACCTGCGCCGCCTCGACGCCCGCGTCCGAGAGCTTATCAACCTGATCCTTCATCAGCGAGATGAGCGGCGAGACGACGACGGTCGTCCCCGGCAGGTGGAGCGCGGGAAGTTGGTAGCAGAGCGACTTGCCCGCGCCGGTCGGCATGATCGCCAGAGTGTCCCGGCCCGACAGCACCGAGCGGATCACCTCCTCCTGCCCCGGCCGCAAACTCCGGAACCCGAACACCTCGCGCATCGTGCGCCTCAGCTTCGGCAACTCTTTAGTGACACCCATAGGATTCAAGTAGGCAGAAGGCAGAAAGCAGAAGGCAGAAGGCAGTTAAAAACCCGTCTTTGGCACGCCGTTAGGATAGAGTAGGCAGCAGCACTGCCTTCTGCTTTCTGCCTTCTGCTTTCTGCTTTCTTCTGTCCGCGCAGGTACAGACGGCGCGGCCGGCGGGCCGTATCGTGCAAGGCGTGTTCCGTGCGGCGCGGCGCTTGCGTCGTAACGCGGTCGTCCCCCGGACGGGCCTAGTCTCCCCCGCGTTTAATACACCGAGAAGAACAAGGAACAGGGTGGTGATGAAGAACGAGAATTTACAGAGGGCGACGAACTTCAGGGTGGTCTGCACGTGGTGCGGCGGGCTGATCCGCCACAGCCATGTCAAGGACTCGCGAGGGATGTGCCTGGAGTGCTACGCGCGGCTGCTCAACGAACATTTCCGCCCCTTCAGGGCGGCCCCGCAGGCCCGCCCGAGCAAAAGGTGAGAGAAGCAGTAGTCAGTAGACAGTAGTCAGTAGACAGTAGAAAAACCTCCGCCTGCGAATTGTTCACGTGTCAGCGTCAGCAAACCCAATGCGGAGCCTACTGTCTACTGACTACTGTCTACTGACTACTCTCTTCTGGCACCTGCCTTGCTCTGTCTTTTCGCGTCCGGGCACATTTGAAGGGCGGGGCGGGAGACGGCGCGCGGCGCACGTACGGATGTACGGCGCGTGTGTCCGCTTCCTGAACAGACGGGGGGTTCTCGCATGTCGAACAGAGACAAGGTCGGCGAAGGTCACGGCGGCGGCAAGGAGGGCGGCAAGGGCGGCGGGCGCGGGCAGGCCGGCGGTGGCCGCGAGTCGAGCAGCGGCGGCGCGAGTAAAGGCGGCGGCCAGCCCGGCGGCGGTCAGGGCGGCGGCCAGGGCGGCAGCGGCGGCAAAAGTTAAGGATTTTTGATTTGCGATTGGAAGGCAGCGCGGCGTCATCTCTCAACCGAAAATCAAAAATCTAAAATCCTTTGGTGAGCGCCATGAAAGAGGAAGGGTACGTGAAGGCGAAGCGGGCCGTGGGGCGGACGGACGCGGGGGGCTGGAGGCCCGGCGTCGCGCAACTGCTCGTGCTCGTGCTGGGCGCGATCCTCGTCATCGCGGCGATCATCCTCGGCGTGACGACGGGGGTCGGGCTGGTCGTGGCCGTCCCGCTCGTCGTGATCGCGCTCGCGGCGGCGCTCTTCGTCTTCCGCGGCGGCGGCCGCACGCGCCGGGCCGCGTCCACCTGCCCGCACTGCGGCGCGCGGGTCACCGTCCCCTCGCACATCTCCGAGTTCGACTGCCCGTCCTGCGGCGGCCGCATGGAGACGCGCGACAGCGGCATCCTCAGCGCGAGATAAAGTGAGTAGTCAGTAGACAGTAGTCAGTAGTCAGTAGCGCTCCGCGCTGAGACTGCTGACGCTGACACCCGAACAATTCGATAGCGAAGGCTTTTCTACTGTCTACTGACTACTGTCTACTTCTTCACAGGAGGTTCATCGAGATGAGTGCGGACAGCGGCGGGAGGAAGCAGGGCGAGACCGGGCACGTCGGCGGGACGCGCCAGAAGGGCGGCGAGGGCGCGCGCGGCGAGTCGGGCGCGAAGAGCCAGGGCAGCGGCGCGACCAACAAGGGCGAGGGCGACGGCAAGAAGAGCGGCAAGCCCGGCGGCGAGCGCCATCACTGAGGCGGAAGGGGGAACCCGGATGGCGGACGAGGAGAGGAACGACCAGGGCATCGGCGAAGGCAACCTCCGGAGGGAGCCGGGCGCGCCGCCCTACGCCGACCGCGCCTACGCCGGCGAGAGCGAGCCGGCCGGCGGCCAGGGGCCGAGCCAGACCGGCACCGCCGGCGGCACCAACGTCTCGTCGCAGGGCGGCGGCTCCGGCAGCGACAAGCAGGGCGGCAACACCGGCGGCTCCGGCGCGGGATGATTCAGGTTACGGGTTACGAGTTTCGGGTTTCGAGTTAAAGCATTTTTGATTTTGGATTTTTGATTTGCGATTG
>DASZKF010000216.1:0-5921 GCA_035947355.1 Pyrinomonadaceae bacterium | reverse complement strand
TACTCGCAGTTCATGCACGGCCTCTCCCTGGCCGGCATCGAGCTCGACCGCAAGGTCTTGGCCGACCTCGCCGCCAACTCGCCCGACGCCTTCGCCGAGCTGGCCGGGCAGGCCCGCACCGCCATCGAGAATAAACCGCAGCCGGCGGCCGCCTGAGAGTCGGCCGCCCTTCAAGGGGGCTCGGATGGGTTCCGAAGTCGTAGACCATCAGGCACAGGTCGAAGCCGTCCGCGAAGCGTTCGAGCGAGAGTTCGGACGCTTCGCGCACGGCCGTGATCTGTTCCTGATAGTCTTCGACTTCGGAACCCATCCCAAGCCCCCTTGAAGGGCGGCTGCTTTAGGCGGCCGCCGGCTGCGGTTTGTTCTCGATGGCGGTGCGGGCCTGGCCGGCCAGCTCGGCGAAGGCGTCGGGCGAGTTGGCGGCGAGGTCGGCCAAGACCTTGCGGTCGAGCTCGATGCCGGCCAGGGAGAGGCCGTGCATGAACTGCGAGTAGTTGAGCCCGTTGACGCGCGCGGCCGCGCCGATGCGGACGATCCACAGGCTGCGGAAGTCGCGCTTCTTCAGCTTGCGCCCCGTGTAGGCGAACTTCAGCCCGCGCTCGACCGACTCCTTGGCCGACCGGTAGAGCTTCGACTTCGTCCCCCGGTAGCCCTTCGCCAAATCGAGTATCTTCTTGCGCTTCTCCGTGCGCTTGTTCCCACGTTTTGCCCTCGGCATGACTCAAAACCTCCGAAAAAAAGTAGTCAGTAGTCAGTAGTCAGTAGTCAGTAGAAAAACTTTCTCTGGCGAAGCGTCAGCGTGTCAGCGTCAGCAGTCTCGATGCGGAGCCTACTGACTACTGTCTACTGGCTACTGACTACTGCTTTTCAGCTCCGCCCGTAGGGCAGCATCCGCTTGATGCGGACCTCGTCCGCCTCGGAGACGAGCACGTCTATGTCGAGCGCGCGCTTCCGCTTGGCCGTCTTCTTCGTCAGGATGTGGCGGGCGTGCGAGTGGCCGCGCTTGACCTTCCCCGTGGCGGTCGTGCGGAACCGCTTGGCCGCGCCCTTGTGCGTTTTCAGCTTCGGCATGATGACCTCCGAAAAAAGTAGACAGTAGACAGTAGTCAGTAGACAGTAGAAAAGCACCCGAGCCGTCCGGGTATCAGCGTCAGCGACCGTAAAAGAATCTACTGGCTACTGACTACTGTCTACTGCTTTTACGATTGCACCATCCCGCCCGTGTTCGGCGGCATGGGCGGCCCCTGCTTGATGTCGCCGCCGGCGGGCGGCTTGGGGGCTTCGTGCTTCGCCGTCTTCTGGCGCTTGGGGGCAAGGATGATGAACATCTGGTTGCCCTCCATGCGGGGCCGGGCCTCGACCTCGCCGACGTCGGCGAGGTCGCGCTCTAAGCGTTCGAGGAGCTGCGCTCCCAGCTCGCGGTGCGTGATCTCGCGCCCGCGGAAGAAGATCGTGGCCTTGACCTTGTCGCCGTCCTGGAGCCACTCGCGCGAGTGCTTCATCTTGAAGTGGTAGTCGTGGTCGTCGGTGCCCGGCCGGAACTTCACTTCCTTGACGGTGATGACGACCTGCTTCTTCTTGGCCTCGCTCGCCTTCTTCTTCTGCTCGTAGGTGAACTTGCCGTAGTCAATGATGCGGCAGACGGGCGGGTCGGCCGTGGCGGCCACCTCGACTAAGTCGAGCCCCTGCCCGCGGGCGAGCCGGACGGCCTCGCGCGTGTCCATGATGCCGAGCTGCTCGCCGTCCTCGGCGATCACCCGCACCTGCGGGACGCGGATCCTCTCGTTGATGCGCGTGGCGGGGGCGCGACGGTTGTCCGGGCGCTGCCCGCGTCCTCGAAATGACGGAATACCTACACCTCCTCAGTTAGAGTCCCAAGTTTCAGGTTTCAAGTTTCAAGTTAAGAACCTGTCTTTAACTTGAAACTTGAAACTTTGAACTTGAAACTACCCGTTCGTGAGCGAGCGCGTGTCAACGAGTCGCCGCGCCAGCTCGCGGAATTGTTCGACCGGCATCGCCCCCATGTCACCCCTTGAGCGCTCGCGGACGGCGACCTTGCCCTCTTCCATCTCGCGGTCGCCGACGACGAGCATGAAAGGAACCTTCTGGAGCTGCGCCTGCCGAATCTTCGCGCCGATCTTGTCGCCGCGCAGGTTCGTCTCGACGCGCAGGCCGGCCGCGCGCAGGCTCCGCGCGACCTCCCCGGCGTAGCCGTTCGCGCGGTCGGTGATCGGCAAGACGGCCGCCTGCACCGGCGCGAGCCACAGGGGGAAGGCGCCCGCGTAGTGCTCGATGAGGACGCCGAAGAAGCGCTCGATGGAGCCGAACAGCGCGCGGTGCACCATCATCGGCCGGTGCGGGCGGTTGTCCTCGCCGACGTACTCCAGCCCGAAACGCTCCGGCAGGTTGAAGTCGTACTGCACGGTGCCGAGCTGCCAGAGGCGGCCGATGGCGTCCTCAATCTTGATGTCAATCTTCGGGCCGTAGAAGGCGCCCTCGCCCTCGATGCGGTCGTAACTGATGCCGCACTCTTCGAGCGCCGCGACGAGCGTGACCTCGGCCGCGGCCCACTGCTCGTCCGAGCCGAGGAAGGTCTTCGCGGAGTCGCCGCCCTTGACCGAGAGCTCGACCTTGATCTTCTCGAAGCCGAAGGTGCGGAACACCTCCTGCGCGAACTCGACGCAGCCCTTTATCTCCGCGCCCATCTGCTCGGGCGTGCAGAAGAGGTGCGCGTCGTCCACGGTGAAGCCGCGCACGCGCATCAGGCCGTGGAGCGTGCCGGAAAGTTCCGCCCGGTAGACCGTGCCCATCTCGGCGTAGCGCTGCGGCAGGTCGCGGTAAGACCGCTGCTGCGAGCGGTAGATGCCGATGTGGAACGGGCAGTTCATCGGCTTCAGCCGGAACTCGGTCTCTTCGAGCTTGGTCGGGGCGAACATCGAGTCGCCGTAGTTCTGCTCGTGCCCGCTCGTCTGCCACAGCTCGCGCTTGGCGATGTGCGGCGTGTAGACGAAGGTGTAGCCGCGGCGGTTCAGCTCCTCGTAGAGGTAGTCCTCCATCGCCTTGCGGACGACGGCGCCGCGCGGGTGCCAGAAGACGAGGCCCTGCCCGTAGGCGTCCTGGATGGAGAAGAGGTCGAGCTCCTTGCCCAGACGGCGGTGGTCGCGCCGCTCGGCCTCCTCGCGCTGTTTGACCCAGGCGTCCAGCTCTTCCTGGGTGGCGAAGGCGGTGCCGTAGATGCGCTGCATCTGCGGGCGCCCGGCGTCGCCCATCCAGTACGCGCCCGAGAGCGAGAGCAGCTTGAACGCCTTCAGGCGGTTCGTGTTCGGCACGTGCGGCCCGAGGCAGAAGTCTATGAAGGGCGAGCCGTCTATGTAGTAGACGCTGACCTCCTCGCCACCCTTGTCGGCGATCAGCTCGCACTTCAAAGGCTCGTCGCGCTCCCCGAAGATGCGCAGCGCCTCGGCCTTCGGAAGCACATCGCGGCGATACGAGAGGTTCCGCTTGGCGAGTTCGCGCATCCGCTTCTCGATGACCGGCAGGTCTTCGTCGGTGAGCTGGCGCGGCGCGATCACGTCGTAGAAGAAGCCGTAGCGCGGGTCTTCGAGGAGCGCCGGGCCGATGCCGAGCTTGGTGCCGGGGAAGAGGTCGAGCACGGCCGCGGCCAGAAGGTGCGCCGTCGAATGCCGAATCACGTCGAGACCTTCGAGCGTGCCGGGCAGGACGGGCTCGACCTTCAAGGGTTCGCCGTTCCCGGCCGTCTCTTCGAGGCGGCGCGAGAGGTCGAACTCGCGGCCGTTGACCTTGGCGGCGAGCGCCTGCTTGGCGGCGTCGCGGTCGAGTTGCTTGAGCGCCTCGGCGACGGTCGCCCCGCGCGGCACCTCCGCGGTCGGGCCTCCCTGGACTTGTACGGTGATGTTGCTGCTCATCGCTCTTGCCCCTTTCGCTCGCGCCGACGGAGGGCGCGCTGGCCGAAGCCCCGCGCCGAAGCCGGCCGCAAAGCCTCGCGCCGGCCGCTCGGCCCGCGGGCGAAAGAAAGCGTCAACCGAATTTTGCCGTCCCCGAAAGGGATTGCGCCAACAGATCGGATTCGACAGAAGCGCCCTCGCCGCGCGGCCCGCGCGGTGGCGGGTCTCGCGTTGACTAGAATCGGAACGTAGTTCGCGTTCGCGTCAACATCTAACAGGCTCGGGTCTTCCGGAGCTCGCTGTCGAAAAAGTGAAATGGTAGGCACGTGCGGATTTGAACCGCAGACCCCTACCGTGTCAAGGTAGTGCTCTACCGGGCTGAGCTACGTGCCTCCGAAACTGATTACCAAACAACGCTTCTGCAAGCGGAAGGCTAAGTTAGCAAACGCCTTACGGGGCTGTCAAGTACGCCCGAGGCCGCGGGCCGCGCCCGCCGCGCGGCCCTTCCCCGCGCGCCGTCCGGGCAACTTTTCCGAAGAGTTTGCTAGTGGTTAAAGCCTTCCAGGTGTTAGCATACGGGCCGCGCGCCGGAAGCGCCGGCCCGTTCGCCCTTTCCTAAGAGGACGCCGCGAACGAAGGCCCGCGCCCCCGACGCCGCCCGCTCACGGAGGCGCGCCCGACGCGCCCCGTCCCGACGCACCAGCCTCAGCACGGACGGCTCGACCCAGGGAGAGAACGCGCCTTGACCTCGAAAACACCTCGGCAGAATTTTCCCGGCCCGCGGCGGGCGGCGGGCCTCCTCGCGCGCCTTACTCCCCTCTTTGCCGCGCTCCTCTTCGCGCAGGCGGGCGCGGCCGCGCAGCAGAACGGCGAACTCCCCGCGCCCTCGGCCACGCCTTACGTCCGCCCGCGCACGGTCGGCCCGAAGGCCGAGGCCCCGGCCGCGCAGCAACAGCAGGAAGGTGAGGCTTCGGTCTCCGAGGAGGTTGACGAGGACGAGGTCGTCCGCGTCGACACGAACCTCGTGCTCATCCCGGCGACGGTGGTAGACGCGCGCGGGCGGGCCGTCGTTGATTTGCGGCTCGAAGACTTCGAGCTGAAGGTTGACGGCGAGATGAAGCCGATCAGCGACCTGAGCCGCGCCGAGACGCCGGTCAGCATCGCGCTGCTCTTCGACAACAGCCAGAGCCTCTCGGCGGCGCGCGAGTTCGAGAAGCAGGCCGCCTTGCGCTTCTTCCGCTCGGTCGTCCGCCCCATAGACCGAGCCGCCATCTACTCCATCTCGACGCAGCCCCGGCTCGAACACCCGTTCACGAACAACGTCCCCGCCCTCGTCCGCACCATCGAGAGCTTCGGCCAGCCGCAGGGCGCGACGGCGCTGTTCGACGCCATCGCGCAGGCCGCCGAGCACATCCGCCCGCTCGCCGGGCGCAAAGTCCTCGTCCTCGTCTCGGACGGCTCCGACACGCTGAGCGACCTCAGCTTCGAGGAGGCGCTCAACCGCTCGCTGCGCGCCGAGTGCCAGGTCTACGTCGTGCAGACGCGGCAGCTCGAAGACCCGAACCTGCACGACCGCGCCGCCGAGGAGGCGATGCGGAAGCTGACCGAGCAGACGGGCGGGGCCGTCTTCGTGCCGCGCACGCTCGAAGACCTCGACGCGGCCTTCACGCAAATCTCGCGCGACCTCGCGCAGCAGTACGTCCTCGGCTACAACCCGCAGGACGACCGGAAGGATCACTACTTCCGCTTCATCAACGTCAGCGTCAAGACGCGCCCGCACCTGCGCGTGCGCGCCCGCAAAGGCTTCTACCCGCCCGGCGTCGCGCCGCCCGCCACGGCCGAAACCTCCCGCGCCGTCGTGCCGCAGGTCAGGACGGTCACGAGCCGCGCGGCGAGCGCCAGGAGGGATTCGCGCGGCTCGTGACCGTCCTGACCTGCGGCACGACGGCGCGGGAGGTTTCGGCCGTGGCGGGCGGCGCGACGCCGGGCGGGTAGAAGCCTTTGCGGGCGCGCACG
>DASZKF010000215.1:0-5366 GCA_035947355.1 Pyrinomonadaceae bacterium | reverse complement strand
GGCTCGCTAAAGAGGGGGCCAGGCACCAGGTGGGAGACGATGTCTCCCCGGCGCCCGGCCCCCTCTCCGGCGAGGCCCTTCCCTTCTGACTTTACTTGCTGGCCGCGCCGCCGGCCTCGCGGCGGGCGACGAAGACGCCGGCCGAGTGCGAGCCGACGAAAATCTTGCCGGGGTCGCGCGGGTCGAAGGCGAGCGCCCAGACGCGGCGGCTCGGGAGCGGCGGGTCGAGCCGCTGCCATGTCATCCCGGCGTCGGTCGAGCGGAAGACGCCGCCGCCCTCGGCCGGCGTAAAGACCCGCCCGCCCCGCTCGTAGGCGTTGCCGGCGAAAATCTCGTCCGGGTTCTCGGGGTTGATGAGGACGCTGGTGAAGCTGCCCAAGGGCAGGCCGCCGCCGCGCCGCAGCCAGCGCTGGCCGCCGTCGTGCGAGATGTAGAGCGTCTGCGTCGTCCCGACGTAGAGGTGCGCGCGCTCCGGGTCCTGCTCGATGACGTTGACGGGGGCGTCCGTCGGGATGCCGCGCAGCTGCACCCAGGACTTGCCGCCGTCGCGCGTCACGAGCACGCCCGAGTTCGACGTGCCGACGTAGATGACCTCCGGGTCTTTCGCCGCCACCAGCACGCAGAGCGTGCGCGTGTCGAAGCCCTGGCCGTAAGGCAGCCGCTCCCAGCCCTTCGCGAGGTCGTAGGTGCGGAAGAGGCCGGCGTTGGTGGCGGCGAGCATGCCGGGCTTGCCGTCCTGCTCGTCGCCGGTGTGGGCGAGCGCGTTGATCGTGTCGGTCAGGTAGACGGGCGCGTTCTGCATGGCGTCGGCCAGCGGGCCGGCCTCCTGCATCCCGCCGGCGAGGCCGAGCGCGATGAGCGTCGCGGCGTCCAGCTGGCCCGAGACCGGCACGCCCTTCGCCGCCTGGAACTTCCGGAGCGCCCCGACGGTGCGCGAGCCGGCGATGCCGTCCGGCGTCCCGACCTCGAAGCCGGCGAGGTTCAGCGCCTCCTGCGCGCGCTTGACAGTCTCGTTGGGCGTCGGGCGCGCCGGGGCGGGCGCCGCGGCAACCTCCTCGGTCGCAGCCGCGGCGGCCCCGCGGCGGCGCCGCCCCCTCGCCTTCGGCGCGGGCTTCTTCGGTTTGGGCGCGCCCATCGGAGTCCAGGAGGCCCCGCGGTCGGCCGAGCGGTAGAGGCCGTAGTTGGTGCCGAGGTAGATGACGTTGGCGTCAACGGTGTCCTGGAGTATCGAGTAGCCGATGAGGCGCTGCGGCATATTGCGCGCCGAGAGCTGCCAGGTGACGCCGCCGTCGGTCGAGACGTAGAAGTAGCCGCCGCCGGTGGCGGTGTTGATCGTCGTCGCGTAGACGCGGCCCGGCACCTCGCGGTCGGGCAGGATGGAGTAGGCGCGGCGGCCCGAGTAGCCTTCGTTCGAGGGCGCGAAGTTGCGGCCGCCGTCGCGCGAGATCATCACGCCGTAGTTGTTCGTCCCGATGTAGACGGTGTCGGGGTTCTTCGGGTGGACGGCGATGGCGTTGACCTCGAAGCTCTGGCGGTTGGTCGTCACCTTCCAGCTGTCGCCGCCGTCGGGCGACATCCAGAAGCCCTCGGTCGTCCCGGCGTAGATGACGTTGGGCCGGGCCGGGTTCTGGAGGATGGCGCGCGTGCGGCGCGACTGCGAGGGGATGCCGTTGACCTTGCGCCAGGAGGCCCCGGCGTTCTTCGTCTCGTAGATGCCGCTGCACGCCGAGGCGATGACGTGGTCGGGGTTGCGCTCGTCTATCTCGATGGCGAAGACGTCCGAGTCGTCAATGATGCCCTTGTTCGTGACCTGCCACGTCTGCCCGCCGTCCGTGGACTTGAACGGGAGGTGCCACGACCCGGCGTAGATGGCCCGGTCGTCGCGCGGGTCTATGGCGATGGACTCGATGTTGACGTTGGTCATCCCCGTCGTCGGCAGCTTCTCCCAGCTCTCGCCCGCGGTCTCGGAGCGGTAGATGCCGTTGTTGGTGCCGATGAGCAGCGTGTCGGGGTTGAGCGGCGACTGGCGGAGCGAGTGGATGGCCTCGTTCTTCAGCTGCTCGACCTCGCGCCAGGTGCGGCCGCCGTCGGTGGACTTGAAGAAGCCGCCCGACTGCTTGTGCCGGTGGGCGGCGGCGTAGATGATGCGCGAGTCTTCCGCGTCTATGAGGATATTGTCTATGAGCAGGCCGGGGCGGTTGAAGCCTTCGAGGCGCGACCAGGACGCGCCGCCGTCCGACGAGGCGTAAATCTGGCCGTCAATGGTGCCGAAGTAGATGCGCGAAGGGTCTTGCGGGTCGATGACGAGCGAGCGCACGTCGCCCCCCATTGGCCCGGTCACGGCCCAGTTCATCAGGCGCATCCCCTCGGGGTCGGTTGAGCCGTCGTTGGCGGCCAGCGCGGCCGCGCCGGGGAGGAGCAGTGCGAGGAGCAGGAGCGCCGCGACGGCGAGTCTCAGGAGCCGCGTCGAAATCATCGGAGTCATCGTCACCTCTGGGGCAAAGTGTCAGTCGCGTGGCGCGGGCCGAGCCGCGCGGGGCATACTTATCTATATCATTATAGCCCGCTTGGCAAACGCAGGCGGCGGGCGTCGGGGAGGGCGCGCTGGCTAGGATGCCGGGGCGAAAAGCGCAGTTGTACGGCCCGGAGGGGCCGGGGCGGCCGGAAAAGAGAGCGGGCGGCGCTTCCCTTTCGAGAGGCGCCGCCCGCTCCGGTGTCGGGGCCGCGCCCGCGAGTCAACGCGGGCGCGGGTTAAGGGTTAAGGTTTACTCCTCGTCCTCTTCGTCGTCCCGACCGCGGCGACGGCGGCGGCGGGGCGCGGTCGTCTGCACCTCGCTCGGGTCGACGGTCGGGCTGGCGGTCGGCGCGGTCGCGCCCTGCGGCACGATCCAGAGCTCGACCGTCAGGTCTTCGCGGAACCCGCCGTCTACCGTCACGATGCGGTCGGCCGAGATGCCGCGGGTGTTGACGAGGTAGTCCTTCGCGCGGTCGCAACGGCGCTGCGCCTCACCGGCACGGCCCCTGCGCCCGCCGTAGCAGATCAGGTGGCCGGTGGCCGTCGGGTCGTTCTGCAGCTCGATGGCGAAGTTGTCGAGCCGCGCCTTCTCGTCGTTGAACCGGATGTTGCCGTACTCGTCAATCTTCCTCGGCCCTGGCGGGGCGGCGAGGCTGGTCGTGCAACTCTCCGAGGTGTCGCAGCTACGCTCGTAGCCGCCCACGTCAACGGTCGCCGTGACGGTCGAGTTGCCCGGCAGGCCCGTCGTGTCGACGGTGATCGTGCCGGTGCCCTGGCCGCTGGTGATCGTGCCGGCCGAGACCGTCCAGTTGAAGGTCGGCGTGACGTTCGGGTTGCCGCCCGAGACGTTGGCCGTGAAGGTGATCGGCTCGCCCGGCTTGGCCGTGTCGGGGCAGCTCACGCTGACCGTCGGGCAGG
Organism: Pyrinomonadaceae bacterium; assembly: GCA_035947355.1. Classification (GTDB taxonomy): domain Bacteria; phylum Acidobacteriota; class Blastocatellia; order Pyrinomonadales; family Pyrinomonadaceae; genus QHXN01. The sequence continues at coordinate 1,933 of DASZKF010000215.1, read as the reverse complement.
CCGGCGGCGGGGTGATGCAGTTGCACCGCTCGACCGTCACCGTCGTCGAGGTGAAGGCGACGCAGCCGCAGCCGTCGTCGACCTCGACCGTCACGGTGTAGGTGCCCGGCTCGACGCCCGTCAGGTCGAGGGTGGCGTTCGGGCCGTCGCCCGTAACGCGCCCGCCCGTCGTCGAGTAGGTGTAGAGCAGCGTGTCGCCGTCCGGGTCGGTGGCCATCGCCGAGAGGGCCACGGAGGCCGCCGTCGGCGTGCAGGCCGGGTCGGGCTGCTGGTCGCCGGTGCAGACGGCCGGCAGCACGACGCGGGTCGAGGCGGCCGAGAGCGTGACGGTCGGCGGCTGGTTCGGGAAGATGACCGGGAGCCGCTCGTTGCGGCGGCCGATCCAGAACTGGAAGCCGAAGCCGTGCGGGTTCTCCGACTGGCGGAAGCCGACCGGGAACCCGTCGTTGACGTCGTCATCGTCGTCGCCGAAGAAGTCGAGGAAGCGGTCGCCCTGCTGGTTCAGGTGCGCGCGATACCAAGCGCTGAAGCCGAACCAGCGGCGCGGGTAGACGCGGACGCCGGCGAGGAAGTCAACGGGGTTGTTCTCGAACGCGTTCGGCGTGCGGCCCGCGACGTAGTGGACCGACTTCAGCTCGCTGATGATCTGGAAGTGGCGGTTGACGACGAAGTCGAAGCCGACGCCGGCGACGAACTCGTCGGGCCGGTCGAGCAGCACCCCGTCGCCGCCGACGGCGTCAGACTTCGGGTTGCTGTTCAGGATGTAGCCGAGGTTGGCCGAGAGGCTGACCGAGCGGCTGAGCCGGCCGCCGATGAAGCCGATGAGGCCGAAGTCGCCGATGTTACCGCCGGGGCTGGCGCCGCGCTGGAGCTGGTTGAAGCCGCTGAAGTCGTCGGCCTGATCCAGGTAGAAGCGCCAGAACGGGACGATGCCGACGCCGAGCGGGTTGTCCGGCTCGGTGAAGCGGATCTTCGCGCCGACGTTCATCGTGCCGAAGCTGGACTCGCCGTAGAGGCGGTTGATGAACGGCGCGTCCGGCAAGTAAGTCGGGCAGGTCGTGAACAGGTCGGGCACGGTCAGCGGGCCGAAGGTCAGGTTGGGCGGGATGACGCGCGTCGTCAGCACCACGCCCGGCAGGATGCTGCCGCAGGGCGAGCCGATGCCGGGGAAGTTCGACGCCGCGCCGAAGTTGCCGCCGTCGCCGCCCGTCGCGCCGCCGAGCGTGCTGACGAACCGAGGCGCGATGAAGCTGCCCTCGACGCCGAGCGTCGGGCCGGTGCCGCCGACGAACGGGAACTGCACGAAGGGCTGGCCGCCGAGGCCGTTGACGCCGAAGGCCGGGACGAGGGCCGGGCGGAAGACCGCACCCGTCCCGACGTTCGGGCCGCTGACGCGGATGGGCGCGAGGATGATGGCCGGGCCGCTGCCGAGGATGCCGTTGCCGAAGAAGAGCTGGGAGTTCGGGAGGTAGAAGCTCGACAGGTGCTTGGGGTTGTTGACGTGGACGCCGCGCCAGCCCTCGGTGCTGAAGAACAGCTCGAGGTAGTCGTTGATCCCGACGTTGACGCTCAGGGGGACGACCGTCAGGTCGACGTCGCCCGGGTCGCGGTCGTAGTTGCTGTAGGCGATGCTGAAGGTGTACTCACCGCGGCGCAGCGTGTCGCCGTCGTAGATGGTGAAGAGCCCGGTCGGCCCGCCCGGGGGGCCGCCCGTGCCGACGGTCGGCGCTTGATTGCGCGGATCATTGCCCGGTCGCAGTGTCTGGGCGGAAACTGCCGATACCAGGATCAGGGTGCTGAGCGCGGCCAAGAGCGCTCTTCTCGCGAGTCTCATCGCATTCCTCCTGCGAAATGAGTTTAAATTTTTGCGGAAGGGGGCGACCGTGCCGCCCGGAGCCGCCACGCGCCCCGCCGCCCTCTGGGGGTCAGGGGC
>DASZKF010000214.1:0-4028 GCA_035947355.1 Pyrinomonadaceae bacterium | reverse complement strand
CCGTGCATCGGCCCGAGGCTGAGGGCCTTGAGGATGAGCAGGTCGAGCGTGCCCTGCGGCAGCTCGGGCTTTTGTCTCGTCACGCCGCACCCCCTCTTTACTCCTAGGGATGATCGCACACTCCCCCTAGAAGGTCAAGGGAAAAATCGGCGGCGGCGGGAAAGCGCGGCCACGCGGGCCGTCGCGCCGGCCGCTCACAGCCGCCCGCTGTCGAAGGCCGTGCGGGCCGCGCCGTGTTGGCTGGCGTCGTTAGTGATGAGCTCGAAGCGGACGGCCGCGCCGTCGCGCTCGACGTGCACGACGCCGACGTTCAGGCCGTCGAAAGGGTTCTCGCGGGCGGGGCCTTCGCCCGGAAGGAGTTTGACCTCTACGTGCCCGCGGCCGTGGCGCGCGCGGCGCAGGGAGAAGGAGAGCCGCTTGGCGAGCAGCTGCTTCCAGTCGCGGCCGGCGTTGGTGACGGGGCTGGAGACGAACTGGTAGGCGCGCTCGCCCTCGGGCCAGCGCAGTGACAGTGCCGCGCCCTGGTGCACGTCGCCCGAAAGGAGCACGAGCCTCCGGCCGGGGGCTTCGCGCTGGTGCGCGCGCAGCACGTCGAAGAGGCGGTCGAGGCTGTGGCGGTTCGGGGCGGCGTTCCAGCGTGTGCCGAAGACCTCTCCGAAGTGTGGCAGGCGCCCGCCCAGGCCGACCAGCCAGTCGGGCAGGTAGGCGGGCGGGACGGTCAGGACGACGAAGACGACGGGGCGGTCACGCTGCCCGCGGAGGAACTCTTTCAGCGCGTCGAGCTGTTCGTCGCCGTAAATCCTCCCCTCGCGTCCGAAGGCCGCGCGCTGTGAGATCAGGTCCATGACGAACGTCGCCGAAGGCCCCCACACGAACGACTGGTGGAAGGACGCGGGCGGCGTCGGCCCCGCAGGTCCCGCGCGCGAGACCTGGTAGTTGACGAAAGCCTGGCGCGCGCCCTCGAAGACGCTCCGCCACTCGGGGCGCGAGTGCTTGCGCCGCGCGCCCCAGTCGTCGGCGACCTCGTGGTCGTCCCAGATGCACCAGGTCGGCCAGCGCGACTGGAGCCGCCGCACTTCGGGGGGCGACCAGAACAGACGGTAGCGCGCGTGGTAGAGCGCGCGAATCTCTTCGGGGGGCCTGCCTGTGAGCGGCCGTTCGGCGTCGGCTCGCAGCAGCCTGCGCCGGCGGGGCGCGTCGGCGTAAATCTGGTCGCCGATGAGCAGGAGGTACTTGACGCCGCGCGCCTCGAGCGCGGGTTCGAGGGCGGCCAGCATCCTCGCGGAGTCCGGGTGCACGGAGCCGTCCGGCCGGAAAGGCTGGTGACAGCTCATGAAGGCGAAGGCGAAAGGCTCACGCGAGTCTTCGGGCGGCGCCGTCTCGAAACGGCCCTCGCCGACCGGCTCGCCCGTGCGCGAGACGTTGATCCTGAAACGGTGCCCGGTCGCCGGCGAGAGCGCTCCGACGCCGGGCGCGTCGTCGGGTACCGTGAAGGCCATGCAGCCGTCGTCTTCCCGCGCGCGCGTGTCGGCGACCTCGGCGACGCGCGGCCCGCCCGCGCCCGCGCTGATCTCAACTCTGAACGGGCCTGCGGCGTCGGTGCGCAGCCAGAGGCGCGCGCTCCGAGGGCCGACGGCGCCGACGGCCGCCATCGTCGCGGCCGACGCCGCGGCCCGCGCGCCGCCGCTCGATTCAGAGGCGTCACGCCCGACGTTTACCGCGCCGCCCTCTCCGCCCTCTCCCATTCGCAAAAGCTTCGGCCCCCTCGCCCCGGAAGGCTCCGGCGTTAGGCGATTCTAACGCTTTTTTTTATGCTGATAAGTGTAGGACGCCGTGAAACTAAAAAGACGAATCGCGTTTCTTATATGCGTCGGTCGGGGAAAGCGAGGTCGTTGGTGATTCACGAAGGGAACGCTGGGAGGCCGCCCGTCAAGCATGATTTCGTCCGGCGGGGTTCGGTCGTCAGGAGAATCTGGGGCGACCCGGACCTGGTGTTGCTCGTCTTCGCCGGGTCGGCGGCCGAGTTCGCGCTGAACCGGGCCGTTGACTGGCTCTTCTTCACCGGCAAGCTCCCGAGAGACCCCGTCGGGCGGATGTTCTCTACCGTCCGCTACGCGCAGGAGATCGTCTTCGTTGACGAAGAGCGGGCCGCTCTCACCCTGGCGCGCATCAACGCCGCGCACCGTGCGGTCGAGCGCGGGCGCGGGCGGGCCATCCCCGGCTGGGCCTTCAGGGACGTGCTCTACATGCTCGTGGACTACTCGGAGCGCGCGCACCGGCTGCTCTACCGCCCCCTTTCGGCCGCCGAGCGCGAAGAGCTTTACGCCGTCTTCCGGCGGGTCGGCGAGGGGCTGAACATCGAGGAGCTGCCCGACGACTATCAGGGCTGGCGCGCCGACCGACGGCTCCATCTCGAACGCGACCTGGCCTACAGCAGACACACCGCCCTCCTCTACGCGCAGTACCGCCGTCACCTCGGCGAGTGGCGCTACCAGATACTTCTCCGGGTGCAGGCGCTGCTCGCCCCGGCGCGCGTGAGGAGCCTGCTGCGTCTCAGGCGCGGGGCCATCTTCTCGGCGCTCGCGGGCGGCTACGGGTATCTCGGCGGACTGGGCCTGCGGCCGCTCGTCCGGCGCCTCCTGGTGCAGCCGCGCTACTGGGGCGAGGTCGAGAAGTTCGACCGCGCCGCGCCGACGCGGGCCTGATCGGCGCGCCGCGGGCCTTACCACTCCGGCCGGAGTGGTGATATTTTAAGGGCCATAAATCTCTCCCAGGGCGGTTTCCGGTAAACGAATTTCCAAGGAGGAATGTGCCCATGCGCGTCTGCACTTCGTCGGCCTTGCGCGCCCTGCTCGTCGCCCTCTGCCTGTCGGCGGTTCCCGCCCAGGCGGCCGCGGGTCAGTCCGCGGAGAAAGGGAAGCGGAGGCCCTCGGGCCGGCCGGTCCTCTGGCGCGAGCACCGCGACGCCTCGGCGCTCGACCTCTTCTGGGGGCCGGGCGGCCGGCGGATGCGGCCCGACCTGCGGCGGCTCACCTTCATCGAGGAGGAGAAGGGCGGCTTCTCGAAGAAGTACCGCGTCCGCGACGCCTCGGGGCGCGTCTGGGTGGCGAAGGTCGGGAAGGAGGCGCAGTCGGAGACGGCCGCCTCAAGGCTGCTCTGGGCCGCCGGCTACATGACCGAGATCACCTACCTCGCGCGGCGCGCGAACATCCCCGGCAAGGGGACTTTCGAGAACGTCCGCTTCGAGGCGCGGCCCGAGTCGGTCGAGCGCGAGGGCGAGTGGAAGTGGGGCGACAACCCCTTCGTCGGCACGCGCGAGTTCCAGGGCCTCAAGGTGATGATGGTCGTCCTCAACAACTGGGACATCAAGGACGAGAACAACGTGCGGCTGGCCGTGCCGGGCGGCGAGCTGCGCTACGCCATCAGCGACCTCGGCGCGACGCTCGGCGACACCGGCAAGTGGCCGCTGCTCTGGCGCTTCACGCGCAGCCGCAACGACCCGGCCGGCTTCACCGGCGACAAGCTGATAGACGAGATCAAGGAGGACGGCCGCGTGGACTTCGAGTTCTCGGGCAAGAAGCGCGGCATGTTCAACGACATCACCGTCCCGCAGGCGCGCTGGGCCGGCGGGCTGCTCGCGCGCCTGAGCGACCGGCAACTGGCCGACGCCTTCCGCGCCGCCAACTACACGCCGGCCGAGGTGCGCGCCCTCACCCGCGCCCTGCGCTCGCGCATCAACCAACTGGTCTCGCTGCGCGCGCCCCGCGCGGAGTAATAGAATAATGATGAATGCGGAATGATGAATGATGAATGTGACGCACGTTGAATCTCATCATCCGAGCGGCACCTAATTCATCATTCCGCATTCCGCATTCATCATTTCCTTATTACCGCTTACCGCCCTTCTTCCTGCCAGACCCTTTGCCGCCGCCGGACGACGCGGCCGTCCGCGTCGCCGTGCGGGCCGCCTTGCCCGCGGCCTTGGCCGTGCGGCCCGCGGCGCGGCCCTCGGCGCGCGCGACCGTGGC
>DASZKF010000213.1:0-5682 GCA_035947355.1 Pyrinomonadaceae bacterium | reverse complement strand
GAGCCGCACGGCGTCACCAGCACTTCGGTGCAGGGGCAGTGGCTGCGGAGCCGGCTCGCCGCCTCGACCGCGCCCTGGAAGATCGTCTACTTCCACCACCCGCCCTACAGCTCGCGCACCTCCTGGAAGAACCTGCAGTGGCCCTTCCGCGAGTGGGGCGCCGACGCCGTCATGTCCGGCCACGCGCACATCTACGAGCGCGTCCTGAAGAACGGCTTCCCGTACTTCACCAACGGCCTCGGCGGCGAGAGCCTCGGCTCGTTCGCCACCGCCATCGAGGGCAGCATCGTCCGCTTCGGCACGGACTACGGCGCGATGCGCGTCACCGCGAGCGACAGCCGCATCACCTTCGAGTTCATTACGCGCGCCGGCGTCCTCGTCGACAGCTATTCGATTGACCGCACGCCGAGCGCGCCGGCCGCGCCGACGAACCTGACGGGGGCCGCCTTCTCGCCGACGCAGATCAACCTCAACTGGACGGACACGTCGGACAACGAGGACGGCTTCAAGGTCGAGCGCTCGACCGACAACGTGAACTTCACGCGCGTCGCCACGCTCGGGCCGAACATCAACGCCTACTCCGACATCGGCCTCCAGCCCGCGACCGGCTATTACTACCGCGTCGCCGCCTTCAACGGCACGCTCGACTCGGCCTACTCGAACACGGCCAGCGTCTCGACGACCGACTACCCGCCGGCCGCGCCCTCGGGCCTCTCGGCCGCGCCCGCCTCGAGCTCGCAGGTCAACCTCGCGTGGGCCGACAACTCGACGAACGAGGACGGCTTCGAGGTGCAGCGCTGCGCCGGCGCCGGCTGCACCAACTTCGCGGGCCGCGCCGAGACCGGGCCGGGCGCGACCGCCTACGCCGACACGGGGCTCGCGGCCGGCACCGTCTACCGCTACCGCGTCCGCGCCTTCAACGCCAGCGGCGACTCGGGGTTTACGAACGTGGCCGAGGCGACGACGACGGGCGGGACGCCGACGGGCAAGCCGGCGGCGCCATCGGGCCTCGTGGCGACGGCCGTCTCCGCCGCGCAGATCAACCTCGTGTGGGCCGACAACTCGGCCAACGAGACGGGCTTCAAAGTCTACCGCTCGACCGACAACGCCACCTTCTCGCGCATCGCCACGCTCGGCGCGAACGTGACCTCCTACCCGGACACCAGCCTCTCGGCCTCGAAGACCTACTACTACCGGGTGCTGGCCTACAACGCCTCGGGCAACTCGGGCAACTCGAACACGGCCGCGGCGACGACCTTCCCGCCGGCCACGGTCAAGCCCGCGGCCCCAACGGGCCTGGTCGCCGTCGCGCTCTCCGGCACGCAGGTGAGGCTGACGTGGGCCGACAACTCGACGAACGAGGACGGCTTCAAGCTCTACCGCTCGACCGACAACGTGAACTTCACGCAGGTCGCCAAGCCCTACACGAACGCGACGGTGCAAACGGACGCCGCGGGGCTCTCTGGCGGCGTCACTTACTACTACCGCATCCGCGCCTACAACGCCGCCGGCAATTCGGCGTACAGCAACACGGCGACGGTCAGGACACCGTAATAAAAGTGATGAATGCGGAATGCGGAATGATGAATATCGAGCGGCTCGGATGATTTAATTCATCATTCCGCATTCCGCACTCATCACTTCTTTTCCATATGAGTTCGCAGGTCAGCAGCTACAGGCCGGGGGGGGCGCGGGCGGCGGCGCTCGCGCGCGCGGGGGCGGAGACGCCGGGCGTCATCCGGTGGCTGTTCTACGCCTTCGTCTTCTCGCTGCCGTTCGAGACGGTGGCCGAGGGCGTTCTGGAGCCGCCGACGGTCGTCGGGGCGCTGCTCTTGGCGAGCACGCTGCTCCAGCCGGGGCTGTTCCTGCGCTGGCCGCCGGCGGGCTTCTGGTGCCTGGTCGTCTACCTCTACCTGTTCGCGACGCTCGGCGTGCTGGAGCCTGCGGAGCACCGCGCGGCCGTGTGGCGGAGCGTCTTCCTGCTCGCGCAGCTCGTCACGCTCTGCTGGATCGCCTACTGCCTGATGCGCGACCCGCGGGTGGCCGAGTGGGCGCTCCTGGCCCTGGCGGCCGCCTGCACGGTGCTGGCGCTCTTGCAGGTGACGGGCGTGGCGACCAGCGCGGCCGACGTCGGCGCGCGGGTCGAGCGCGTCACCGCCTTCGGCTTCCACCCGAACAACCTCGCGCGCATCCTGACGCTCGGCCTGCTGGCGCTCATCGGCCTCACCTACGGGCGCGGCAAGAGCTTCTTCCAGCCGGTCTTCCTGTCCTGGCCGGCGGTCGCGCTCGTCGGCGTGGCGCTCATCCAGACGGGCTCGCGCGGCGGCCTCGTCGCGCTCGGCGTCGGGCTGACGACGCTCATCCTCCGCAGCGGGAGCTGGGAGAGGAAGCTCTTGAACGCCTTCGGCGTGCTGCTCGTCGCGGTCTTCTTCACGCTCGCCTCGATGCAGTCCGAGATCATGCGCGAGCGCTTCGAGCGCACGGTCGAGGAGGGCGACCTCGCGCGGCGCGAGCAGATTTTCCCGGCCGCGTGGGAGATGATCCAGGAGCGGCCGATAGCGGGATGGGGGGCGATTGCCGGGACGTACGAACTCGGCTCGCGCCTCGGCCACCCGGAGGAGGAGACGAAGAACCCGCACAACCTCATCCTCTACTCGCTGGTCTCGACGGGCGTCGTCGGGACGATCCCGCTCCTGGCCGGCCTCGCGCTCGCGGCCTACGCGGCCTGGCGCTCGCGCCACGGGGCGCACGGCATCCTCCCGCTGGCCCTGGTCGCCGCGCTCTTCGTCGCGAACATGAGCGGGGTGTGGCTCTTCAACAAGCTCTACTGGCTCGTCACCGCCTACGCGCTCGCGAGCGTCAACTACCTCTCGCCGAAGGCGAGAAGAGTTTCGAGTTCCGGGTTTCGGGTTTCGAGTTGAAAGCAGATTGTCTTAACTCGAAACTCGAAACTCGTAACCCGAAACTGCCCGGGGGGCGATGCTGATTACTTTCTCAGGTCTGGAAGGCGCGGGGAAGACGACGCTGATCGGGCTGCTCAAGCCGAGCCTGGAGCGGCGCGGGGTGAGGGTGCGGGTGTCGCACATGTACCGCGACGTGGGGCTGCTCGCCATCGGGCGGGCCGCTTTGAGGAGGCTCGGGAGGGGGCGGGACGGCGCGGCCGGGGGGCCGGCGCGGGGCGCGCCGGCCGGGCCGGCGGGCGGGCTCGTCTGGAACGGGACGCTGAGGTCTTTCGTCTACCCGCTCGACCTTCTGATCTTCGTCCTCTACCGGGCCTACGTCGAGCGCGTGCGCGGCAACGTCCTCATCATGGATCGCTACTTCTACGACACGCTGGCCGACCTCGGGGCCGCGGGCCGGCCCCGGGTCGCGCGACTGCTGGCGCGCCTCACCCCGACGCCTTCGGTGCCCGTGCTGCTCGACATCAGCCCCGCCGAGGCTTTCGCGCGCAAGGGCGAGCACACCATCTCCTTCCTCGAACCGCGGCGCGAGGTCTACCGCCGCGTCTTCCCGAACGGCGGGCGCGGGCTGGTGCTCGAAGCCGGCCGCGAGCCGGGCGAGAACCTGCGGGCGGTCGAGTCGGCCGTGCTGGAAAGGATGAACGCGTGACGACGGCGCCGCGGCACGAAACGTCTCATCCCGCCTTCGCCCTCCGGCTGCTTTTGGGCGGGGCGGCCCCGGCCGGCGCGCTCGGGGCCGGCGGCTGGGAGGAGTTGCTGCGCGTCGCGCGCCGCAACTTCGTGCTCGTGCGCCTCTCGGATCGGCTCGGCGAATTAGGAATCAATCCCCCGGCCTTCTTCGAGGAGGAGGCGGGGCGCGAGCGGCAGAGGGCCGCGGCGATGCTCGACATCATCGGCCGCGTCACCCGCGCGTGCGAAGGGCGCGGGGTCGCGCACGTCTTCGCCAAGTCTTTCCAGCACCACCCGGACATGGGCGGCGACATAGACCTCTTCGTCGAGTCGCGCTCGGCCGAGGTGGACAAGGCGGTGCTCGAAGGGACGGCGGCCGAGCCCGTGCCGCGCGACCTACGGGCCCGCGTGTCGGGCGTGACCTGCTACAGGGTCTGCGGAGGCGAGTTCGTCCTGGAGATACACCACGGGCGCGTCGGCCTGCTCGGCGAGCACGGCGCGCTCGTCGGTCAGCTCATCCGCAACGCGAGGCGCGGGCGCGTCGGCGGCGGCGAGTTCCTTCTGCCCTCGGCCGAAGACCTCCTCGTCCTGCACGGGGCGCAGAGGGTCTACCGGAGCGGCCCCGTCCGCCTGTGCGACGTGCTCTCGACCGCGGCGCTCGTCCGTCCCGAACGGCTCGACTGGGATTACCTCCTGCGCACGTCCGAGCGGCTCGGCACGGCTTACGGCCTGCGTAGCTACCTGACCTACGCCGGGCAGATTTACCGCGAGGCTTCGGGGCGCGAACTGCTCCCGGCGGGGCCGCGGGCGGAGCTGGAAGCGTCGGGCTGCGGGCGGGCCGAGCCGAGGGGCGGCGTCTACGTCTTCCCGCGCGGCCGCGTGGTCGCGCGCGTCTACCTCGGCAAGGTGCGCGCCGCCGTGCGCGCGGGCAACTGGGAGGCCCTCGGCCGTCTGTCGCTGACGCCTTTGCTGGCGGCCTCGGCGCTGGCGCGCGCGCTCAAGCCGCGGGCGCGCGCCGGCCGGGGCCGCGGGCTAGTGCGGGCCGAGGGGGGCGCGGGCGTCACGCCGTAAAAAAGATGTTCGGTCTCAACTCTATCAAACGCGCGGTGAAGCGCACGGCCGGGTGGGCCGCGTCGCTGGAGACCCTGCTCGCGGGCCGGCGCGAGGCGGGCGGGGCCTGCGTCTTCGCCTACCACCGCGTCTCCGACGTGGACTTCGTAGACCCGCGCGTGGACGACTGGAACGTGCCGCCCGCGACCTTCGAGCGGCAAGTCGCCGCGCTCAACGAGTTCGCGGAGATCGTCCCGCTGCTCGAACTGCCTGCGAGGCTGCGCCGTCGCGCGGCGGGCGCGAGGCCGCTCGTCTCGCTCACCTTCGACGACGGCTACGCGAGTTTCTACAAGCACGCGCTGCCCGTCCTCAAGCGCTACGGCGCGCCGGCCACGGCCTTCGTCGTGACCGGCACGGTCGGAGACGGCCGCCCGCAGCCGTTCGACGACTGGGCAGTCAAGAACGAGGGCCGGACGCGCCCCGACGACTGGCGGGCGATGACCTGGGACGAGCTGGAGGACTGCGCCGCGTCGGGCCTCGTCCACGTCGGCGCGCACTCGCACCGGCACCTGCGCGGCAGCCGCTGCACGCCGGAGCAATTAACGGAAGAGGCCGCGCGCTCGCGGGAGGTTTTGCGCGAACGCTTCGGCGACGGGCACGCGCGCGCCTACGCGTACCCTTACGGCAACTCGCGGCTCGGCGACGCCTCGGCCGCTTACGCCGCGGCCGTCAGCGCCGCCGGCTACGAGGTGGCCGTGACGACCGACCTCGGGCTGGCGACCGCCGCGAGCGACCCGCTGCTTTTGCCGCGCGTCGAGGCGCACGCGCTCGACGCGCCGGCCGTGCTCAGGGCGAAGGCGCGCGGCGCGCTCGCCTCCTACCGGCTGACCGACAACCTGCGCCTGCTGGACTGGACGATCTAAAACAAGTTTCGAGTTGCGGGTTTCGAGTTTCGAGTTCGCGCGTCCGAGCTTGAAAGGTTCAACCCGAGTGTGTCTTTAAC
>DASZKF010000212.1:0-2768 GCA_035947355.1 Pyrinomonadaceae bacterium | reverse complement strand
GCGGCGTACCAGTAGGCCGCGCCGACGAGCAACTGGAGGTCGCCGGGCTGCCCGGCGAGGGCCGCCTCCAACTCGCGCTCGGCCTCCTCGCGGCGGCCGGCGTCGAAGAGCGCGAGGACAAGGCCGGTGTGGGCCGCGCCGTCGCGCGGCTCGGCCGCGAGCAGCTCGCGGTAGAGCGCGAGCGCCTCTTCGGGCTTCCCCGTCGCGCGCCGCAGGTCTGCGAGGCTGCGGCGGGCCGCGGCCGACTTCGGGTCGAGTTCGAGTGCGCGCGCGTAAGCCGAGGCGGCCTCTTCGAGCCGCAGCGCGACGCGGTGTGCGGCGCCGAGCGCCTGGTGCGCGGCCGCCAGGTCGGGCTGGAGTTTGACCGCGGCCTCGGCGACGCGCGCCGCCTCGTCGGCCTGCTCGATGCCGAGGTAGAAGGGGACGACACTCAGCAGGCGCGGGGCGCTCGCGCCGGCCTTCGCCTCGACGGCGCGCGCCAGCTCCAACGCCGCCTCGCGCTCGCCGTGCATGAAGAGGTTAGCGGGGAGCTGCGCGAGGACTTTGAAGAAGAGCTCGTCCGACATCTCGGCCGGCGCGCCGGCCACGGCCGCGCGGAAGAGTTCGGCGCCGCCCGCGCGGTCGCTGGCGCGCAGCTTCTCGTCGCCGAGCGCGGCGCGCGCGCTCGCCAGAAGCTCCTGCCCGCGCTTGGCGAGCGGCGACTTCGGGTTGGCCCTCACCCAGGCCCGCAGCCGCTCGACGCGCTCGGCCGCCGGCAGGCTCGCGATCTCCTCCAGCTCGGCCTTCTGCTCTGCTTCGCTCGCCGCCGGCTTCGCCGCCGCGCCGGCCTTCGGCTTCTCGGTCTTCGGCTTGGCCGGCGCGGCCCTGCCCGCCTGCGCCGCGGGCTTGCGCCGCTGCGCGACGGCACTCGCACAAAACAAAGCCACCACGACCGCGGCGACGGTGAGGCACGACAAAGTACGTTTCATAACTTCTTCCTCAATCAAGTAGACAGTAGACAGTAGTCAGTAGTCAGTAGAAATACATTCGTTAGCGAATCGTCTTGGTGTCGGCGTCAGCGCCCGCTAAAGAACCTACCGGCTACTGACTACTGTCTACTGTCTACTTCCTTATCGCTTCAATCAGGACGCGCCCGACGGTGTTGCTCGGCGGCTGCGCGCGCAGGAGGGCGGCGAGCGTCGGGGCGATGTCGGCCGGCGAGGCCGCGTTCGGGTAGCGGCCGGGCGCGACGCCGCCGCCCATGATGATGACCGGCACGTGCGTGTCGTAGGAGTAGGGCGCGTAGTGGTCGGCCGTGTAGGTGACGACCAGCTTGAACGCCTCGGGGACGAGGACGGCGTCGCCGCTGCGGCCTGGGTGGAAGCCGTGCAGGACGCGGCGCGCGACGGCGTCGCCGGGCGAGACGGCCCCGCGCTCCAGCTGTGTGCGCGTGAAGCAGCGCGCGAAGCCGGCGACCCGCAGCCCGCCCTCGCAGGCCGCGCGCTCGGCCGCCTCGCGGCTCACGCCGTCGCGGCCGAGCGCTTCGAGGTCGAGGTAGATGTTGCCGTTCTTCGGGGTGAATTCGAGGAAGTAGTCTTCGCCGCGGTCGCGCGCGTCACCTGCGCGGTTGAAGCGCTCGCGCAGGGCCTCCTTGACGCGCGACCTCACGTCGTCCGGCCTGAGGCGCCGCCCCGGAAGACCCATCGCCTCGGCGTGCTCCGGGATGGGGCCGACGCCGTGATCCGACGTGAGCGCGACGAGCGTGTGGCGCAGGCCGACGCGCGCCTCGACGAAGTCGAGCAGCGCGGCGATCTGGCGGTCGGTGCGCAGCGCCAGGTCCATCACCTCCTGGCTGTAGGGGCCGTAGCGGTGGCCGACGTAGTCGTTGGCCGAGAAGCTGACGGCGAGCAGGTCGGTGTCTTCGTCGGCGCCGAGCGCCTCGGCCGTGATCGCCTCGCGCGCGAAGTCGAGGAGCATCTCGTTGGAGAAGGGCGTGCCCTGGAACTCGTTGAAGAGTTTGCGGTCGGCCGTCTCGGGCAGGCGGTGTGGGAAGTGGCTCTCCTCGCGCACGGCCTTCGCCGGCTTCCACTCCCACTCGGGGTCGTCCGGCCCGGCGCGCCGAAGGTACTCGGCCTCGCCCGGCAGCAGCCGCGTCCACGCCTGCCCCCGGTACTTGTCGGCGGGCGGCGTCGCGTTGAAGCGCTCGACCCACGCGGGTAGCGCGCGCAGGTAGTAGTCGGAGGTGACCATGCGGCCCGACTCGATGCTGTACCAGTAGGCGGCCGTGGCGTGGCGGCCGGCGGGCAGGATGGCGCTGCGGTCTTTGAGCGAGACGCCGATAACTTTAGAGCGCCCGTTGGTGGCGAGGCGCAGCTCGTCGCCGAGGGTCGAGGCGAGGAGGCGGCGCGGGCTCGAGCCGCGCTCGTCGGGCGCGCCGCCGAGGATTTTCGCGCCGGCGTCCTCGCTGTTTAAGACGCGGCGGCCGCCGTTGCCCTCGGCGTTGCGCTCGAACCACTCGTTGCCGATGATGCCGGGCTCGGAGGGCCACGCGCCGGTCAGCATGGGGGCGTGGCCGGGGCCGGTCTCGGCCGGCGTGTGGTCGTAGTTGGCGTTCGTCCACGAAGCGCCCTCGCGCTGGAGCCGGCTGAGGCCGCCCGCGACGAAGAGGTCGCCGAAGCGTTCGAGGTACTCGTAGCGGAACTGGTCTATCGCGATGAGCAGCACGAGCCGGGGCCGGCGCCACGCCGCGGCGGCGGGGCGGCCCGCCGGGGCCGGGGCGGCTTGCGCCG
>DASZKF010000211.1:0-5836 GCA_035947355.1 Pyrinomonadaceae bacterium | reverse complement strand
CAAGAAGTGAGCCGGCGAAGGCGATTTCAAATCTGAAATTTGAAATTGCCTTCCTCCGCGCCCCCTGTGTACCCTCTGTGTCCTCTATGGATCGCATCGTCGAGTGTGTGCCGAACTTCAGCGAGGGGCGCGAGGCCGAGACGGTCAGGCGGCTCGTCGAGGCGGTCGAGTCGGTCGAGGGCGCGCTCGTTTTGGGGACGCACGCGGACGCGGATCACAACCGCTCGGTGGTAACTTTCGTCGCGCCGCCCGAGCAGGTCGTCGAGGCGGCGGTGCGCGCCGTCGGGCGCGCGGTCGAGCTGATAGACCTGCGCGCGCACGCCGGCGCGCACCCCAGGGTGGGCGCGTGCGACGTGCTGCCGTTCGTCCCGCTCAAGGGCGTCGGCATCGGCGACTGCGTGCAGCTCGCGCACGAGGCCGGCCGCCGCATCTGGCAGGAGTTCGGCGTCCCCGTCTACTTCTACGAGAGCGCGGCGCTGAGGCCCGAGCGGCGCAACCTCGCCGACGTGCGGCGCGGCGGCTTCGAGCTCCTGCGCGAGCAGATCGGCACGGTGCCCGAGCGCGCGCCCGACGTGGGCGACGCGCGCGTGCACCCTTCGGCCGGGGCCTGCGTCGTCGGCGTCCGCCCGCTGCTCATCGCCTACAACGTGACGCTCAAGACCTCAGACCTCGCGGCGGCGCGGGCCGTGGCGCGGGCCGTGCGCGAGCGCGGCGGCGGGCTGCCCAACCTGAAGGCGCTCGGCTTCGAGCTGCAGACGCGCGGCGTCGTCCAGGTCTCGATGAACCTGACGAGCTACGAGCGGACGAACCTGCACCAGGCCTTCGAGGCCGTCCGCCGCGAGGCCGAGCGCCTCGGCGTCGAAGTCCTCGGGAGCGAGGTCGTCGGCCTCGTCCCGCAGGCCGCCCTCGACCGCGCCGCCGCGCACTTCCTCCGCCTCGAAAACTACTCGCCCGACCTCGTCCTCGAAAACCGCATCGCCGCCGCGCTCGAAAGGAAAAGAATGAAAAGCAGTAGACAGTAGACAGTAGTCAGTAGACAGTAGGTTCTTTACCGGCCGCTGACGCTGACACCCGAACGACTCGACACCGAAGGTCTTCCTACTGACTACTGACTACTGTCTACTTGTCTTCTATGAATCACCTGCGGCTCATCGTCGGGGCGGGCGTGCTGGACGGGCTGCGCTGGGCGCGGCAGAACCTGTACGCGCTGCTCATCCTGTCGCCGCTCGTGTTGGGGATGACCTACTTCGGCGTGGGCCGCATCCTGCGCGACGCGGGGTGGGAGCCTTCGCGCGGCGAGGCGCTGGCGCTGGCGACTTTGACGACCCTCTGCCTCGTCGTGCTGGCGATGTCGCGCGCGAGCGCGGAAATCTACCACACGCGCAGGCCCGAGGCCCTGCTCGACACGCTGCCGGTCGCGGCCGACACGCACCTGCACGCGGCGCTCGCGCGCAGGCTCGCGCGGGCCGCGGCCGTCGCGGGCGTCGCCGTCGTGGCGCGCGCGCTGACGCGCGGGGGCGCGTCCGACGCGACGCTCGCGGCGGCGCTCGTGCTCTACGCCGCCGTCGTCGCGCTGGCCCAGGTCTTCGCCGCGCTCGAATGGATTCACTGGGGGCACAAGCGAGAACGAGCGCACGCGCTCGCGGCGCTCTGCGGGGCGGGCGCGGCGGCGGCCGCGGGCGGCGCGCTGCTGTTGCTGATCGTGAAGCCGGCGCACTTCGGCGCGGGCGGGCGGGCCGCGGCGCTCGCCGGCGGTGCGTTGTTGGCGGCGGGGCTGTACGCGTCGGCGCTCGCGCTGCACCGGAGGTGGCGGGCGGCGGACATCGAGTACGCGAAACGCGTGCGGGCGCGCGAACGGCGCGGCCCCGACTGGGAGAGGGTGCTGCGTCGCTTCGTCACGAAGGATTCCGTGAGGGCACAGCTCGCGCGCGACCTGCGGCTGACGCTCCGAGGCTTTTCGTCGGCCGTCTACGCGGCGGCGGCGGTGGCCGCGCTCTGGGTCCTGGTACTGGCGGCCGTGCTGGTGTCGGGCCTGCTGCCGGGGGCGGGCGGGGCCGGGTCGTCTTCGTGGCTCGCAGCGACGTGGCTGCCGCCGGTGCTGGCGGTGAAGTTCGCTTGCGTGCTGGCGGCGGCGACGCTGGCGGCGCTCGTGCCGGTGCTGGTCGCGTACCAGTCGCCGCACTTCTGGTTGGAGCGCGCGGCGGGCGTCCCCGGCGCGGACGCCTGGCGCGCGAAGCTCTACTACGCGCGCGCCGTGACGCTGCCCGGTGCCCTGGCCGCTTGGGCCCTCGGGTGTCTGTGCGGGGCGACGCCGGCCTTCTACGCGGTGCCACTCCTGGCCGAGTGCGTGTGGCTTTGGTGGATCGTCAGCACGCTGGCCGGCGGCCTCGCCTTCGAGACACCGGAGCAGCCCGGCCTCGCCGTCATCATGGTCGCGTGCGTCACGCTCGCGGCCGGCGGCTTCACGGCCTTCATCTGGCCGATGGGCCTCGCGCTCTACACCTTCGGACTGCCGCAGATGCTCATGCGCGCGCAGCTCCGCGCGCACGTGCACATCGAACAAGTAGAGAGCAGACAGTAGCTGTTTTAATTCAGCCCCGGAGGGGCGAGAGAATATAGCCCGGGGCGTAAGCCCTGGGAACCGCGACGATAAAGGAACCAAGCCCCGGAGGGGCGGCAGAGGATCGGCGGCCGAGAGCTGCCGGCCGGAACCTCTTTCGCCCCTCCGGGGCTCCACCAATTTTATGTTGCCCTTCGCCCAGGGCTTACGCCCCGGGCTATATTCTCTCGCCCCCTTCCGGGGGCTTCCATACCGGCTACTTCCTTATGGATTATTTGGTCGAGGTCGAGGGCGCGCGGAAGGCTTACGGCGAGGTGCTGGCCGTGGCCGGGGTGAGCATGCGCGTGGGGGCGGGCGAGGCGTACGGGCTGGTGGGCGCGAACGGGGCGGGGAAGTCTACGCTGATCCGCATGATCGTCGGCCTGAGCGAGCCGGACGCCGGAGGCGTGCGGGTGTGCGGCGAGGACGTGAGGCGGCGCGCGCTGGCGGCCCGCCGCCGCCTCGGCTACCTGCCCGAGGAGCTTTACTTTTACCAGCGCCTGACGGGGCGCGAGTACCTGCGGCTGGTGGCGGGCCTGAAGGGCGCGGCGGAGTCGGCGGCCGCGGCCGAGATTGAGTTCTTCGAACTCGCCGAGGTGCAGGGCAAGTGGGTCGGCGGCTACTCGCTCGGGATGCGCAAGAAGCTGGGGCTGGCGGCGGCCTTCGTCGGCGCGCCGCGCGTGCTCGTCTTAGACGAGCCCCTGAACGGACTCGACGTGGAGATGATGCGCAAGCTGCGCGAGCGCATCGGGCGGGAGCGCGACGCGGGCCGCGCCTTCCTCATCTCGTCGCACGTGATGAGCTTCGTCGAGCGCGTCGCCTCGCGCGTCGGCGTGATGCGGGCGGGCCTGCTCGTCGCCGAGGGCACGCCCGCGGAGCTGCGCCAGGAGGCCCGCCTCCCCGACGCGCCCTTCGAGGACGTCTTCTTCCGCCTCGCGAAGTGAGCGGTTCCGCACGAGGCCGCGCGGCCCCGCGCGCTTGTCGGAGCGGCCGCCGCCGGTTGATAATACGCCGCGCGCCCCGCGTGACCTCCGACGTTCACGACTTCTACTGACTACTGACTACTGACTACTTCCCGATGTCCCCCCCGAACGACCAGGAACCGGGCCGCGAGCGGCTTCTCGCCGAGGTGGCCGGGCTGCGCGCCGAACTCGAAGCCCTCCGCGGCGGCTCGGAGGGCGGGCGCGAGGAGCGCCTGCGCTTCATCCTCGACGCCCTGCCAATCCCCGTCTCCTACGTGGATGCCGAGCAGCGCTACCGCTTCAACAACAAGGCGTACGACGCCTGGTTCGGCCGGCCGCGCGACGAGCTGCGCGGCGCGCACATCCGCGACCTGCTCGGCGAGAGGGCTTACGAGGGCGTGCGCCCCTTCGCCGAGCGCGCCCTGGCGGGCGAGGCCGTGACCTTCGAGCGCGAGCTGGAGTACGCGGACGGGTCGCTGCGCTACATCAACGTCTCCTACGTGCCGGACGTGGACGAGGGCGGGCGCGTGCGCGGCTTCGTCGCCTACATCAACGACCTCACCGCGCGCCGCCGCGCCGAGGCCGAGGTGCTCTTCCGGGCGCGGCTGCTCGACACGGTCGAGCAGGCCGTCATCGCCACCGACGCCGACGGCCGCATCACGTTCTGGAACCGGCACGCCGAGAAGCTCTACGGCTGGGGGGCGGCAGAAGTCCTCGGCCGCAACGTCGTCGAGGTCACGCCGGCCGACGCCTCGCGGGAGCAGGCCGGCGAGATCA
Source organism: Pyrinomonadaceae bacterium (assembly GCA_035947355.1). Taxonomy (GTDB): domain Bacteria; phylum Acidobacteriota; class Blastocatellia; order Pyrinomonadales; family Pyrinomonadaceae; genus QHXN01. The sequence continues at coordinate 1,498 of DASZKF010000211.1, read as the reverse complement.
TGTCGTGCCTGTCGGCGGGGCAGACGTGGTCGGGCGAGTTCCTCGTCCGCCGCCGCGACGGCACGGCCTTCCCGGCGCTGGTCACGGACTCGCCGATCCTCGACGACGCGGGCCGGCTCGTCGGCGTCGTCGGCGTCTCCTCCGACCTCACCGAGCGCAAGCGCGCCGAGGAGGCCGTGCACGAGGCCGAGCGGCGCGCGCTCAAGGAGTACGAGACCCTCCTGCACCGCCTCACGCACCTCGCCGAGTCCATGGGGACGGCGCGCGACCACCTCAACATCTTCCGCGACCTGCGCGACTTCGCGCTCGTCTCCGTCCCCTGCATCGGCATCTTCATCTCGCTCTACGACGAGCAGCGCGACGTGCGCACGGCCCACTACGCCTGGGGCGACGGCGAGGAGGTGGACGTGAGCAACCTGCCGCCGATGCCGGTCTCTTCCGAGGGGCCGAACAGCCGCGCCGTGCGGACGGGGCAGGTCATCATCACCAACGACTACTGGGAGACGAAGCAGAAGGGGCGCGGCCAGCTGGGCGTGCTCGTCGGCCCGGACAACAACCTGCGCCCGCAGTCCTCGCTGGTCGTCCCGATGGCGACGATGGGGCACATCGTCGGCACCGTCGAGGTGCAGTCCTACGAGAACCACGCCTACCGCGAGGAGCACGTGACGGCGATGCGGATGGCGGCGAACCTCGCGGCCGTCGCCATCGAGAACATGCGGCTGCTCCGGTTCGAGACGCGCGCCCGCGAGGTCGCCGAGGAGACGAACCGGCTCAAGGACGAGTTCCTAGCCACCCTCTCGCACGAACTGCGCACGCCTTTGACGGCCATCCTCGGCTGGGCGCACATGCTGCGTTCGGGCCGGCTCGACGAGAAGACTTTCGCGGCGGCGGTCGAGATCATCGAGCGCAACGCGCGCACGCAGCAGCAGATCGTGGACGACATCCTGGACGTGTCGCGGGTGATTACGGGCAAGCTCCGGCTCGACGCGCAGCCGACCGAGCTGGGCGCCGTCGTCGAGGCGGCGATGGACACCGTCCGCCCCGCGGCCGCGGCCAAGGGCATCCGGCTCGAAGCCCTCTTCGACCCCGGCGCAGGCCCCGTGATGGGCGACGCGGGCCGCCTCCAGCAGGTCGTCTGGAACCTCCTGTCGAACGCCGTCAAGTTCACGCCGCGCGGCGGCGAGGTGAGAGCCCGCGTCGAGCGCGGCGCGGGGCACGTCCGCCTCGCCGTCTCGGACAACGGCATCGGCATCCGGCCCGACTTCCTCCCGCACGTCTTCGACCGCTTCCGGCAGGGCGACCAGTCCACGACCCGCGCCTACGGCGGCGTCGGCCTCGGGCTGGCAATCGTCCGACATTTGGTCGAGCTGCACGGCGGCACCGTCCGCGCCGAGTCGGAGGGCGAGGGGCGCGGCGCGACCTTCACCATCGAACTCCCCGCATTGCGGATTGCGGATTGCGGATTGCGGAATGAAGAAGACAGCGCCGCCGCCGCGGG
>DASZKF010000210.1:0-5564 GCA_035947355.1 Pyrinomonadaceae bacterium | reverse complement strand
CGCACGAGCGGCGCGACCGCCCGCCCCGGCCGGGGCGCGACCGCCTGCTGGGCGGCCGCCGCCTGCGCCGGCGCGTGGCCGTTTCCGTTTCCGTTGGCGCCGGTGCGGGCCGCGCCGCGCCAGGCCCGCCGGCCGCGAGGTTCTAAGACTTTTGCCATGCCGTGTCGTCTAGCTAGTAATCGGCCCGCACCGTCCCGCTGGAGGGCGGGCGGCCGCGGGGCATCTTGCTCGGTGGTGTGTCGTCCGTGTCTTGTGAGACGCGTCGCGGGGAGCGGCGCTCAGGCCCGACGGTAGTAACGCTCGTACTCGAAGCCGTTGCCCTCGGCGTGGTTCAGGACGACGCCGCAGACGTTCGCGCCCACGTCGCGCAGGGCCTGGTAGGACTGCTGCGCCGAGTCGCGTGAGCTGGCCCCGCTGTCGACGACGAGGACGACGCCGTCAACGAGCGTCGAGAGCTGCACGCCGTCGGAGAAGAAGGCGAGCGGCGGCGTGTCTATCACGACGTAGTCGTAGACGGCGCGGTAGACCTTGACGAGCCGGCTCATCGGCTCGCCGCTCAGAAGCTCGGCCGACTCCGGGATCATCGGCCCCGAGGGGAGCACGTCCACGCCGCTCACGGCGTCGGGCGTCACCGCCCGCAGCGCCTCCGTCTCGTCGGCCTCCTCCGAGAGCAGCGTGCTCAGGCCGGTCTCGTTCTTCAGCTTGAAAATCGAGTGCAGTCGCGGGTTGCGCAGGTCGGCGTCTATGAGGAGGACGAAGGCGCCCGTGCGGGCGAGGCTCACGGCCGTGTTGACGGCCATCGTCGTCTTGCCCTCGCCCGGCATGCTCGAAGTGACGAGCAGAGACTTCAGGTTCTTCTTCCCGCCCGAGAGCAGCATCGCCGTGCGCAGCTGCCGGAAGGCTTCGGCGAGCGGGGCCGGGGCCTCCTCGTCGAGCAGCAGGCCGTGGCGGGCGTAGCCGCCGACGCGCGGCGCGTGCGTCAGCCGGCGGGCGCGGCCGCCGACCGAGGGGACGGCCGCGACGGCCGGCACGGGCAGAGCCCTGCGCACGTCCTCGGTCGAGCGCAGCTTGTTGTCGGCGTAGCCGAGCAGCACGGCGAGGCCGACGCCGAAGCCGAGTGAGAGCGAGAAGGCGACGGCCGTGTTGAGCAGCCGGCGCGGGCCGACGGGGTCGCGCGGGGCCGTCGCCCAGTCGTTGACGCGGACGTTGTTGCGCATCCCGGCGAGGAGCGCCTCGTGCTCCTTGCCGCGCTGGAGCATGCCGTCGAGGAGGCCCTTGTTGGTCTCGATCTCCTGCTGGAGAATCTTGTAGTTGATGGCCGCCTCGTTCTGCGTCAGCGTCTCGCCCCGCTGCTGCTCGAAGGCGGAGCGCAGGCTCTGCTCGCGCGCGAGCGACTGCCGGTAGCGGGTCGAGAGGTTGGCGACGACGGTCGAGGTGGCGCGCGCGCGCAGCTCGGCCAACTGGTTCTCGAGGACGTTGATCTGGCTGTCAACCTCCTTGACCTCGGGCCACTCCTCGGTCGCCTCGGTCAGGAGCTGCGCGCGGCGCTGGCGCAACGCCGCGAGCTGCGTCTCGATCGTGCCCGCCTCCTTGTTCGTCCCCTCCGAGAGGGCCGCGGCCGCGCCGGGCTCGAGCGCCGCGCGGTAGGCGGCCTCGGCCATCTTCCGCTCGTTCTCGGCCTCGAGCAGTTGGCGGTTGAGGCCGACGAGCCGCTCGACGACCGTGTTCTGGCTCGCGTCGAGCGAGAGTATCTGGTTGTTGCGCGCGTATTCGAGGAGCTGCTGCTCCTGCTTGCGGACTGTCGAGCGCAGCTCGTCCGTGCGCTGCTGGAGGAGTTCGCCCGTCTCGGCCCCGGCCTCGCTCTTGCGTTCGAGGTTCTGGCGGACGAAGGTGTCGGCGACGGCGTTGACGACGCGCGCGGCGACGAGCGGGTTGGTGTGGCTGTAGGAGATGTTGATGAGGCGCGTCTCCTTCACCGGCAGGCGCGTCTCCTTGACCGGCTCGACGCGGAGGCCGAGCCGCAGCGCCTCGACGTAGGGCGCGAGCCGCGCCGCCTCGGCCAGCTCGTCGGGCGAGGTGCCTTCGAGCGCCGAGCCGATGAACTCGCCCTCGCGCAGGCCGCGACCCGTCGCCCCGGCGGGGTCTTCCGCGGGCGCGCCGCCACCGGCGAGCCTGCGCCACCAGGAGGTGGTCTGGGGCTGCGAGGCCGCGAGCGCGAAGTCGCGGTCGTGTTCGAGGTCGAGCGTCTTGACGACGCGGCGCAGCAGGGTCGGCCGCGTCAGGATTTGGAGCTGGGTGTTGAAGTAGGCGGGGTCGTTGACGGGGTTGACGGTGAGCGCCCCCGACTTCGCGGCGGCGAAGGCCGTGTTGACCGTTTCGAGGTCAACCTGCACCTGCGCCTCGGCCTGGTAGAGGTCGGGCTGGCGCGCCATGAAGAGCGCCACCGCGCCCGTGCAGAGCGCGGTGACGGCCGCCACCACCCACCAGCGGCGGCGGAGCGCGCCCAAGAGCTCGCGCAGGCGCTCGGCGTCGCGGCCGCGCGCCTCCGCCCCGACGAGGTGCGCCGCGCGGGCCGGGTCGTCTTCGGGCAGGAGCTGTAGGTCTACCGGCTCGTTGCGGATCAATTTGCTCTCACTCATGGCCGCACACCGTTCCTCCGGCGGCGCCAGTGTTTGGGGCAGGCGCGCCGGGCCTCGCGCCCGCGGCCGGGTCGGGGCCGCGGGCGACTTCGGGTTTGTCCGGACTTCTCAGCGGATGATCTGCACGGGCAGGCGCGCGGCCGAAGGGACGGCGCTGCCGAGCAGGGTGCGCAGGAAACGTTTGCCGCTCGCGGTCGGCACCTCGACGATGTCGTTGGCCTGGAGCGCCACGTCCTCGGCGCGCCGCCGGCTGATGGCCTTGAGGTCAACGATGATTTCGGTCTTGCCGCCGGCGCGCTCCTGGCGGACGATGCGGACGCGCTCGCTCTGCGTGTCGGGCAAGGTGCCGCCCGCCATGGCGATGGCCTGCGAGACCGTGACCCGCTCCTTGAGCGGGATCATCGTCGGCTTGAGCACGTTGCCGACGACGTAAGCCTGCTCGGCCTCCGTGACCGTGACGATGTCGCCGGGCCGCACGAAGGGGTTGGCGGCCGCGTCGCCGAGCAGGGTCTCGTCGAGCCGGAAGGAGCTGACCTCGCCGCCCTCGGCCGCGGCGGCCGTCGGCCCGGCGCCGCAGACGAGCGGCGGGGCGGAGTGCACGACCTGGATGTTACGGCCGGCGCGCTCGGTCGGGCCGCCCGCGTAGGAGAGGAGTTCGAGCAGGCGGACGCGCCGCTGCAACTGGAAGCGGCCGGGCGTGGTGACCGCCCCGAGCACGGCGACCGGCGTCGAGTTGAACTCCTTCAGGTAGATGTCCACCTGCGGGTTCTTCAGGTACTTCAGGTAGCGGCGGGCGATCTCCTGCGCCAGCTCGGCCTCGGTCAGGCACGCGGCGCGGATCTCGCCCTCGACGAGCGGCATCCGTATCGTGCCGTCGCCCTCGACGCGCACGGCCTCGCGCGACAACTGCGGCCGGTTGAAGACGCGCACTTCGAGCACGTCGCCGGGGCCGATGCGGTAAGGCTCTCCCGAAGATGAGGCGGCCGACGCCGGCTCGACGCGCGCCTGCGCCGCGGCCGAAAGCGCCGCGACCGCGAGCAGCCCGCAGGCCAGCGCCCACCGGAGCGCGCATGAGGATTCGGACGACATCAGAGTTCCCCCTCTCGGCTCACTTCCGAAGGCGCGCCGCGCGCCGCGACTGCAAGGACTCGCGCAGGTGGTTCGGGCAGGCGAGGTTGAGCACGGTGTTGCTCAGGACGACCATCAGCTCCTCGTGCTCGCGCGCGAAGAGGCCGGTCAGCGGCACGTCGCCCGTCTTGACGACCACGCCCTCCCTGACCCACTGCCAGAACTGCTTCTGCGTCGTCCAGAAGCGCTTCGTGTCGCGGCAGACGACTAGGGCGTTCTTCTTCCGCTTCGTTCCCTTTTTCGGCATGGCTCGTGTCTCGGACACACTTCTCCCGTGCGGCTTCGACCCTCTGGCGAGGATGGGGCGGCCGGACGGCCCCTCGGCGGGGAAACCCTTTTTAACGCAGGGCGGCGTGCAAACGGTTTGAAAGAGCGGGTGCGCGCGGTGGAGATAACTCGGCCCTGTAGGGGGCTAATACAGGCGCGACGAATCCTTCTGATGTATTACAGGAAAGTTATAAAAGACCTAAACTTCCGTTAAATGGTGGGACGACGGGGAGACTCTGGGACACACCCGGCGACGTTTGAATAAACTCCCCTCGCGGGAAGTCTTCAAGTCCCGGCACAAACACTCAAAAACACGAGCGGCTGGAACGCGAAACCGACCGACAGGTTTAAAACGTCTTCGCCCGCCTGGAAGGGCGAGGCAGTGAGAACCAGTGATGTTAATGAACTTTAACGGGCTCCGACTTTGGCGTCAAAATATGCTTTCCCGGTGATTTTGTCAACACTTATCGGCGCGCTCGGGGCTACCCGCCAGGGAGCCGGCGGGCCTCGCGACCCACAGGCCCCGGGCTTTCGGAACTATCTGTCAAACGGTTTAAGCGGCCCTGACCGCCTCGACAGTACTGTCGGACTCGCCGCGCGCCATGAGCAGGGCGAGCCCGTAGGCGGCGAAGGTGGCGCAGGGGGCGACGAAGAGTTTGCCGGCGGCGCGTTGCTTCGCGGCCTGCCCGCGGGCAATAATCCGCGCGGGGCCGGCCCGCGGCCGTCTCGGGCGGGGCGGGCCTGCACGTTTTCTCTCATCTTCTTCCGAGGAGCGCAATTGATTCGATGACCTGGATAAGAACCGTCACCATGGCGGAGGCCGACGACCAGCTCCGCCGCGCGCTCGAAGACGCGCGCTCGCTCTACCCGGCGGAGTACGCGAACCCCGTCCACGCCGTCGAGGAGGGCGAGGCCTCGGGCATCGTCTCCTCGCACAGCCTCATCCCCGAGGCGCTGCGTCACGCCTTCTCGACCTTCGGCGTGCTGATGTCGCCGGAGCTGCCGCTCTCGCGGGCGCAGCACGAGATGATCGCGACGGTCGTCTCCGTCACCAACCGCTGCCACTATTGAATCGAGTCTCACGCAGAGTTTCTGCGTCGGGTGACACTGGACGAGGAGCTAATGGAGGCGCTGCGCGAGGACTACCGCACGGCCCCGCTCTCGGAGCGCGACCGCGCGATGCTCGACTACGTGGCCGAGCTGACGCGCGACGCCACGCGCGTCACGCCCCGGCACCACGAGCGCCTGCGCGCGGTCGGCTTCGACGACCGCGGCATCTTGCAGATCACGCTCATCGCCTCCTGGTTCAACTACATCAACCGCGTCGCCGACGCGCTCGGCGTCGGGCGCGACGACCCCGGCGACTGACGCCCCCGCCACGCCCGGGACTTCAGAGCAGCGAGTCGAAGGCGTCGTCGGGCAACTCCGCGAGCGTGCGCACGACCGTGTCGGCCTCCACGTGTTCGTGCATCGTGAGGACGCCGACCGAGCGCATCCCGGCGCGGCGCGCGGCCTCGGCGCCGGCCGGCG
>DASZKF010000209.1:0-2813 GCA_035947355.1 Pyrinomonadaceae bacterium | reverse complement strand
ATTTGAAGAAAGCAGCGTTGCCGCCTTCAATCGCAAATCAAAAATCAAAAATCAAAAATCAAAAATTCCTTTGGCTTTGAAGAAGCGTTGACGAGTTCAAGAGACAGAGTTCTGGTGCTGGACGGGCAGACGAACCAGGCGCTGGCGTGCGTGCGCGCGCTGGGCGAGGCCGGGTGCGAGGTGTTCGTCGCGAGCCACTGCCGTTTGCCGCTCGCCGCCTGGTCGCGCCACTGCCGCGGGAGTTTCAGGCTCCGCGGCGAAGACCTCGAAAGCTTCGCGGAGCTGCGCGAGCGGGCGCGCCGGCGGGACGTGCGGTTCGTCATCCCTCTGACGGAGCGCTCGTGCGTGCTCGCGAACGCGGGGCGCGCGGGGTGGGAGGCGGCGGGCGTGGCGGTCGGGTGCGGCCCGGCCGAGATGCTCGAAGCGGCCTTCGACAAGGCGCGCACCGTCCGCCACGCCGAAGCCTGCGGCGTGCGCGTGCCGCGCACCATCGCCCCCGAATCATTCGACGGCTGCCTCGAAGCGGCCGAGGCCGTCGGCTTCCCCTGCGTCGTCAAGCCGCGCCGGAGCAACGCCTGGGACGGCGCGCGCTTCGCGCCGGTCGAAAGCCCGGCCTACGTGAAGACCCGCGACGAGCTGCGGCGGGCCGTCGCCACGTTCCAGCGGGGCGGCGAGTGGCCGCTCGTACAGGCTTACGTCGCGGGGCGCGGCAAGGGCGTCTTCGCGCTGTGCGACGGCGGGCGGGTGGTGGCGCGCTTCGCACACGAGCGTCTGCGCGAGACGCGGCCGACGGGGTCGGGCAGCAGCCTGCGCCGCTCGGTCGCGGCCGAGCCGCGCCTCGTCGAGCCGGCCGAGCGGCTGCTCGCCGAAATGAAGTGGCACGGCCCGGCGATGGTCGAGTTCAAAGACGACGGCGCGGGCGAGCCGTGCCTGATGGAGGTCAACGGCCGCTTCTGGGGCTCGCTCCAACTCGGCGTAGACGCCGGCGTCAACTTCCCCTTGCTCTGGCTCTCGATACTGAAGGGCGAGCGCGTCGAGGCGGCAGGCCCGTACGCCGAGGGCGTCACGCTGCGCTGGCTCTGGGGCGATGTCAAGCACCTCCTTCACATCATCGCCGGCCCGCCGGCCGGCTACCCCGGCCAGTACCCGACCCTCTGGCAGGGCTTGAAGGAGCTGTTCGGGCCGCAGCCCGCGGGGACCCGCCTCGAAATGTGGCGCCCGGGCGACCCCGGCCCCGCCGTCGGCGAGTGGGTCGAGGGCATCAGGGGCTTGCTAGATATGTCGCGGCGATTAGGGAAGGAACGGCCGGAAGACGGGACGCGGAAGCATCCGGCCGCGATCAACTACGGCGGACGCGAGACGTTTTAAAAGAGGGTTCAAGAGGTGAGTGCTCCGATTCGCGTGCTGATGGTGACGTGCGAGTGGCCCGTGCCGGGACATTCGCGCACCGCGCACTTCATCAAGCGGCAGGCCGACTTCCTCCAGGCGGCGGGCGTCGAGGTCGAAGTGTTCCCGTTCCGCGGGGCGAAGAACCCGCTCAACTACCTTCGGGCCTGGGTGCGCCTGCGCCGTAAGCTCCGGCGCGACCGCTACGACCTCGTCCACGCCCAGTTCGGGCAGAGCGGGCTGCTCGCCCTCCCTAAACGCCTGCCGCTCGTCGTGACCTTCAGGGGCAGCGACCTGCTCGGGACGATCAGCGACCGCAGCGGCCGCAACATGTGGGCGAGCTTCATCCACCAGCGGCTGTGCCGCCTGGTGGCGCGGCGCGCCGACGCGCGCATCGTCGTCTCGGCGCACATGAAGGCTTACCTGCCGCGCGGGCTGGGGGCCGAGGTGATCCCTTCGGGGCTCGACTTCGAGTTCTTCCGCGAGCTGCCGCGCGAAGAGGCGCGGCGCCGCCTGAACCTCCCCGAAGGCGAGCGGCTGGTGCTCTTCGTCGGCCGCCCGACGCAGGCCCGCAAAAGGTTCTGGCTGGCCGAGCGCGCCGTCGAGGTCCTGAACCGGACGATGCCGGCCCGCCTCGTCGTGGCGTGGGGCGTGCCGCACGCGGACGTGCCGGCCTACATGAGCGCGTGCGACGCCCTCGTCTTCACCTCGATGCAGGAGGGCTCGCCCAACGTGGTGAAGGAGGCGCTGGCCTGCAACCTGCCCGTCGTCTCGGTCAGGGTGGGCGACGTGGAGGAGCGCCTGCGCGGCGTCGAGGGGTGCGAGGTGTGCGCCGACGAGCGGCCGGAGTCAATCGCCGCCGCGCTCGCGCGCGTCCTGCGCCGCGGGGGCCGCAGCAACGGGCGCGAGGCGGTGCGCGGCCTCGACGAGAGAATCATCACCGAACGGGTGATCGGCGTTTACCGAAAGGTCCTGGCCCTGCCGGCGCCCGTCGCCGTGTCGTCGGGCGAGGCGCGCGTCAGCGCCGTCCAACAGGGCTAGCGGGAGGGTTCTCGGCCGGGCACGACCGTAAACAGTCGCAAAAGGAAGCGGGCTGAGTGGCGCTGGCGGGCGCGACTCAGCCCTTCACATTGAACCTCCAACCTTCTCCGGGGTGAAAGTCAATGCAGCCAAATCCTATCACACTGCGGGAAACGTCTGCCTCCGTGCAGGAGATCGAACCTGCGCAGGGCGTGCCGGTGCTCTCGCCTGCCCAGACGTTTTCCTGGGAAGGCTTCAACCTGGCCGGCGGCGCCGCCGACGAGGGCGTGGCCGCCGTAACGCTCGACGCGTTGGGCGGCACGGCCGCGCGCCTGCTCGGTAAAGGCACACCTTACGCCGAACAGTCCCGGCGCAGCCGCAGGACTTACGCTCTTTGCAAGAGGGCG
>DASZKF010000208.1:0-6980 GCA_035947355.1 Pyrinomonadaceae bacterium | reverse complement strand
AGCGCACGCGCTTGCCGAGCGCGTCGCCGTCGGGGAAGAAGACTCGGACCAGCTCGCGGCTGGCGACGACCGAGCGCGCGCCCTCCGCCTCGTCCGCCGGCTCGAACAGGCGGCCGGCGAGCAGGGGGATGCCGAGGGCGCGGAAGTAGCCGGCACTCGCCGAGCGGTACTCGGTCAGCGGCACGCTGCCGGGCGGCTGCGGCCCGCGCCCCTCGACCTCGATCTCGCCGTTCGTGCCGTAGCGCTGCAAGGGCAGCATGTTGATGACGCCGGCCGCCTCGACGCCCGGCAGCGCCGAGACGCGCCCGATCACTTCCCGGAAGAAGGCCGAGGTCTTCTGCGGCGTGTCGTACTTGGCGGCCGGCAGCGCGATTCTCATCGTGAGGACGCCCTCGGGCCGCAAGCCGGTCTCGACCTGCTGGAGGCGGAGGAAGCTCTTGACGAGCAGCCCAGCCCCGACCAGAAGCACCAGCGCCGCCGCGACCTCGGCCACCGCCAGAGAGCTGCGCAGCCACGTCCCGCGCGCGCTCGAACCGGCGTTGCCGCTCTCCTTCAGAGTCTCCTGCACGTCGGCCCTCGAGACGTGCAGCGCGGGCGCGAGGCCCGCGGCCACGCCGGCCGCCACCGACAGCCCCGCCGTGAAGGCGAAGACGCGCCAGTCGAGGCCGACCTCGCCCGCGCGCGTCAGGTAGCCGGAGGCGAGCGTCACCAGCCCCTGTATCGTCCACTTCGCGACGAGCAGCCCCGCCGCGCCTCCGAGGAGCGAGAGCAGCACGCTCTCGGTCAGGAACTGCCGCACCAGCCGCCAGCGCCCCGCGCCGAGCGCCGCGCGGATGGCGACCTCCTTGCGCCGCGCCGCAGCCCGCGCCAGCAGAAGGTTCGCCACGTTCGTGCAGGCGATGAGCAGCACGAAGCCGACCGCCCCGAGCAGGATCAGGAGCGCCGGCCTGACGCCCTGCACGGCCTCCTCTTCGAGCCGCACGAGCGTCACCCCGCGCCCGGTCTGCGCCTCCGGGTACTGGCGTTCGAGGATGCGCCCGATGGTGCTCATCTGCTCCTGCGCGCGCTCGAAGGTCACGCCCGGCTTGAGCCTGGCGAGCGTCTGGAAGGCGTGGTTGCCGCGGCTCGCCAACTGCCGCTCGGTGAAGACGAGCGGCACCCACAGCTCGGCCGCCGTCGAGGGGAACTGCACGCCGGGCGGCATCACGCCGGCGACCAAGTACTTCTCGCCGCCGAGCAGGATGTCTCGGCCGACGATCTCCGTGGCCGCGCCGAAGCTCTGCCGCCAGAGCCTGTCGCTCAGGACGACGACGCGGTGTCGCCCCGCGGTGTCTTCGCCCCCGACGAAGCCGCGCCCGAGCCGCGGCCGGACGCCGAGCACGTCGAAGAAGTTCGGCGTGACCATTACGCCGACGGCGCGCACCGGCTGCTCTTCCTCCTGTAGGTTGAAGTCGGCGGTCTGGTAGGCGGCGATGCCCGTGAAGACGTCCGACTGCGCCCGCCAGTCAAACAGGTTGGGGACGGAGACCGAGCCCGTCCCGCCCTGCGGGAGCGACTCGTAGACCGAGACGAGCCGCCCCGGCTCGGGGTAAGGCAGCGGCCTGAGCAGCACGGCGTCCACGACCGAGAAGATGGCGCTGTTGGCCCCGATGCCGAGCGCGAGCGTGAGGACCGCGACCGCCGTGAAGCCGGGCTTGCGCCGCAGCATGCGCAGGCCGTAACCCAGGTCCTTCAGGAGTTGTTCCACCGCCGTCGCCCTCCCACGCTTCCCGAACACTCTCTCCGCCGCCCGGCCGCGCCGCGCAAGGGTCTCGACCGGCGAGAGTTCGGCGCGGCTCAGCTCGCACTCCAGCACCCGCCAGTCCGGGAACTCGGCCCAGGCCGCGGCCTCGGCCTCCGCCTCGGACGCGCCGAGGCCGCGCGCCTCCTCGTAGGCCGCTTCGAGGTGCGCGGCCAGCTCCTCGACGATCTCGCGCTCGCGCGCGCCGTCGAGGCCGAGCGGCGGCAGCCGCTCGCGGACGCGGCGCTCCCACGTGGCTCCCATGTCAGGTCTCTTCCGGGACGGGCGTGATGCGCGCGACCCTGTCGAGGGCGGCGAAGAACTCCTGCCAGGTGTTGCGCTGCGCGGCCAGGACCTTCCGCCCGCCGGCCGTCAGGCGGTAGTAGCGACGGCGCCGCTGCCCGGCCTTCTCGACCCAGCGGCCCTTGACGAGGCCGCGCCTCTCCATCCGGTAGAGCAGCGGGTAGAGCGAGGCGGCGTGGAACTGCAGGACGCCCCCGGAGCGCTCCTCGATGAGCTTGGCGATCTCGTAGCCGTGGCGCGGCACGCGCTCGACCAGCGCCATGATGAGCATCTCGGTGCTGCCCTTCTTCAGCTCGCGCTCCAGTATGCGTGACGTCTCCATATGTTGTGTCGCCATATATACGCCTGCCAGCCTTCGCCTGTCAATTCCCGCGGCGCGCCAATGCTGCCCTCGCCGCGCTGCCGGGAGAAACCGCGCGGCGTGGCTTATAATCCCCGGCGGCGGCCGCCCGCACACGCGGCCGCCGCGGGCGAACTAAAGCTAATGAGGACGGGAGAGCTATGACGGGACCCGCATACCCGGCGGCGCGCGCGGTCGCCGCCGTCGTGAGCGAGCACTTCGCGCGCCGTCTGGCGGCGGCGCGCGCCAAGGGCCGGCGGGGGCTGGCCGCCGAGCCGGACGCGCGCTCAGTCGAGGCGATCATAGACGCCGCGTTCTGGGCGAGCCTGCGGCGCGAGGAGAGCTACTCGCCGAAGATTTCGCTGGCGTGGCTCGCGCCCGGCCAGGGCGGCCGGCCGCTCACCTTCGAGCGGCGGCTGCCGCTCACGCCGGCGGCGCTGGCGAAGGTCGCGCCGGCCGTCGAGCGCCCCGGCATACACCTCGGCGTCTGGCGCGAGGGCGAAGACCTCTACGTCTGGGGGACGACGCGCACCATCCCGCGCCTCTGCTTCGTGCTGGAGGTCGTCGAGCCGGGGCTGCTCGTCGTCAAGCACCCGCCGAGCAAGGATCAGGGCAAGTTCGTCAACGTCGCGGTGCTCAAGGGCGACCAGGTCAAGGTGGTAGACGAGGAGGGCGCGAGCCTGCCCGACTGCCCGCCGCTGCTCACGTCGCTGCTCGGGTTCGGCGCGCCCGCGCCGGCCGGCGACGACCCGACGAGCGTCCTCGTCCGGCTCGCGGCCTCGATGCGCGCGCACGGGCGCGGCGGGTCGCTGCTCGTCGTGCCGCGGGCCGACGGGAGTTGGCGCGAGTCCATCGTCTGGCCCGTCCCCTACGCGGTCGTGCCGCCCTTCGCGGAGCTGGCCGAGCTGATGCGCCGCGACCCCGAAGAGCGCGCGCAGCAGATCTGGCAGGAGGCTTTGATTGACGCGGTCGAGGCGGTCGCGGGGCTGACGGCCGTGGACGGGGCGGTCGTCTTGAGCGACGAGTACGAGCTGCTCGCCTTCGGCGCGAAGATCGGGCGGCGCGAGGGCGGCGCGCAGGTCGAGCGGCTCACCGTGACCGAGCCGGTCGTCGGCGGCGCGGCGGCGGTCGTACACCCCTCGCAGCTCGGCGGGACGCGCCACCTCTCGGCGGCGCAGTTCGTGCAGGATCAGCAGGGCGCGCTCGCGCTCGTGGCCTCGCAGGACGGCCACTTCACCGTCTTCGCCTGGTCGCCCTGCGAGGGGATGGTGCACGCGCACCGCGTCGAGACCTTACTGCTCTGAAGGCCGCCACGCGACGAGACCCGCGCTAATTGTGAGTCTGGGTGAATGAGTTGTTCGGTTGCTCCCGTTTGCAACCTATCAAAAACTAAAAGAGGAAACCTCAGATGAAAAGGTTAGTAGTGCTTGCGGTCGTTATAATTGCTTTCGGAATATGTCAGCGTACCGGTCAGGCTTTTACTGGGATTTCTCAGGAAACGGACAATCCGGAAGTGGCAAAAAGGATTGAAAAATACCTTGCCAGCAATTTTGGGATGAGAGGCTATGAAACCTCTTGGTATTACAACATTATTGGCGTATCAGTTCGCGGAAACACCGTATCGGTTAAAACCACCCTTGCCCCTGATGAAAGTAAAGCTAGCAACATTTGCGGAGCTGTTTCCGGGTTTGCATTCTCCAATGAGAATCGCTACCTGGGACTTACGAATGTTCAAGTTTATGGGAAAGATGGACAGCTATTGATTAACCGTAGAGGGCTCGGTGAAAGATGTGCTGCTGCTCCTACTGTTATCAAAGACTATGTAACGCCCAAAGTTGATGTTGAGTATGACAGATTCAAAGATGTTACAGTCGTGAGTATTTCGCCCGTGTTCGTTATAAACCCTAACCCCACAGGATTACAATTTGGATTGATGAGTGGCTACAAGGGTAAAATCCCTGTGACGCCTAAAAGTGTAGTTGGAGTCTTTATGTCGGCATCACCATCTGAATATGAGAAGTATAAAATTTCTCGTGGGGTAATCTTCCTATCTGATGGTGAAAGAATCAATTTAGGTACGGCTACCCATGCCTTAGATTATCGAAGTGGTTTCTTTATCGAAGCTATGTTGATAGATATTCCGTTTGAGACTTTGCAGAAGATTAACAGAGCCAAGACTGTTGAAGTACAAATAGGCAGTACGGAATTCGTTGTTCCGTCGGTTCTTCAGGATGCCATGCGTGAATTTGCCGGGAAGTTAGCTCCATAGGTTCGCCACAACCGAATAAGTCATTCCACCCGACCCGCGCCAGCGTGCCTCTCATCATCGTTGTATGGTTTCTTCGGTGTTGTCTTTATTCGTGACGCGGGCGGGTGAATTCCAGCGTTAGACGGCGGGTGTTTTAGCGGTTCTGTTCTTGATGTGCTTCGGCATAGATTTTCAACGCCGCGTTGATACGCCGTTGGAACTCCGCCCCCTGGGCTTCGAACCACCTCAACACATCGTCGTCAACGCTCAGGGTGACGACGGTTTTTCTCTTCGGCATCCGCCACTCAGCCCTGGCAAAAAACTCGTCATCCAGCGGCGGAATATCAGAAGTATCAATTTCCTCATCTGATATGGCGTCAATCCGCGCCCAGTCTGTCTCTGAGGTGTTCTTCAAATTTCTTTCGCTCATGTCTCAGCGCCTTTCGCAAAGAGATGATTCGGATTGTATCTTCGCCGCGCTCTGTGAAAACCACAACGACTATCCGGTTTCCGAGAAGGCCGATTCCGTTCCAACGATACTCGCCGTAATCTTCTCTCGTATCGCGAGCCACCAGCATGGGAGATTCGAAGATTTCCCATGCGTCGGCGAAGTCAAAGCCGTGTTTGCGGATATTCTCTTTGTTCTTTTCCTCATCCCATTCGAATTTCACACGAGGAGTTTAAACATTTGCCGGCCATCATAACAAGGTAGATTCATAAGCGGAAGCCATCCAACGAAACGTTTTTGTCGCGCGCCCGTTTCACGTCCGGCGCCGCCGGGCGCTATCATGGCGGCAACCCCCCGAGTTCGATTCCGGGAGACTTGTTTTGACCCTGGCGCAATTCTTACTGCCCGGCGAGGTCGTCCTCTACGAGTCGCCGGGCGTGGTCTATTACGGGCGGACGCCCTTCACCCTGCGCGTCACGGGCGAGCGCCTCCTGCTGCACGCCGTGACGGGGCGGCTCGCGCGGCGCGAGCGCGTCATCGCCGAGCCGCTCTCGGGCGTCGGCCTGATGCAGTACTCGGAGGAGGGGCTCGTCTCGACGCGCGGCCGCCTCGACATACGCTTCCCCAACAGCCTGCTCTCCCTGACGGGCAGCCCCTCGACGATCAAGGAGGTCTGGCGCGCGCTCCAGCGCCACACCCACCGGCAGCCGGACGGCGAGGCCGGCGAGGAGGTGACGCTGGTCGTGCCGCCCCCGCCGCTCTTCGACGACCAGACGCGGCCCCCCGCGCAAGTCCAGCCGCTCGCCGCCCCGCCGCGGCCGCGCAGGCTCGACGGGCGCGCGGCCGTGGTCGGCCTGGTCTGCCTCGCGGCGCTCGCCGCACTCGCCGCGGCCTTACTGCTCGGGCGGCGCGCGGCCGCGCCCGAGCAAGTCCCGCACGAAGCCGCGGCGGCCGCCACGCCGCCCCCGGCCACGCCGGCCCCGACCCCGGTCACGCTCCGCATCATGGACGAGGTCTTCAAACTGGAAGAGGGTTCGCACCGCGCCGTGAAGTTCAGCGTGCCGGCCGGCCCCGCGCCCGCGCGCGTCTCCGGCGGCTTCCGCGTCACGAGCGGCAGCTACGTGGATTTTTACCTGATGAGCCGCGAGCAGTACGAGCGCTTCGCCGCCGAAGGTGAGCCCGACGTGACGAGCGTCGTCTATCGCGAGGGGCAGTGGAACGCGCGCGTCGGCGAGCGACTGCCCGCGGGCGAATACTACCTGGTCTTCGACAACTACGACTCGGACGACGGCGCGCAGACGGTCGCGGCCGAGTTCGTGCTGGTCTTCGACGCGGGCGGGCCGGCCCGTTAGACCGAATCAGTGTTGAGTGAAGGCGGGGGCAGTTTCAACACAGAGGGCGCGGAGGCCACAGAGAACACAGAGAAGAGATGTCTTTCTCTGTGCCCTCTGTGTCCTCTGTGTTGAAAACTGCCCCCGCCTTCACTCAACCGTAATCCGTTATAACCGCGCCGCGCATGCCTCACGCAAATAAGCCGCCGGTCTAAGTCTCCGGGCTCCCCCAAGCCCTTCAGACGCAATCGACCGGCGGCTTATTTTTCCGACACCACCTCGGCGCGCGTCCGGCGACCCCGTTCCCCCGAAAGAATCGCCTTCGGCCTGTGCGGCGCATGCGAGGCTCCCCCGACCTCTCACGCGCCCCCGCCCGGGTGGTAAAGAACGCTCTGTTTCGTTCCCTTCCCTTATTGCCGACACCACGCCGAGCAAGGGGCGTGCCGACGACGACGCGCGCCCGCGACCCCGCGGCCGGCCCCAACGAAACCGGCCGTATTCCGAAGCGCCGCTCGGATCAGACAGCCGCC
>DASZKF010000207.1:0-24161 GCA_035947355.1 Pyrinomonadaceae bacterium | reverse complement strand
GGCCGGCGGCGTCCGGCGCGTCCGCTGCCGCTGCGCCTCTGCGGGCGCACAGACGAGCGCCAGCAGCGCGAGGAGGAGCGCGAGCGCGCGGCCGCCCCGCGGCCGACGTGGTTCGAGATGTTTGGAACGACTCTCCACTTCCCTGCGCCCTGCTACGCGCCGGCCTCTCACGGCTTCGCCGGCGCGCCCGTGCGGAACTGCGTGTTGAGTTTGTCTACGACGGCGAACTCGCGCGCGGCCTCCTCGGCGCGCCCCACCCGGCGCAGCGCGAGCCCGAGCTGGTAGTGCGCGTCGGCGCGGTAGGGCGCGAGCGCGACGGCCGCCGTCAGCACGTCCACGGCCTCGGCGTGGCGCCTCGCCGCGGCGAGCGCGCGGCCGAGCGCCCAGTGCGCCTCGAAGTTCTTCGGGGCGAGCGAGGCGGCGCGCCTGAGCGCCTCGACGGCCTCGTCGGTCTTGCCCTGCTTGAGCAGCAGCGCGCCCAGGCCCAGTTGCCCGACCGCCGACTGCGCGTCGAGCCTGACCAGCTCCTCGTACTCGGCCATCGCCGACTGCGAGTCGCCGGCGGATTCGAGCGCCGTTCCGAGGAAGAAGCGCGCCTCGGCGTGGCGGGGCTGGAGCCCGACGGCCGCGCGGAACTCGCGCACCGCCCCGTCGTGATCCTTCAGGGCGTAGAGCACGCGGCCGAGGTAGAAGCGCGCGTCGAAGCTCTTCGGGTTGAGCGTGGCGGCCTGCGAGAGCGCCTCGGCGGCCTCGGCGTTCGAGTCGCCGCGCGAGGCGAGGATGACGCCGAGGAGGGTGTGCGCCTCGGCCGCGCCGGCGTTCAGGCGCAGGGCGCGGCGCGACTCGCGCTCGGCTTCGGGGCCGCGCCCGGCGTTGTAGAGGGCGAGCGCGTGGAGGTAGGCCGCCTCGACCGAGTCGGCCTGCCGCCGGGACAGCTCGGCGAACGCCTCGACGGCCTCGGGCCAGCGCGCGAGCTTCGTGTAGGCGAGGCCGAGGTCGCGCCACGCGCTGACGAGGGCCGGGTCGCGGCGCAGCGCCTCGTTGAAGTCCTTGACGGCGGCCGGGAGGTCGTCGCGGTCGGCGGCGAGCAGGCCGCTCGTGTAGAAGACGCGCGGGTCGGAGGGGCGCGCGTCCATCAGAAGGTCGAGCTGCGTGGCGGCCTCGGCCGCGTCGCCGAGCGCGCGGTGGGCGGCGATCAGCTCGAAGCGGACTTCGTACTGGCGCGCGTCGAGTTCGAGCACGCGGCGGAGGTGGCCGACGGCCTCCGACAGGCGCTCGCGCCCGCCGAGGCGCGCGAGAAAGCGGCCGAGCTGGAAGTGCGCGTTGGCGTTCTTGTCGTCGAGCTTGAGCGCGGCGCGCAGCGCGGCGACCGCCTCCTCCGAGCGCCCCAGCTTCCAGAGCGTGAAGCCGAGGTTGCTGTGGTACTCGGAGACCGCGGGCCGCAGCGCGACGGCGCGGCGGAAGTCCTCGCCGGCCTCCGCGAAGCGGCCGAGACTCATCCGCGCGAGGCCCCGCAGGTGGAGCGTCTGAGCGTCGTTCGGGTCCGAGGCGAGCTTCGCGTTCGCCTCGGCCTCGACGCGCTCGGCCCGCGTCTCGAGCGTGCTGAAGCGCTCGACGTGCGAGGGCGCGGGCGTCGTCTGCGCGAGGGCCGGCGCGGCGCAGACGGCCGCGAGGGCGAATAGGCGGAGCGGACGAGACTTCATACTGTGCGCGCGGGTCGGCATCGGTCGGACGGGGGCCGCGGCGATTGTAGCAAAGGCCCGCCGGGGGGCGCGAGCGGCCCGGCCGCCGGCAAAAAAAGGGGGCGGTAGAACCGACGGCTACCGCCCCCCGAGACATGGCCCGCGCCCCGGCGCGGCCGCTAGAAGATGAACTTCGCGCGGTACTGGATGAACCGGCCGGGGTAGGCGCCGTCGAAGCGCCCGAAGCCGGGGTCGTCGAAGTCGTTGTTCGGCACCGTCAGGTTCGTGTGGTTCCAGACGTTGAAGAACTCGACGCCGAGCTGGAAGCGCAGCCCCTCGAAGATCGTCGTGTTCTTGAAGACCGAGAGGTCTGTGTTCCAGATGGAAGGCCCGCGGAAGGTGTTGCGCCCGAGGTTGCCGAAGCTGACCGGCTGGCCGGCGGCGTTCGTCACCGTGGTGATGCCGACGGCGGTCGAGAAGGCGGCCGCGTTCAGGTAGCGATCCGTCGGGGGGTTGGCGAACGGGTCGCCGACCAGCGACGGGCGGACGAGGCCGCACTGGCAGACGACGCTGAACGGGAAGCCGGAGCGGGCGCTCTGGATGATGTTCAACTGCCAGCCGCCGACCAGCCTGTCGAGCGCCCCGCCCTCGTTGAGGAACCGCTGACCGCTGCCGAAGGGCAGGTCAATGATCGCGTTGGCCGAGAGCAGGTGGCGGATGTCGAGCACGGAGTTCGACCGGTCGAAGTCGAGGTCGAACGGGTGCGAGGGGCCTTGGCGGCCCTGGTTGCGGCTGTCGCCGAGGCCGTTGAAGACGCCGGTCGCGTTGTCTATGGTGTGGCCCCAGGTGTAGGAGATTTGCCCCTGGACGTTGCGCGCGAAGCGGCGGATGAGCTGCACCTGCATCGAGTCGAAGGAGGACTCGGCCGCGTTCGAGTAGAGCAGGACGCTGTTGATGAGATCGCCGGCGCTGTTGAGCGCGATGCCCTGGCCGCCCGACCCCTGCTGGAAGGTGGCGAGCAGCCCGTCCGTGCGGTTTCCGACGTACCCGATGTCGAACGACCAGTCGCGCGCGAACTGGTACTGGAAGCTCAACTGGAACTGGTGGGTCATGCCGGTGCGCTGTTCGCGGTCGACCGTGAACAGGTTGGTGCCGGTGGGCACGTTGGCGGGGTCGAGCGGGGTCGGCAGGGGCGGCCCCTGACTGAGCGTCCAGTTGGCGAAGGTGATGTTGGTGCTCGGCGGGTTGCGCACGCCCGGCGGGTAGTCCACGCCGTCGAGCGTGTAGCTCAGGCCGTAGCCGCCGCGCACGACCATCGTCTTCTCGTTGTTGAGGGCGTAGGCGAAGCCGAGGCGCGGGCCGAAGTTGTTCTTGTCGAGCTCGACGACGCGGTCGCCGTCGTCGCCGGCCAGGATGACGCGCCGCTCCTCGGGGAAGTAGTAGCCGATGCGGCCGTCGGCCTCGCGCGGGGCCGTCGGCCCCGGCAGCAGGTCGTAGCGCAGGCCGAGGTTGAGCGTGAGCCGGTCGTTGACCTTCCAGTCGTCCTGGACGAAGAAGCCGTACTCCTCCATCCGGAGGTTGAAGGGGCCGCCGAAGGTGCGGCTGCGCTGGGCGAAGCCGGTGGCGCCGAGCAGCGCGTCGGCCTGCGAGTTGCCGGTGAACTCGCCGGCGTTGCTGCCCAGGTCGAAGTTGGCGGTGCCGCCGCCGCCGAAGCCGATGGCGCCCTTCTCGAACCCGGCGCAGCCGCCGCAGATCGTGTTGAGGAAGCGCATGCGCAGTTCGCCGCCGGCCTTGACGACGTGGCTGCCCTTGATGATCGTCACCGTGTCGGCGAAGTAGGGGTTGGTGCTCTTGGCGCGGAAGAGGCCGCCGTCGCCGAGGAACTCGACGAAGCCCGTGCCGGTGAAGCCGATGCCGGGGCCGCCCGAGGTCTCGGGGCCGCCGAGGTTGACGTTCGGGATTCCGATCTCCTCACCCCAGTTCTCGGCCACGTTGCACGCGCCCTCGACGCCGCAGTTGTTGATCCCGATGTTGATGCGGGTGATGCCGAAGCGGAACTCGTTGAGGACGGTCGGGCTGAACGAGTGCGAGTCGGTGACGACGAGCTGGCGCGTGTTGCCGACCTCCTCGCCGGCGCCGAAGCCGGCGGTCGGAAGGCCCGGCGGCGGGACGACCTCCGGCGTCGGGAAGAAGTTGTTGCGGACGTTCTTCAGCCGCTGGTCGTTGTAGCGGGCCGTCAGCGAGTTGGCGTTGCCGAACCGGTGGTCTATGCGGATGCCGAAGTTGTCAATGACCTCGCGCACGTCGCGCGAGAAGGCGTAGTTGGGGTTGAACTCGCCGGGGTTGAACTTGTTGACGGTCGGGAGCGGGTAGAGGCCGAGGATGCGCTGCGCGATGGGGTCAATGCTCGACTGCGGGATGATGTTGCCCGCGAAGGCGAGGCGATCCGACGGGCGGAAGATCATGCCCTGCCGGGCCTGAATCACGGCGCCGTTGGTGTCGGTGACGAAGAGCGGCGTGTTCGTGCAGTTCCCCACGCCGGGCGTGGTGCAGACCCCGTTGTTCTCCCCCTTGTCGTTAACTCTCTGGAAGAGGTTCGCGCCCAAAAAGTCTGAGAAGTCCCCGGCCCTGGACAGCGCCGTCGGGACGGTCGTGTCCTCGGGGAACGGCAGGTTGTTGCGCTGGCCGAGGTAGTCGAAGAAGAAGAAGGTGCGGTCGCGGCCGTTGTAGCCGGGGAAGCGGACGGCCCCGCCGAAGGTGCCGCCGAACTCGTGGATCTGCTGGACGGCCTTCTCGCGGATGAAGCTGGCGTTGTTCGCGATGTCGAGGGCGCGGTCGCGCTTGAGTATGGGGTGGTAGGCGTTGAGCGCCGAGTTCTGGCCGTAGTAGTAGGCCGAGCCGTGGTACTCGTTGGTGCCCGACTTGGTCGTCGTGTTGATGACGGCCCCGCTGGCCCGGCCCACCTCGGCGGGCGGGATGCTGGTCGAGACGCGGAACTCGGCGATGGCGTCCGGGTTCGGGAAGACGCCGATGGTTCCGAACTGCGGCTCGTTGTTGTCGACGCCGTCGAGCGAGAAGTTGTTGTTGGTCGGGCGCTGGCCGTTGACGGTCAGGTTGCCGCCGCCCGAGCGGGCGAAGCGCGAGGTCGGCGTGTCGCCCTGCGCGTTACTGGCGCCGGGGCCGCCCGAGCCGGCGCGCGGGTCGCCGTTGTTGAACTGGCGCGCGTCGGGGCCGGCCCCGCCGACGCCGGCGTTGGCCGCGCGCGCGACGCCCGGCGTGAGCGTCGCCAGCTGCGTGAAGTTACGGCCCGAGAGCGGCAGCTCCGTCACCTCGCGGCCCGAGACGACGCTCCCGCGCTCGCTCGTCTCGGTCTGCACGAGCGGGGCCTCGGCCGTGACCGTGACGACCTCGCCGATCTGCCCCGGCTGGAGCGTGAAGTCGAGGCCCAGCTTGTCGCCGACGTTCAGCTTGACGTTCTCCTGCCGGGCCGTCTGGAACCCCCCGGCCGACACCTCGATGGTGTAGGTGCCGATCTCGAGCGAAGGGGCGCTGTAGGCCCCGCTCTCAGAGGTCTGCACCTCGCGCTCCGCGCCCGTGGCCGGGTTGCTGATTTTGACGCTGGCGTTCGGGATGCCGGCCCCGTTCTGGTCCGTGACGCTGCCGGTGATCTCGGCCCTGCTGCTCTGGGCCGCGGCCTGGACGACGCAGACGGCGAGCAGCATAGTCAGCGCGGCGGTGAGGGAGTGGAAGTTGAAGACTCTCCGATGGCTTATCATTGATACCGACCTCATCAGCAGGAGTGGGGCGTTACACCGCGGCTTTAACCGTGGCTTTAACCGTAAAATGCGACGGTCGTAGAAGGTTCCGGCGAATGGCTGCTGGGCGCGGCGCGGGGCGGGACTCCCGCCCTGCGGGAAACTGTCTTGGGCTTGGATTTCAGCTATAAGGTTAGTCTAGCGTCCGAACAAAGTCTTTCTAGTACAATTTTCAAACCCTGTCAAATTTTTTCCGACGCCGGGCGGACGGGGCGGCCCGGCGGGGCGGCGCGCGCTTTTGACAGCCCGCGAAGCGAGCCGCTATCTTGACGTTTCGCCCGGCGGCGTCCGCCGCCACAGCAAGTCAGCGGCGCAAGACAACGCGATGACGTACCAACCGACCAGCCGGCGCAGGCTCGCCCTCCCTGCCGCGCTCATCTCCTTATTGCTCATCTCCCCGCCCCCCCTGCACGCGCAGCAGGCCGGCCAGCCGCAGCCGCCGGCGCAGACGGGCATGGGCGCCGTCTCGACGGGCGAGGCGCGCACCTACACTTCGAAGCGGACGGTCGGCATCACCGACCCGAAGGCTCCGGCCGTCTTCGAGGACGTGACGGCCAGGACGGCCCTCGCCTCTTTCCGCCACCGCGCCGGCTCGCCCTCGAAGGACTACATCGTCGAGACGCCGGCGGGCGGCGTCGCCGTCTTCGACTACGACTCGGACGGGCGGCCCGACATCTACCTGCTCAACGGCTCGACCCTCGCCGCCGAGCGCGGCCGGGAGAGGCCGCCGCGCGCGGCCCTCTTCCGCAACCTCGGCGGGTGGCGGTTCGAGGACGTGACGGAGCGGGCCGGGGTGGCGAACGAGCGCTGGGGCATGGGCGTGGCCGCCGGCGACTACGACAACGACGGGCGGCCCGACCTCTTCGTCGGCAACTACGGCGTCTCGCGCCTCTACCGCAACAACGGCGATGGCACGTTTACGGACGTGGCCGAGAAGGTCGGGGTGGCGCGCAAAGGGTGGAGCACCGGCGCGAGCTTCGGCGATTACGACCGCGACGGCCGCCTCGACCTCTTCGTCCCCGGCTACCTCGAATTCGACCTCGAAAACCTCCCGCGCAGCCCGGCCGACGCGGGCAAGGCCGGCGGCGTGGCGCAGAACTTCTGCCAGTTCCGCGGCGTCCCCGTGATGTGCGGCCCGCGCGGCCTGAAGGGCGAGCCGGACACGCTCTACCGCCAGCGCCCGGACGGCACCTTCGAGGACGCGAGCGCGCGGGCGGGCGTCTCCGACCCGGCGCGCTACTACGGCTTCTCTTCCGCCTGGGCGCGCGTCAACGAGGACGACCTGCTCGACCTCGTCGTCATCAACGACTCGACCCCGAACCAGCTCTACCTGAACAACGGCGACGGCACGTTCCGCGAGGTCGGCTACGAGTCGGGCGTGGCGCTCAACGAGAGCGGGCGCGAGCAGGCCGGGATGGGCCTCGGCGTCGGCGACTACGACAACGACGGCCGCGTGGACTTCTACGTCACGAACTTCTCCGACGACACCAACACGCTCTACCGCAACGACGGCGAGGGCAACTTCTCGGACGTGACCTTCCAGGCCGGCCACGGCGAGGTGACGCTCCCCTTCCTCGGCTGGGGCGCGAGCTTCCTCGACTTCGACAACGACGGCTGGAAGGACGTGCTCGTCGCCAACGGGCACGTCTACCCGGCCGTTGACCAGCACCCCTGGGGCACGACCTGGGCGCAGCAGCCGCTCCTCTTCCGCAACGTCGCGAGCGCGCGCGGCCAGAAGAGGGATTTGCACGACCGCGTCTTCGAGCGCGTCGGGGCCGCGCCC
This sequence comes from Pyrinomonadaceae bacterium, assembly GCA_035947355.1. GTDB lineage: Bacteria > Acidobacteriota > Blastocatellia > Pyrinomonadales > Pyrinomonadaceae > QHXN01. The sequence continues at coordinate 16,881 of DASZKF010000207.1, read as the reverse complement.
GAGACCGCGCTGGCCTCGGCCTACCCGGCCCGCGGCCTCGCCGTCGCGGACTTCGACGGCGACGGCCGGCTCGACGCCGTCATCAACAACTGCGACGCCGCGCCCGCCCTGCTCCGCAACGTCGCGGACGCGAAGAACCACTGGCTCGGGCTGCGCCTCGTCGGCGACCCGGCGCGCCGGAGCCCGCGCGACGCGACGGGCGCGGTCGTCTACGTCACGGCCGGCGGCGTGCGCCAGCGCCTCGACGCCGTCAGCGGCGGCGGCTACGCCTCGCAGAACGAGTCCCGACTGCACGCCGGCCTCGGCGCGGCCGACCGGGTGGACAAGCTCGAAATCAACTGGCCCGGCGGCGGGGCTGAAACGATTAACGTGCCCGGCATAGACCGCGTGCTCACGGTCACCGAAGGCAAAGGCGCGAAGTGAGCCGGCCGAGCCGAGTCCGTTCGCACGCCGGCCGCAAAGAGGAATCCCGCGATGAACACGAAACGCCCTTCCCTCCCCGCACTGACGCTGCTCTCGCTGGCGCTCGTCGCCGGCGCGCTGCCCCGTACGACGATGGCCCAGCAAACGACGAACGTCGCGCTCGAACGCCTCGGCGAGAACCAGCTCGTCGGCGGCTTCCGCGCCGAGGCGCTCTACCTCAACGACTCGGACCGGCCCTTCGGCGCGCGGCTCCGCCACGAGCGCACCGGGTTCACGCTCGACTACCTCGAAATCCAGTCCGTCCCGCAGGCCTTCCTGTGGGTCAACTCCATCCCGACCTCCGACCGCGGCGAGCCGCACACGCAGGAGCACCTCCTGCTCGGCAAGGGCAACGTCGGGCGGACGCATTCGAGCCTCGAGGGGATGTCCCTGGCCGGCTCCTCAGCCTTCACCATGCAGTGGCGCACGGCCTACCACATGCACACGGCCGCCGGCCCGGAGGTCTTCTACAAGCTCTTCGAGAGCCTCACGGGGAGCCTCCTCCACCCCGACTACACCGACGAGGAGATTCGGCGCGAGGTGAGCCACTGGGGCGTCAACGAGAACCCGGCCGACAAGTCGCTGCGCCTCGAAGAGAAGGGCACGGTCTACCAGGAGATGGTCTCCTCCTACGAGCGGCCGGTCTTCCTCCTCTTCCGCTCCGTCAACACCCTGGTCTACGGCGCCGAGCACCCGCTGTCGCGCTCGGCCGGCGGCTGGCCCGCGGCCATCCGCGAGATGCGGCCGGAGCACATACGGCAGTTCCACTCGGACAACTACCGGCTCGGCAACATGGGCATGGTCGCCTCGTTCCCGAAGGAGATGCCGCTCGGCGATGTGGCCGCGCGCCTCGACCAGATACTCAACCGCCTGGAGCCGAAGCAGGAGCGGCGCCGCTTCGCCTCGGAGAGAGATTTGCCCGCGCCGCGGCCCGCGCCGGCCGGGACGGTTGAGCTGGTCGAGTACCCGCACAAGAACGAGCAGCAGCCCGGCTGGGTGATGTTCGCCTGGCCGGCGACGCTCGCGCTCGACACGCGCGAGAAGGCTTTGCTCAACCTCTTCCTCTCGAACGTCGCCGGCGACGCGACGACCAACCTCTACAAGCTCTTCGTGGACACCAAGACGCGCGTCATGGACACGGGCGCGAAGGGCGTCTTCGCCTTCCTCGACGACGAGATGGTCGTCGGCAACCCGGTTTACATGGGCCTGACCGACGTGACGCCCGCGAACATGACGAAGGAGACCATCTCGACAGTCCGCCGGAAGGTCATGGACGAGATGCGGCGCGTCGCCTCGCTCGCGGACGGGTCGCCGGAGCTTGCGGAATTCAACGCGCGCCTGCGCAACCGCGTCATACAGAACCGGCGCGCGCTCTCGAAGTTCGTCAACTCGCCGCCGGGCTTCGGCTTCCGCAGCACCGACGCCGGCTGGATGACGCACCTGCAAGACCTCAACCGCACGCCCGGCTTCCGCAAGTCCGTGACCCTGAAGCCGGAGCTGGCCGAGGTCGAGAAACTCCTCGACCCGAAGCAGAACGCGTGGCGCGCGCTGATCGCGAAGTGGAAGCTGGCCGACTCGGTGCCTTACGCCGTCGCGGCCGTCCCCAGCCCGCGCCTCATCCAGCAGGAGGAGCAGGCGTCGCGCGAGCGCGCGCGAGGAGAGGCCGCGCGCCTGAAGGCGAAGTACAACACCGCTGACGAGGCCGAGGCGCTGCGCCGCTTCAAGGCCGAGTACGAACAGACGACGGCCGAGTTGGAGCGGCTCGCCAAGCAGTCGGCCGCGCTCCGCTTCGTCGAGAGCCCGCCGCTCACGCTCGACGACCAGTTGGATTTTAAAGTCTCGGAGACGGGCGGCGTGCCGCTGGTCGCCTCGACCTTCGACAACATGACGAGCGCGACCGCGGGCCTCGCGCTCCGCCTCGACGGCGTGCCGGAAGACAAGCTCGTCTACCTCTCGATGCTGCCCGCGCTGCTCACGCAGACCGGCGTGATTAAGGACGGGAAGCCGATCTCTTACGAGCAGATGAGCGAGCTCCTGCGGCAGGAGATTCTCGCGCTCAACAGCTACTTCAGCACCAACTTCCGGACGGGCCGCGCCGAGCTGGTCGTGCGCGGCTCGGGCAACGACGCGGCCGAGTCCGCCCGCGCCCTCGAATGGATGCGGCTCGCGCTCTACAGCCCGAACTGGCGCGTCGAGAACCTGCCGCGCATCCGTGACCTCGTAGACCAGACGCTCGGCTCTTTGCGCCAGCGGATGCAGGGGCCGGAGGAGTCCTGGGTCAACAACCCGGCCGACGCCTACTGGCGGCAGGACAGCCCGCTGCTGCTCGCGACCTCCTCGTTCCTCACGCAGTCGCACAACGTCCACCGCCTGCGCTGGATGCTCAAGGACGCGGGCCAGGGCGCGGAGCGCGAGGCCGTCTCCGCCTTCCTCTCGAACCTCGCCGGCGCGGGCGCGAAAGGCAACCGCGACGAGCTGAAAATCCTGCTCGGCGCGATGCAGGGCAAGAGCGAATTGATTAAACAGATTCCCGCCGCCCTGCAATCTTACGGCGAGGGCTTCACGCGGCTGCCGCAGGCCGCGGGGCCGCTCGCGGTCGAGGCGGCGAAAGACCTGGAGCAGCTTCTCGCGGACATCCCCGACGAGACGCTCGCCGCGGACTGGGAATACCTCGTCAGGCAGATCCGCCACGACCTCCTGACGCCGCCCGAGCAGGCGCTCTCGGAACTCGACGCCGTCCGCCGGGGCCTCCTGAAGACCGGCGGCGCGCGCCTCTTCCTGATCGGCTCGCGGCAGGCGCAGGCGTCTCTACAGGCGGGTATTAATAGCCTCGTCGCGGGCCTCTCGAAGTCGCCGCTCGCGCCGGCCAGGTACGCGGGCGCGCGGCTCGTCGAGTCGCGGCTGCGCGAGCGCGTCGGCGAGAAGGAGACGCCGATCTTCGTCGGGCTGATGAACCCGAACACGCAGGGCGGCGTCTTCCTCAACTCCGCGCCCTCGGTCAGCTACCTCGAAGCCGACAATCGCGAGGCGATGCTCGACTACCTCGCCTCGCGCCTCTTCGCGGGCCGCGGCGCGCACGGCATCTTCATCAAGACCTGGGGCGCGGGCCTCGCCTACTCGAACGGCTTCCGCGGCTCGCCCTCGACGGGGCGCATCGGCTACTACGCCGAGCGCACGCCGGAGCTGCCGCAGACGCTGCGCTTCGTCATCGAGGAGCTGAAGAAGGCGCGGCCCGACCCCGGACTGGTCGAGTACGCCGTGGCCGTCGCCTTCAGCGAGTTCCGCTCGGCCTCGCCTTACGAGGTGCGCGGCGAGGCGATGGCCGCAGACCTCGCCGACGGCCTCACGCCCGAAGCGGTGCGCCGCTTCCGGCAGGCCATCCTCGACCTGCGCCGGCGGCCGAACCTCTCGGCCGAACTCTTCAAGCGCATGGGCGACGTCTACGCCCGCATCCTCCCCGGCTACTCCACCAAGGCGCGCGACGTGCGCGGCGGCGTCTTCTACGTCATCGGCCCCGAGAAACAACTGACCGCCTACGAGCAATACCTCAAGACGGTCGAGGGCCAGGACGCCCGCCTCTACCGCATCTACCCGCGCGACTACTGGATGACACTCAAACAGGCGGAAGCCCGACCGTGCCGCCTGTTATAAAAAGTCGGGGGCGACGTTCGGCTCGCCCTCTTCGAAGCGGGTGGGGCGGAGCGCGCGCACGTCGAGCGAGTGCGCGTCGCCGTCGAGGATGATTTCGGAGAGGAGCTGGCCGAGGGCGGGCGCGTGCATGACGCCGTGGCCGGAGGAGCCGTTGGCGAGGTAGAGGTTTTCGACGCCGGGCGCGCGGCCCAGGAGGACGTGCTTGTCCGGCGTCATCTCGTAGAGGCCCGCCCAACAACGGTCGCGGTCAATCGCCGCATTCTTCAGACACGGCACGCGCGCGTGCGCCTTCGCCTTGACCTCGGCCAGCCAGGTCTCCTCGACCGAGGTGTCGAAGGGGTCTGCGGCGCGCGGGTCGTCGGGCCAAAGCAAAAGCACGCGCCCGTCGCGCACGCGCAGGTGGAAGCCGTCCTCGGCGAAGATCGTCATCGGCATCTCTTCGGGCAGAAGGTCTGTCGGCTCGGTGACGGCGACCTGCCTGCGCAAGGGCCTGACTGGAAGCTCGACGCCCGCGGCCCGCGCGACGCCCGCGGCCCAGGCCCCCGCGGCGTTGACGACGTGCGCGGCCGCGACCTCGTCGTCTTTCGTCAGGACCGAAACGATCTCGCCGCGCCCCCCCCGCTTGAACCCGACGACCTCCGCGCCCCACTCGACGCGGACGCCGGCGCGCGCGCCCGCCTCCGCGTAGCCGCGCAGGATTTCGAGCGGCCGGATGAAGCCGTCCGAAGGGCAGAAGACGCCGCCCGCGAGGCCGCGCGCCTCCACGGCCGGGTTCAACTCCAGGACCTCCTCCGGCCCGGCGCGCCGCGCCTCCCGCAGACCGCACTCGTGCTGCACGGCCTGCGCCGCGAGCAGCGCGCCGAGTCGGGTCTCGTCGCGCGCGAGGAAGAGGTAACCCCGCTGCCGGAAGCCGGGGTCAACGCCGGTCTCCGCCTCGAAGGCCGAAAGCTTCTCGCGCGAGAGCAGCGACAGCCGGACGTTGACCGCCGTCGCGAACTGCGCCCGGAACCCTCCCGTCGCGCGCCCCGTGCTCCCTCCGCCCCACCCCGCGCCGCGCTCCAAAATCACAACGTCGCGGCAGCCCCGCGCCGCCAGGTGGTGCGCCACGCTCGCGCCCACGACGCCCCCGCCGACGATGACGACCTCCGCGTGCTTCATAGTTTCGGGTTGCGAGTCGCGAGTTTCGAGTTCGGGCGGCACGCGCCGAAGCTATTCAACTCACGCGGCACAAACTCGAAACCCGAAACTCGCAACTCGCAACTTATTTTTCAGGCTTCGGCCAGCCCGAACTTCCGCGAGAGGACGAGGCTGACGGCGCCGAGCAGCGTCGGCTCGTCGAGCGTCGAGGCGACGATGCGGGCCGAGGGCAGGCCGCGCCGGATGCTGCGCTGGATGGTCTCTTCGAGCGAGGCCGAGACGATCGGCCAGGCGCGCGTGATGTGGCCGCCGACGACGACCGCCTCGGGGCTGAGGCCGACGATCAGGTTCGAGATTCCGATGCCGAGGTAGTGCGCCGTCTCGGTGAGCGCCTCGATGGCGGCGCGGTCGCCGCCCAGCGCCCGCTCGACCACCTCGCGGAAGCAGGCGCGGACGGGCGCGCCGCCGGCCTCGGCCGAGTTCTTCAGGTAGCGCGCGACGGCCGCCCGCTCCGAGGCGAACGCCTCCCAGCAGTCGCGGTTGCCACACGAGCAGGCGACCGGCGCCTGCGGGCCGACGATCATGTGCCCGAACTCGCCGGCCGCGCCGCGCTCGCCGCGGTAGATTTGCCTGTCGAAGACGATGCCGGTGCCGATGCCCTCGGCGACGAGCACCATGATGAAGTCGCGCGAGCCGCTGACCTCGGGCCGCCCGAACCAAAGCTCGGCGAGCGCGGCCGCGTTGGCGTCGTTGTCCACGCGGGCCGTCAGCCCCGTCTCGCGCTCGATGTGCTCGGCGATGGCCCAGTCGCGCCAGCGGAAGAAGGGGATGTAGATGGCGCGGCCCGTGTCGGGGTCAACCATGCCGGGCAGGCTCACGCCGACGCCGGCCGCCGAGCGCGTCCGGTCGCGCGCCGCGATGTCGCGCACGCACTCGATGATGCGCGACACGGTCTCGTCCGGCCGCGAGCTGTTCTCCAGCTCCTCGCGTTCGAGGACGCGCCCGACGAGGTCGCTCAGGGCGACAGTCGTCGCCGAGGGCGTGATGTCCACGCCGATGGCCGTCGCGCCCGCGGCGCGCAGCCTGAGCAGCGTCGGCCGCCGGCCGCCGGTCGAGCGGCCCGCCCCGATCTCCTCGATGAGGCCCTCGTCCTTCAGCTCCTCGACGATGGTCGAGACGGTCGAGCGTTGCAGCTCGGTGGCGCGCGCGATCTCGGCGCGCGAGATGGGTTCGAGGTCGCGGATGTAGTTGAGGACGATCTGGCGGTTGATGTCGCGGATGGTCGAGGAGCGGGCCGCCTGCGCTTTGGTCAGATCGATGCGTCGCATGGTGTCGGCTCGGGGCGGAGGTCTGCCCGGCGAGCCTTCTTTGTAGCCGCTGCCGAGACCCGCGTCAACCTTTTTCGAGTTTCGAGTTGCGGGTTTCGAGTTCGCGGTTCCGGGCTTGACTCTTAGCCGGAAAGAAGCTGTCTTAACTCGAAACTCGAAACTCGAAACTTTATCCGCGCGCGGGCGTGTAAGGCTTCCGGGCGCGGCCCGCCGCCGACATCAGATCGCCGGGAGGAGGAAACATGCAAAGACTCAGCAACCGCCTCGCGCTCGCGCTGGCGCTCGCCGCCGTCTGCCTCGGGGCCGGGGGCGCGCGGGCGCAGGAGACGAAACAGACGCCCGCCGCCGAGGACAACTACGTCCGCGAGAAGGGCTTCGCCAGCGAGGTCTTCGAGATCAGGAACCGCGACCCGCTCAAACTAACGTCGGTGCTGCTGCCGCTCGCGAGCGGCTTCCGCGGCTCGGCCGTGACGCCCAACGCCGAGTTCGGGACGATCAGCGTCCGCGACTTCCCCGAGAACATCCACGCCATCCGCGAGGCCATCCGCCGCCTCGACACGCCGGAGCCGCCGCGGCCCGGCATCGAGTTCCACGTCCACCTGCTCGTCGGGGCCGACGACGGGCGGGCGGCGCGCGAACTGCCGGCCGGGCTCGGCGAGGTGGTCAGCCAACTGCGCGCGGCGCTCGGCCACAAGAACTTCAGCGTGATGGGCTCGCAGGTGCTCAGGGGCAAGGAGGGGCGCGGCGACGTTTACAACAAGGGCGTCGCCGACCTCGGGCTGGCGGACGCCGCGGCCGTCTCCGGCTACCCCGTCTTCTACGAGTACCACCTCCGCTCCTTCTCGCTCGACCACGCCGCCGGGCCGGCGCGCGTCCAGGTCGAAGACTTCAGCATGTCCCTGCGCGTCCCGCTCGTGCTCACGCCCAACAACGTCACCTACCAGGACGTAGGCTTCCGCAACCCGGTCGCCCTGCGCGAGGGCGAGCGCGTTGTCGTCGGCACGACCAGCGTCGGCGACAAGAGCCTCGTCGTCGTCCTCTCGGCGACGACGATGAAATAAAGTTTCGAGTTACGAGTTTCGGGTTTCGAGTTAAAGACAACTTCCTAAGGGAGCCGCGGGCGGTGGTCGGCGGTGCGCGCGTAGAGGCGGCGGTCGTTGTGGTAGAGGACGAGGTGTTCGCCCTCGTAGCGCGCGACGTCGGCGACGCGCTGGAAGTCGCGCTCGTGCTCGGCGATGATGAAGGAGGCCGGCTCGTTCGAGAGCACCATCCCGGCCGCGAAGACGTAGCCGCCCTGGTCGTAGACGCTGCCGGCGTACTGCGCCGCGCCGAGCGCGATGTCGGGTGAGTACGCCCCGCCGGCGTTGCGCGTGCGGTCGGGGCGCGCGATGAAGACGGTGTAGTGCGCGTGGCTCAGGCGCGCGCGGTAGCCGCGGCGGCGCGCGGCGGCGAAGAGGCCCGCGAGCCCGCGGTCAATCGCGCTCAGGGTCTGCGGGTTCGGCCGGTTGACGGCGAAGACGCGCACGCCGGCCGGCGTCACGGTCTCGAACCGGAAGCGGTCGCCCGTCACCTGCTCGGCGCGCTGGAGGAGGCGCGCGCCGCTGCTGCGCCAGAACAACTGCGCCTGCGCGGTCGAGACGAGCGCGGCGCAGACCAGCAGCGCCCCCAGCCCCGTTCTCAAATGCTTGAACATCTCTTCCCTCCTTGACGGTAAAAATCAGCGCAGGCGCGTCGGCGGAGGCTCGGAAGCTTCCTCCTGCGCGCCTGCGTCTGAAGAGTCCTGCGTCTGACGCCAGCCCCTTGGGGCCGGCGGCGCGCGCCGCGCGGCCGGGCCGCCCTTACGGCCGGCCGCGGCGGTTGTCGTTGCCCCCGCGGCCGCTGTTGTCGCCGCCCCGGTTCTCGTTGCGGGGCGGCGGCGGCTTTTCCGGCCGCTCGACCACCTTCGGCTCCTTCGGCGGCTTCGGCTGCTGGTTCTTCTGCTCCTCGGCGAAAACGGCTGCCGAGAGCAGGCCCAGCGCGATGGCCGCGGTGATGATTCGCTTCAAAAACTTCATCGTTGCTTCCTGCCTCCCCGTGTCCTTCTCGGATGCGCGCATGGGAGGGAGAGGAGAGACGCGCGTGTCTCGCCCCGACTTCTGGCAAAACCGGTGCCAGAAGAACACTTAACAACTTCCCGGCATTTAGCCGCCCGCCGGCGCACGGGCCGCGGCCCGCTCGCACCGTTTCCGGCGCACCCGCACGGTATCGTGTACGGCGCGCGACGCGCCCTGTTTTCAACGTCTTACGACGATCCTCGCGCTGCCGACGTTGCCTCCCGCGTCGAAGGCGCGCAGCGAGATGATGTGTTCGCCCGCGGCCGGCAGCGGCAGCTCGACGAGGTAAGTCTCGCGCGGGCTGTCGGCGATGCCGTCTTCGGGGAATACGGCGAGCCACTCGCCGCTGTTCAGACTCACGTCGGCGCGCTTGACCATCCCGCGCGCGTCCTCGACCGTGAAGCGGACGCTGACGCGGCCCCCGGCCCCGGCCTGCGGCTCGCCGCCGACGCGCACGGACGGCGGCGTGCTGTCCACGTCAACGGGTTCGCTGACGCGCTCGCCCGTCAGCGCCTGCCCGAGCGCGTTCTCGGGCGCGTCCGTGGCGACGACCTTGAAGACGTAGCGGCCGTCGCCGAGCGTCGCCCCGTCCACCGAGACGAAGTTGTCGCGCAGGTTGTCCTTGAGGAGGTGGAAGGTGCTGTCGCCGGCGGCGCGGTAGAAGACGGTGTATTCGAGCTGGTCGCCGTTGCGGTCTTCGGCCTGCCACTGGAGCGAGACGGCGCCGCGCTGGAAGGTGCGCCGCGGCGGGATCTGCGCCGGCACGCCGATGAGCGAGGGGTCGAGGCCGGCCGCCTCGACGCTCGGGTCGAGCGGCACCTGCACGGCCGGCAGCAGCGCGACGCCGACCGGCAGGGCCTGGATCGCCAGCACCTCGGGCGCGACGTTGCGCGGCAGGTAGGCGATGCTCACGTCCTCGACGCGCGCCTCGCCCGCCCCGCCCGGCGCGGCGCGCAGCACCGCCCGCCACTGTATGAAGCGCGCGCGCGGGCTGGCGACGGCCGCGCCCGAAGGCTCGCGGTAGGGCGCGCTCCACTCGCTCCAGGTCACGTCGGGCCGCTCGGTGTTGCCCGTGCGGGTCTGGAGCCCGACCTCGCCGCGCCCGCGCCACCAGATGCGGCCCCAGCGCGCGACGAACCGAGCGTCGCGCACCGGCGACTCGTAGGTGCCCTCGGCCACGGGGTCGCCGGCGAAGCGGAACAGCTTGCCCTGGTTCGAGGAGGCGGCGTAGACCTCGCGGCCCCGGACGACGAGCGACGAAATCTGATCCTCGCTCGACTGCACGAGCAGCGTGTCGCGCCCGTCGTCCGTCACCGAGTAGACGCGGCCCTTGTCGCCCGTCCCGACGAGGACGCTGCCCGCCTGCGGCGCGGCGGCGACGGCGAAGGCCGTCACGGTCGGCGAGCTCCACAGGACGTCGGTGCCGCCGTCGGGCATGACGCGGAAGACGGCGCTGCGCGCGTTCTGGAGTTCGTTGCGGCTGCGCGCCTGCGGCTGCTGCACCTGGCCGCCGAACTGCGTGACCTGCGCGCCGGTCTCGTCAATGGTCGTGACCGTCCCGGTCACCGCGCCGCCGGCGGCGCCGACGGGCTGCGTCGAGGCCGCCGCGGGCGTCGAAGGCGCGCGCGGCCCCGACGCCGCCTCGCTCAGGGCCAGCGCGTAGACCGAGCCGTCGGCCGCGACCGCCAGCGAATGAATCTCGCGCAGCGGCGAGTCGAAGAGCGCGAACGCCTTGCCGTCGGGCGTGACGCGCAGGACGAGGCCGCCGGGGTCCGTGCCGGCGAGGAGGTTGCCCGTAGCGTCCACGGCGAGCGAGATGACGTGCGTCTCGTTCAGATCAACGAGCAGGGACTCTTCCGGCCGGGCGCCGGCCGCGCGCACGCGGTAGAGGCGGCCCGTGTCGCCGGTGGCGACGGCGAGCGCCCCGTCGCGCAAGGCGGCGAGCGACCAGATGTACTTCTCCGGCGGGTCGAAGAAGACCTCGGCGCGGCCGTCCGCCGCGACGCGGTAGACCTTGCCGTCCGGCGAGGTGCCGGCGTAGAGCGCGCCGTCCGCGCCCGCGGCCAGCGCCGTCACGTCCAGCTCGGCCGCGTCGTAGAGGAGGCGGCCCTGGCCGTCCGAGCCGACGCGGAAGATGCGCCCGTCGTGGCCGGTGCCGAGGAAGACGTTGCCGGCCGCGTCCACGGCCGTCGCCCAGACGTAAGCCTGCTCGGTGTCGAAGACCTGCGCGAGCCGCGGCGCGAGCATCAGCGCGCCGGTGTCCGTCACCGAGACGCCGCGCGCGTCGCCGTTCAGCAGCTCGGCGCGCGAGTTCGTCTCCCACACGACGGGGCCGCCGGCCCGCACCGGCGCGGCCGAGAGGACGAACGTGATGAGAAGGAGGAGGAGACCGTTGACGCGGAGCGAAGAGTGTTGATTAGTCATTAAGCCCAACGAGACGCCTTCAAGATTTCCGATGGCACGGAAGACTTCGCGCGGCGTCTGCTCACGCCGCCCCGGAAAGAATCATAACCCGAAAGAAAGAAATGATGAATGCGGAATGCGGAATGATGAATGTGATGAAGGCCGCGTGGTTATATTCATCATTCATCATTCCGCACTCATCATTTCTTTTACGTGCGGACGTAACGCGCGTAGAGAGAGCGCGCGACGCCCGGGTCTTCCGTGCCGCGGATGATAGCGCGGGCGTCGGCGAAGACGGTCAGTTCGTAGTCGCCGGCCTGCAAGCGGACGAGGTAAGGGTTGGCTTTTACGTCGCCGGCCGGGCGCAGGCGTTCGGCCAGCGCGTCGAGGTCGAGGCGCGCGGCGGCGCGCGGCGTGACCTGCACGGCCTGGCGGCCGCACAGCACCGTGGCGAGGTCTGCGGCCTCGGCCTCCAGTGACTCGTAGCGGCCGAGCACGCACGTCGGGCACTCAGGCGTGCGCTCGCGGAGCGCGAGCCGCCGCCACTCGTTGCCCCACACGTCGAACTGCATCAGCGAGCGGTGCAGGCCCTCGGGGCGGCCGGCGAGCAGCTTCAGCGCCTCGGCGACCTGCACGGCGGCGACGACGGCGACGACCGGCATGATGACGCCGGCCGTGTCGCACGTCGGGGCCGAGCCGGCGGCCGGCGTCTCGGGGAAGACGCAGCGCAGGCACGGCGTCTCGCGCGGCAAGACAGTCATCGTCACGCCGTAGGAGCCGACGGCCGCGCCGTAGACCCAGCGGACGCCGTGCTTCACGCAGGCGTCGTTGAGGAGAAAGCGCGTCGCGAAATTGTCCGTCCCGTCGAGCACCACGTCGCAGCCCGCCACGAGCCGCTCGACGTTCGAATTGTTCACGTCGGCGACCTCGGCCACGCACTCGACCTCGGAGTTGACCTCGCCGAGCCGCCGCGCGGCGGCCACCGCCTTCGGCGCGCGCTCGCGCGCGTCCCGTTCGGAGAACAAGGTCTGGCGTTGCAGGTTCGACTCCTCGACGAAGTCGCGGTCAACCAGGTGCAGCCGCCCGACGCCCGCCCGCGCCAGCATCTCGGCCTGCGCCGACCCCAAAGCCCCGCACCCGACGACCAGCACGCGCGCCGCGCGCACGCGCCGCTGCCCCTCCTCGCCGATGCCCTCGAACAGAATCTGCCTGCTGTAACGATCCATAAAGCAAGTAGACAGTAGTCAGTAGCCAGTAGAAAAGCCTTTGCTTATGAATCGTCGGGGTGTCAGCGTCGGCATTTGTAGCGCGGAGCGCTACTGTCTACTGACTACTGTCTACTGTCTACTCCTTTGCCCTTCCGCGGCCGCGCGCATCACTTCGAGCGGCGCTTCGATTCCCGTCCACAGCCGGAACTGCTCGGCCGCCTGTGCGACGAGCATGGCGAGGCCGCCGACGGTCTCGCAGCCGGCCGCGCGCGCCTCGCGGAGGAAGCGGGTCTCGGCGGGATTGTAGACCAGGTCGTAGGCCACGCGCGCGCCCCGGAGTTGCGCGGCCGCGGCCGGAGTCTCGTGCACGCGCGCGCCGCGCGTGCCGAGCGGCGTGGCGTTGACTACGAGGTCGAAGCCCGCGAAGCTGGCGCCGCCGAGCGGTGCCGAGCCGGCGTTGAAATCGGCCGCGACCTGGCGCGCGCTTTCGGGGTCGCGGGCGAAGACGGTCGCGCGCGCGCCGCGCTCGCCGAGCGCCCACAGAAGGGCGCGCGCCGCCCCCCCCGACCCGAGGACGGCCGCCCGCGCGCCGCGAATCGTGAGCAGGTCTCGGAGCGGCTGTAGGGCGGCCTCCGCGTCCGTGTTGTAACCCGTCAGGCCGTCGTCTCCGACGATGCCGACGGTGTTGACGGCCCCGACGGCCGCGGCCCTCTGCTCGACGGCGTCGAGGTGCCCGATGATGGCGGTCTTGTGCGGGGCCGTGACGCTGAAGCCCCGGAGGTTCCAGTCCAGCTCGCGCGTGCGCGGGTCGGCCATGCGGCGCATGAAGGAGTCGAGGTCTGTGACCTCGAAGGGGATGTAGACGCCGTCAACGCCGCACGCGGCGAAGGCGGCGTTGTGCATGTGCGGCGAGAGCGAGTGCGCGACGGGCGAGCCGACGAGGCCGGTGACAATCGTACGCTCGCTGACGGCGTGGACGCGGTAGACCTCGCGCAGCTCGCGCGCGCTGACCTGGCCGGGGGCCGTCGCCGGCCCCTCGTCGGGCGCGCCGTAGGTCAGCAGCGAGCCGCGCGACGGGCCGAGCACGCGCGTCAGCAGGCCCGCCTCGCCCATCGCCACCGCGATCATCTCGCGGCCGTCCCTGCGCGCGCGCGCGAGCAGCTTCAGGACTTCGAGGCAGTCGGTGATCCGTTCGGCGCGGACGGCGAGCTTGAGGACGCGCGCGGGCGTGCGCGACATCGCCTCGTAGACGCGCGCGAGGTCGTGCGGCGTCCCCCCGAAGTCGTGGTGCGAGCAGATGAGTGCGCTGCCCCCGGCGAGCTTGAGGACTTCTGCGGCGTGCTCGGGCGCGAACAGGTCGAGTTCGAGGTCGAGGAAGTCCGGCGGCCTCGACCGCCCGGCCCGCACCCCGCCGCCGAGGCGCGCCCAGAAGGCGAGCCGCGCGCGCGCGTCGAGGTCGCGCCCGCCCCCCTGCCCCGCGGGCCGGAAGGTGCAGACGAGCGGGCGGGCGGCCGCCGCCGCGGTCGCGCCGAGGTCGCGCACGGCGGCGTCGAGCTGCGACGCTTCGAGGCAGTCGAAGCGCAGCTCGATCAAGTCCGCGACGGCCGCGGCGCGCGCCGCCGCCCCCGGCAGCTCCTCCGCGCGCCGCGCGCAGACCGGGACACAGATGCGCGCATGGCCCGAGTCTTTCATCGTCTGACGCAGGGGCAACTATACATGACCGCCGTCGCGCTTTCCCGCCCCCGCCGAGGCCCGCGTGAAATTCTCTGCCACGAATCCGCGCCGGGCGGTGTTTCCTTTATACAGCCGGGTCTTGTTGAGTCTCATCCGAGGAGGAAATCAGATGCCGAAAGCTTTCCCGATGATTGTGCGCTTCGTCCTGACTATGGCCTGTCTCGCCCTGGCCGCCGCCCAGGGCGCCGCCGTCCCACAGCACGCGGTGACGGGCGAGTGGAGCGCCTCGACGAAGGGCGACGAGCCGGACAAAATCCAACTGACTTTCGAGCGCCCCGACCGCGGCCACAGCAACCGGATGAGCCATTCATTCGATTACGCCGAGCTGCGCGGGCTTTCGCGCGAGCAGGCCGTGCGCGGCGGGCCGGTCAAGTTCAGCCTCGTGCGTGAGGCCGGGACGGTTGACTGCGAAGGCAGCTTCCAGAACGGCAGGGGCTCCGGCACCTTCCGCTTCACGGCGAGCCAGGGCTTCGTCGAGGCGATGCGGGGCCGCGGCTTCGACTTCGAGAAAGCTTCCCCCGCGCCGCACGACGGGCCGGACGCGGCCGACAGGCTCTTCGCCGCCGCCGTGCTCAACGTCACGACGGCCCTGGCCGACGACCTGCTCTCGGCGGACTTCGGCCTTCTCGACGTGGAAGACCTGTACAAGGCGGCGATCTTCAAAATTGATTCCAGGTTCATGCGCGAGATGAAGTCGAGCGGGTTCCCGAACCTCGGGTTCGAGGACCTCGTCAAAGCGCGCATCTTCAAGATTGATGCCGACTTCGTCAGGCAGGCCGCCCAGTTGGGCTTCCGCGAAGAGTCGTTCGAGAGCCTGGTCAAGCTGCGCATCTTCAAGATCACGCCGGAGTTCATCGCCGAGGCGAGGGGCGAGGGCCTGTCCGACCTCTCCATCGAAGAGCTGGTCAAGCTGCGCATCTTCAAGATAGACGCCGAGTTCATCCGCCGGGCGAAGGCCGAGGGCGTGCCGCTCGATGTCGAGGCGCTGGTGCGCAGGCGCATCGGCGTCGGGGAGAATTAGACGGGCCTCGGCGGGGTTGACTCCCGCGCGGGGCGCGGCCGCCGGCCCGCTTACCGCCGCCCGGCGAGGCTGCGCGTGGTGCTCTCGGTGACGCTGGCGGGGGGCGGGGCGATCTCGGAGGTGGCGGGCGCAGAGAGTTCGCCGGGCGCGAAGGGCGGGAGTTCGCCGGCGGGGCGCGAGGGGGCGAGGGCGGGCGGCTCGCGGCGCGCGCGGACGGCCTGCCCGATGCCTTTGCCGATGTGTTCGAGGCCGGGGATGATGAACCAGACCCAGATGAGGAACGCGCCCTGGTAATAGAAGTAGCCGAGCACGAAGACGAGCAGGAGGGCGATGCCGCCGAAGAAGTTCTCCATCGCCTTCTCCAGCGTCGGCGGCTCCTTGAACTTGTACTTGCGCTCCCTGCGCCCCTCCCGCTCGCGCTCCTCGACCTCGACGACGCCCTCCGGCAGCTTGCCTCTCAGCGCCTGCGGCACGAGGTGTACGTCCGCGCCGCACGCGCGGCAGAACTTCGCGTCCTCCAGGTTCTTCACTCCGCACTTCGGGCAGTACACCTTACCGTACCTCCTCCGGCTCAGGCGTCGCCGCGCCTGCGTTCGGGCGGGGTGGCGAGGTGGCGGGTCGTGGCCTCGGTGACGCTGGGCGGCTGCGCCAGCTCGCCCGTGTCGCGCGGCGGGAGGCCGGCGGCCCGCGGGGCCCGGCCGAGGCCCTGCGGCGCGGGCGAGAAGGCGTGCGGCGCGAGCCGCCGCTGCCGCCTCTCGCGCAGGCGGAGGGAGGTGCTAACGCCGTCGGCCAGCATCCCGGCCGCGGGGATGAAGAGCCAGAACCACCAGATGTTGCCGGCCGGCGCCCAGGCCCTCGCCGCGAAGGCGATGAAGACGAAGGCGACGCCCATGAAGAGGCTCCGCACGGCGCGCTCAATCGTCACGCCCTGGCCGTGCTTGTGCCCGCGGCGGTCGCGGCCGCGCGCCTCCTCGTCTTCCTCATCCAGCAACTCGGCCAACTGCCCCGACACCGCCTGCGGCACGAGGCTGATGTTCGCCCCGCACCCCCGGCAGAACTGCGCCGTGTCCAGGTTCTCCGCCGCGCACTTCGGACAAAACATCAGGCACCTCCGAGAAGAGTAGCCAGTAGTCAGTAGCCAGTAGAAAAACTTTCGCTATCTAATCTTTCACACTGTCTGCGTCAGCGGCCGTGGCGCGGGGCGCTACTGTCTACTGTCTACTGACTACTGGCTACTGCTTTTGCGTTCCGCCGCGGGCGGCGGTTCGCTGCCGGAGGGCCTCGTAGAGGAGGACGCCGGCGGCGACCGAGACGTTGAGCGATTCGATGCGGCCGCGCAGCGGGATGCGGACGAGCACGTCGCAGCGCTCGCGCACGAGGCGGCGCAGGCCCTCGCCCTCACCGCCGAGGACGAGCGCGCAGGGCTGCGTCCAGTCCCACTCGGTGTAGCTGAGCGGGGCGTCGGCCGCCGTGCCGACCGTCCAGACGCCGCGCCCCTTCAGCCCCTCGACCAGCCGCGCGAGGTTCGCCGCGCGCGCCACTGGGACGTATTCGAGCGCGCCGGCCGCGGCCTTCGCCGCCGTCTCGGTCAGCCCCGCCGCCCGCCGCTCCGGCACGAAGAGGCCGTGCGCGCCGGCGCACTCGGCCGTGCGGATGATCGCGCCGAGGTTGCGCGGGTCTTCGACGCCGTCGAGGACGAGGGCGAGCGGCGGCTCCTTCGACCCGACGCGGGCCGCGAGCGCGTCCAGCAGTTCTTCCGTGTCGAGGTAGCGCGCGGCCGCGACCGAAGCGACGACGCCCTGGTGGTTCGCGCCGCCGGAGAGCCTTTGCAACTCGGCGCGCGG
>DASZKF010000206.1:0-26109 GCA_035947355.1 Pyrinomonadaceae bacterium | reverse complement strand
GGCGGCAGAGGTTTCTCGGCTCAGCGCCGTCGCCCGAACCTCTGCCGCCCCTCCGGGGCTTCACCTGTTGTATGTGGCCTCTTTGCCTCTTGCCTTCTCACCGCGCCGGTTCGTCACAGGAATCGTCCGGCTCGTCATCGAGTGCTTCGGCGGGTGGCGGGTGCGGTCTATGATGCGCGGCGCTCTCGCCGTCTCTTTACCGGAATTAGCATGACACGAAGAGAGAAGAGGACGCGCCTTGCGGGCGTGCTCGGTGGCGCGGGCGCGCTGGCCGTGCTCGCGCTTCTCTTCCCCGCCGCGGCCCGCGCGCAGGGGGCCGCCGAACGACTGCTGACTTTGACGGCCGGCCTGGAGAAGACGCTGGCGACGCTGAAGCTGTCCGACGACGAGGCGCGGCAACTCTCTGAAGAGCTGCGCGACGTGGGCGAGCACGCGCGGGCGGGCCGGTGGCGCCTCGCCCTCTACCGCCTCCAGCAGCCCTGGGCGATGACTGCCGCGCGCGCCTACCTCGCCTCGAAGTCCGAGGTGAAGGGCGTCGAAGCTTTCGAGGCCGAGTGGAAGAGGCTCGGCGGCGAGATGGACGAGCGCGAAAGGCGGCTCGCCTCCGTGCCCGCCGCCGACTCCGAGCTGTTCGTGCGCGCGCTGGCCGAGGCGGCGATTCAGCAGGCGCGCCCCTACTACCAGTCGGGCCGCCTCTACGGCCTGAACACGACGCCCGCGGACGGGCTCTTCTACGCGGGCCTCGCACCCGCGCAGCTCGACTTCGCGCTCTTCTCGCACGGCCTCGGCCTCGGCCCGCGGGGCGCCGCGCCGCGGCTCCGCTCTCTGGAGCCGGAGCTGACGCGCCTCGAGGCCGAGACGCTCGAAGCCTACCGGCGGGCCGAGGCCGCGGCCGGGCAGGCGAACCAGCAGCAGCCGCTCTTCAACGGCGTCAACTCGACGCTGAAGCTGGCCGGCGAGCTGAACCGCGCGGGCCGCCACGCCGGGGCGCTCCACAAGTACCTCGACGCGCTCCTCACGCTCGGCCGCGCCACCGCCGCGCCGCCCGCCGAGGGCGAGCTGCCGCGCTTGCGGGCGCGGGCCGCCGACTACGAGAAGCGGCTGCGCACGGCGCAGGCCGACCACAGCCTCGGCCTGCTCTACCTTGAGTCGGCGCAGGCGGCGCTCGCGGGGCGGCCCGACGCCGAGTCGCTGACGCGCGCGGCCGTCATCTTCGAGCGGGTGCTGCCCGCCTATTTCGACTTCTGTTGCGGAGGCAAGTGATGAGGCGAAGCGTCTCGCTCCTGATGCTGTGCGTCGTGCTCGTCTGTTCGTGCGCCCCGCGCGGGGCGGCGGCGCAGGCCGCCGGCGGCTCCCGGAAGGTGACGGTCACGCTGGTGCGCTGGCCCTACACTTGAAGCCTTTCCGATCCGGCAAGTTTGCTGATCAAAGATATCGCGGAGGGTTACCGGGGGCGGGTCGAGTTCGTGAGCGAGAACTGGGGCGAGTCAAAACTCGCCGAGCGCTACGGCGTGACCCGCTACCCCGTCGTCTTCGTCGAGGACGTGATGGTCGCGCAGCCGAACGACTTCGGCTGGTTCGGCGCGAAGGGCAAGTACACGCCCTGGCGCGAGAAGGCCAGCCACGAGAAGTTCAAGCGCGACCTGGCGCGGATGATCGCCCTCGCGCTCGAAGGCCGGAAGGAGCAGCTCGCGGGCGAGCACGGCGTCAGGGCCGGGGAGCCGGAGGTCGCGGCGCTGCCTTCGTTCGCGGCGAAGGATTTGGAGGGGCGGGCGGTCGAGTCCGCGCGGCTCGCGGGCCGCGTCGTCGTCGTCGAGTTCTGGGCGACGTGGTGCCCGCCGTGCCGCTCGACGCTGAGCTTCCTGGGCGAGATTAAGCGCCGGCACGGCGAGCGGGTCGAGGTCGTGGCCGTGGCGGTCGAGTCGGAGGAGGAGGCGGTGCGCGAGCTGACGAAGCCGCTGGGCCTGCCGGTCAGCGTCGTGATGGGGACGGAGGAGCTGGCCGCGCCCTTCGGAACGCTCGGCAGCGTCCCGCGCACCTTCGTCTTCGACGCGACGGGCAAGACGGCCGGCGTCTTCTACGGCGCGCCGCCCGGCCTCCACGAGAAGGTCGGCGGGCTGATCGAGACGCTGGTGAAGTAACAGGCGAAGAAGGCAGGAGGCAGAAAGCAGAAGGCAGTCAGGACGCTCCGCGCGTTTTGACTGCCTTCTGCTTTCTGCCTCCTGCCTTCTGCCGGCTTATTCGCGCTCGCCCTCCTCGTACTTGTCCTTGAGGGCCTGCTCGATGGCGGCGAGGCGCGCTTCGAGGGTGCTGAGGCGGGCGCGGAGCTGCTCGACCTCGGCGGTCTTCTGTTGCAGCTCGGCCGTGCGCTCGTCGAGGGCCTTGACGGCGGCGAGGCTGACGCCGGCCAAGTCCTGCACGCCGATGGAGGTGTTGTTCGTGCCGAGCCGGAAGGTGCTGTAGAAGTCCTCGGCCATCGGCCCCATGTGGCGCACCTGGCCGCCCTCGGCGATGTAGTTCCAGGTGCTCACCTCGACCTTCCGAAGCTTCGAGAGCACGTCCTCGCCGTCCACCTTGAAGAAGTTCTCCTTGGTCGCGCGGCTCGAAGTGCAGTTGAAGACGCCGGAGCCGGCCGGCAGGTTGCAGCCCGTCGTCCCGCCGAGGTTGGTGCGGAAGCGGATGCCGCCCGTGGCGCGCAGCGCGAACTCGTTGTTGGCCGTGTTGCGGAAGGTGTCGGCCGACTGCATCGCCGCGCCGTCCGACCAGATGAAGGTGCCGGTGAAGCCGTTGTTCGAGGCGAACTTGCCCATCGCCGTGGTGTGATCCTGATCGGCCGTCACGTTGTAGCCGATGGCGACGGCCGCGAGGCCGCGGATGTTGAAGGTGTCGGGGTCGCACTTGCCGTCAATGAGCGGCCCGCCCGACTGCGCCTTGTTGCCGAAGGCCACGCCGTAGGTGTCGCAGACGCGGTTGCCGGCGCCGGCCGAGAACCCGGCCGCGCCCTTCACTTGGTTGCCGCTGCCGAAGACGATGCTCGAAGTGCTCTCGGCCTGGTTCGTGTCGCCGAAGGCCAGCGCGTAGAGGCCGATGGCGGTCGAGTTCGAGCCGCCCGCCCACGAGAAGAAGCCGACGTTGGCGTCGTCCCACTCGTTGTCGGCGTAGCCGGAGCGGAACGCGCCCTTGTAGCTGTCCCAGGAGGTGCGGTAGCCCTTGCCCTGCATCGGCGAGACGCCGATGCCGAGGTTCCCCGTCGCGACGAAGCTGCCGTTCTGGAAGACCTTGAACCAGGCGGGCGTGTGGCCGCCGGGGCCGGAGCAGCAGGTCGAGCCGCCGCGCAGGTTGATCATCGGCGCGGTGCCGTTGGCGTCGCCGACCGAGAGCTGCTCGGCGCCGGGGACGAACTTGACGAAGTTCGCGTCCGTGTAAGCCTTGTTGACGGCGTCGCCGGCGTTGACCGGGTTGCCGACATCCGTCACGAGCGCGCCGCCCGCCGAGAGGCCGGTGGAGAAGACGTTCACGCCCGTCCAGTTGTTCGGGCCGCCGAGGCGCGCGAGCGCGGGCGACAGCCGCGCATCGCTGATGGTGCCGGCGGCCGCGTCGGAGTTCACCGCGGAGACGATCTGCGCGCCCGTCATCGAGCCGCCGGCGCCGCCGGCCGAGGTCAGCGTGGTGCCGTCGGGGAAGGTGATGCCGTTGCCGGCGCCGCTCAGCTTGAGGCTGCCGGCCACTTCGAGCTTCGCCGTCGGGTTCTCGGTGCCGACGCCGACGTTGCCGTTCGGCTTGACGATCATCCGCAGCTGATCGTTCAGCGTGTTGAAGACGAGCGAGCCTTCGCGCCCCGTCGGCGAAGAGACGTTGCCGGCGCCGAGGACGAACATCCCGCGCTGGCCCGCGACGGTCGAGTAGGCGTTGCCGCGCATGTAGAAGAGGGGGCCGTTGGCCGCGCCGAGGGTGGGCGTCGCGCTGGCGACCATGCCCATCGTCTTCGCGTTGTTGTCGAGGAAGAGGAGGTTGGTGGACTTCTGCGTGCTGGCCGGCGTGTTGAGCTGGATGTTGCCGCCGTTGACGACGATGTTGCCGTTCGCCTCCGAGAGCACCGAGTCGCCGAGCGAGCCGGTGTTGTCGAGCCACTTCGGAAGGTAGTTGGCCGTGCCGGTGCCGGAGAGGTTCGCCGTGCCGACGGTGCCGGCGGCCAGTGCGACGGCCGTGGTCGTGTTGCCGGCCGCGGCCTTCGCGTCGGGGCGGCCGAAGTCTTTGGCCGAGGTGATGACGGTGCCGTCCTCGAAGCGGATGCCGCCGCGGGCGCGAATCTCGCCGGCCACGTCGAGCGCCGCCTCGGGCGCGTCGGTGCCGACGCCGACGCGGCCGTCGGGCGTGATGCGCATGCGCTCGCGCTCGCGGCCCGCGAAGAAGTCGCCGGTGCGGAACGTCAAAGAGCCTTTGGTACTCGTCACCTGCCCGTCCTCGCCGTCGTGCGCGACGGCCGTCACGGCTTCGGCCCCGCCCTCGGCGACGACGGTCAGCGGCGCGGCGTCCGTATCGCGCGCGGCCGCCCGAGCGCGGCCCGCCTCGGCCGCGCGAATCGAGACGCCGCCGCCCTCGACGGCGACGACGCCGGCCCTCTGCTTCTTCGCGCCCGCGAGCGTCTCGACCGTGACGACCGCGAGGTAAGAGCCGGCCGGCAGCCGCGCGCCGGCGTTGTCTTGCAGCGGCCAGTCGAAGACGCCGCCCTCGCGCGCGCCCTCGAAGAGGACTTGCCCGTCCTCGGTGTAGACCTGTAGGCGGAGGCGGACGGCCTCGGCCGGTGCGGTGAAACGAACCCGGTCGGCCGACGCTGATGCGGTCACGGCCGTAGACGACTGCTGGGCGGATGCGGCCTGCCCGAATGCCGCAACGGTTGTCAGCGTGATGAAGGCGAGGCTGAGCAGAAAACGACGCAGATATAGCATGGCCCTTACTCCTATCGAGAGCATTTATAAGTTCAGCGGTATGTATGTCGCGCCCACTTCGGCCCCCCTTCAGGGCCGCCCTTCTGGGGCGTTCCACCCCCTAACGCGCATAAAGCCGGCCGCACAAATCACACCTGCGCGATTTCCGGGTTAGAATGTGTCACGGGCCGCGAAGTTTTTTCTGGACTGGACGCGGCTTGGAACCGAAACCGACGGGAGGACGCGAATGGCGACAGACGTGCTGGGCGAGATTTACCTGAAGGACGCGCTGGAGCGGTTCCGCGGCACGAAGCGGCTCGGCGACGGGGCCGCGGCGCAGGTCTCGGACGAGGAGTTCTTCCGCGCGCTCGACCCCGAGTCGAACAGCATCGCCCTCATCATGAAGCACATGGCGGGCAACATGCGCTCGCGCTGGACGGACTTCCTGACGAGCGACGGCGAGAAGCCCGACCGGCGGCGCGACTCGGAGTTCGAGTCGGAGGGCGAAGACCGCCGCGCCATCGAGGACGCGTGGGAGGCGGGCTGGCGCCTGGTCTTCGACGCCGTCGGCTCGCTCCGCCCCGAAGACCTCACGCGCACGGTCACGATTCGCGGGGAGCCTTACACGGTGGTCGGGGCCGTCAACCGCCAGCTCGAACACTACGGCTACCACACGGGCCAGATCGTCTTCCTCGCCAAGCACTTCAAGTCCTCCGCCTGGCGCTCGCTCAGCATCCCCCGCGGCCAGTCCGAAACCTTCAACGCGGGGATGCGGGAGCAGTACGGGAGGAAGTAGACAGTAGTCAGTAGTCAGTAGCCAGTAGCGCCCCGCCTTGTGATTGCTGACGCTGACACCCGGACGCTTCGCAAGCGACTGTCTTCCTACTGTCTACTGACTACTGTCTACTGTCTACTGTCTTATGCTTCACGCCTACGTCGGGATGGGGTCGAATCTGGGCGACCGCGCGGGGCACCTGCTGATGGGGCTGCGGGGGATGTTGGCGGCGGGGTTGCGCGTCGTGCGCGTCTCTTCCGTGTACGAGACCGAGCCGGTCGGGGTCGGCGAGGCGCAGCCGGCCTACCTGAACGCGGTGGCCGAGTTGGACGGCCGGGACTTGCCCGCGCCGGAGCAACTGCTCGCGCGGCTGCTGCGCATCGAGTACGCGGCGGGCCGGCGGCGCGTGCGCCCGCTCGCCGCGCGCACGCTCGACCTGGACCTCCTGCTCTACGGCGACGCGCGCCTCTCGACGCCGCTCGTCACGCTCCCCCACCCGCGCCTCCACCTCCGCCGCTTCGCCCTCGCGCCGCTCGCCGAACTCGTCCCCGACTCCCGCCACCCCGCCCTCGGTCAGACCTTCGCCGAGCTGCTCGCCTCACTCGAGGACGACGCGGCGGTCAAGCTCTGGAAGCCGTAAGGCGGAGCCCGGCCCCCGGGGGCACGCCGTGACTGACCTTCGAACGATTATTTCGCGGCGCGTCGCTGGCCCTTGAGGAGTCCGACGAACCACGCGAGGAGGGCGGCGTTGAGCCCGGCCAGGATGCCGGCGAGGAGCGGGTGTTCCTGCGCCCGCTTCAACAGATCAACCGTCGCCGGCCGTCCGTGTTCGCTCACCGCCCCGCGGCCCGAAACTTTAACCCGCAGCTCGTCGGAACCGACCTCCAAGTCGTAAACGCGGAGCAGCGGCCCGCCGTCCACGCTGCGCGCGCTCAGGACGGCGGGCGCGTCGGGATTCGCGGGCGAGCGCGACCTGATGCTGACGGCGCGCGCCCGGAAAGGCGGCCCCTCGTCGCGGCTGATGGGCGGCGGCCCGAGGTGGAACGGCGTCAGGAAGCCTTCGGGGCCGGGGTCCCGCGAAGTGGCGTCGTCCGTGAGCCGCCGGAAGTAGAAGCGGAAAGCGGCATCGGGCTCGGCGACGGCCTTCAACTGCGTGGACGCCGAGAGGGTGAGGCCCGGCAGGCCGCCGACGCGCAGCAGTTTGCGACAGCCCTGCGTTTCGCCCGCGGCCCCCGGCGGGGGAACCGTGTACATCTTCACCGCGAGTCTCGCGCCGGCGGCTTCCAGTTCGAGGTGTCGGCGGCGGTCGGCCCCGGCCGACTCCTGTTGGTAGAAGTGAAGCGCGCGGGGCGGCCGTTCGTCGGCCGGCTTAATCGTGACGAACGTCCGGCACGTCCCGCCGGCGGCGGCCCCGCCGCCGGCTCGGCCGTCGTGTAATCAATCTTCTCCGGCGTCCGGGGCGGGTCGAACTTCGGGCTTAACAAATCCTCGCGCGTCTGCTCGTCGAGCCGCGCGCTGTCGAAGCGGACTTCCACGGCCTCGTTCTCGCGCCCTTCGTGCGCGAGCAGCACCTCGGCGGAGCTGGAGACCGGCTCTTCGATCACCAACTCCTCCTGCCCGAGCCTGACGACCGCCGGGGAGAACTTGTTCGTCACGTCAACGTCTACCGGCGTGGGGACGTTCGCGAGGTAGTACTGCGCGAGGGCCGCGGCCGCCAGGACGCAGGCCCCGGCGGCGACGCGGACGGCTCTGTTCGGCCGGGGCGGCTTCCGCCTTCGGGGAGTCATCAGAAGTTCCCCCGCGCGCCCGCGGAGGCGGGCCGGCGCGCAGTTGCCTTTCTCTGCCCAGGACGGGCGTTCGGTTACTCGACGATCACGCGCTCGTCCGACAACGCGGTCGTCCAGTCCCCGCCCTTCTTCTCCTCGTACCACCCCGACACGGCGAGCTGATGGCGGCCCCTGGAGACCTCGCCCTTCTGGTTTCGGCCGTCCCACTGCCTGCTCACCGACTCGCCGCGGCGGACGCCGCCGAGCTGTTCGACGTTCGCCAGCCGGCTGTCGGGCTCCCCGCGGAGCGTGCGCCCCAGGAGGCGGAACTCGACCGACACCTTCGGGAAGTCGGAGCGGGAGGAGAAGCCGTAAGCCGCCTTCTCCCTCTGCGTGGCGCGGACGCGGCCGGGCTGGAAGCTGAGGCGCTCGATGGTCATCGAGCCGACGGCCTTCTCGCCCATGCCGAGCCTGAACAGCCCGAAGTCGGGCGGGGCCGCGTCGTTCGGGCTCGTGTTCCCGACCCTCACCGAGAGCGTGGCGACCGCGGGCTTGTCGCCGAACTCTTCCGGCAGGGTGAAGACCACCTGCCTGACCTCGCCGCCCGTCGGTTCGAGGCGGCGGGTGAACGACTTCTCGCCCTTCTTCATGACCGCCGTGAGCGTGACGGCCGCCGTGCCCTGAGAGCCGAGCCGGTACTCGACCACCATCGGCGCTCCGCCCCTCACGAACACGCGCGCGGTAATGTTACTGAGGAGGTAGAGGGCGGGGAACTGCGGGCCTGCCTTTGAAAGCATGGCGCCCTGACTTCTCCCGCCCCCGCCCCCGCCCGGCAGCGGCACTCGAATCTGAGCACCGCCGACGTTCGTTCGGCCCGCGGGGTGCGCGAGCGTCAGGCAGCAGGCGGAGGCGGCACACAACGCGAGGCGGCTCCGCGTCCGGCGGCGGGTGGTTTCCATCGGCTGGCCCTCCGGTGAGAAGTTGCCGCCGCGGTGCTAAAGCGCGGCGGCGCGGACGAGCTTAACTGAGCGCGATGAGCGAAGGGCCGACGACGCACGGTGTCTGGTGCCGTGAGTGTGCGGTCACGCGCCGGGTGAAAACGACGCAGGAGGCGGACGGCCGATGTTAGCACGGAACCCTGACCGGCGGCGCGACGAATTTCGGCGCGGCAGCTTTCTCCTTGCCGCGCGTCTCCGGCTTGCCTATAATTCGCGCTCGCCGCTTTGCTTACGTTCGGCGCGGGCGTAGAATCACGCACATGCATCACATCAGGCTCCGCCTCGCCGCAGGGGTTCTGACGTTCCTCGTCGGAATGTCACTCGCCGACTACCTGCGCGGCGCGCCCTCCCGCCACCGCGCCGACGCGAGGCGCCGTCTCGCCTCCGTCAGCGACCACCCTTCAACCCTGCTGCTTCACCCGCTCGAAACAGTCGAGCTGCCGTGGGACGCCTTTGGGCGCGCGTAAGGCGCGCGCCGTCCCGGGGGAGTGTGAGCGTCAAATGGTCTATCTCAAACAACAGCGCCCCGAAAAAGTGACCGTGCCCGCCGTCCGCGCCAGCAAGGAGCGCGGCGAGCGGCTCGTCTGCCTGACGGCCTACGACTACCCGACGGCGCGCATCGTGGACGAGGCCGGCACCGACATCATCCTCGTCGGCGACTCGCTCGGCAACGTCGTCCTCGGCTACGACTCGACCGTGCCCGTCACGCTCGAAGAGATGCTGCACCACACGCGGGCCGTGCGCCGCGGCGTCGAGCGCGCGCTCCTGGTCGCCGACATGCCTTACGGGTCGTACCACACGGGCGAGACGGACGCCGTGCGGGCCGCGCTCCGGCTCGTCAAGGAGGGCGGGGCCGAGGCCGTCAAGCTCGAAGGCGGCCGCCACCGCGTCGAGGTCGTCCGCCGCCTGGTCGCCGAGGAGATTCCGGTGATGGGCCACGTCGGGCTGACGCCGCAGTCCCTGAACAAGCTCGGCAGCTACCGGCTGCAGGCGAAGACGGCCGAGGCGGCGCGCCGCCTCGTCGAGGACGCGCTCATGCTCGAAGAGGCGGGCGTCTTCTCGGTCGTCCTCGAAGTCGTCCCGCGCGAGGTGGCGCGCGAGGTGACGAGTCGGCTGCACGTCCCGACCATCGGCATCGGCGCGGGGGCCGACTGCGACGCGCAGATACTGGTGACGCACGACCTGCTCGGCCTCTCCTTCAGCCGCTCCAGCCCGCGCTTCGTCCGCCAGTACGCCGACGCCCGCGCCCTGATGGCCGACGCCATCAACCGCTACGCCGAGGACGTGCGCGCCGGCGCGTTCCCCTCCGACGCCGAGTCCTACCCGCTCCCGGCCGACGCCGCGGCCGAACTGCGACTCGCGCGCGACGAGGGCAAGGAGGCGGAAAAGCCTTGAAGGCAGTTCCAGGTTCCAAGTTCAAAGTTTCAAGTTAAGGCGAATGTCTTTAACTTGGAACTTTGAACTTGGAACTTTGAACTTGAATCTTTATGGAAATCATTAACCGCCGTCAGCGGATGGCCTCGGTCGCGCGGAAGTTGAGGCGCGAGGAGGACAAGACCATCGGGCTGGTGCCGACGATGGGCGCGCTGCACGAGGGGCACCTCTCGCTGGTGCGCGAGGCCCGGAGGATGTGCGACGTGGTCGTCGTCTCGGTCTTCGTCAACCCGGCGCAGTTCGGCCCCGGCGAGGACTTCGACCGCTACCCGCGCGACCTCACCGGCGACACCACGAAGCTGGCCGACTACAACGTGGACTACATCTTCGCCCCCTCGGCCGAGGAGATTTACCCGAAGGGCTTCGCCACCTACGTCGCCGTCGAGGGGCTCTCCGAGCCGATGGAGGGCGTCGCGCGCCCCGGCCACTTCCGCGGGGTGGCGACCGTCCTGACCGTCCTCTTCAACACCATCCGCCCCGACTTCGCCTTCTTCGGCCAGAAGGACGCGCAGCAGGCGCTCGTCGTCCGCCGCCTGGTGCGCGACCTCGCCTTCGACATCGAGGTCGTCGTCCTCCCGACCGTGCGCGAGCAGTCGGGCCTCGCGCTGTCGTCGCGCAACGCCTACCTCGGCGAGGAGGACAGGCGCGCGGCCGCCGTCCTCTACCGCGCGCTCTCGCAGGCGCGCGAGGTCTACCTGGAGGGCGAGCGCAACCCGAAGCGGCTCGCCGAGGCCGTCCGCGCGCAGTTCGACTCGGAGCCGCGCGCCCGCCTCGAATACGTCTCGGTCGTCGACGCCGAGACGATGGAGAAGCTCGACCGCATCCCCGAAGACCGGCCCGTCCTCATCGCCCTGGCCGCACACGTCGGCCGCACCCGCCTCATAGACAACATCGTCCTCCAGCCCGCCCGCCAGAAGGCGCGGGCCACGGAGCAGTAGATAGTAGACAGTAGTCAGTAGAAGGACAGCCGCTATCGGATCGTCCGGGTGTCAGCGTCAGCACCCGCGGTGCGGAGCCTACTGACTACTGACTACTGGCTACTGACTACTCCCCCGCCCTTGCGGTCGTTTCCGTTTATTGTATAATCTCGCACCCGTAGTCACCCGAGGCCGGGCGGGCCTGAACCCGGCGAAAAAAGCCCCGAAGCCTTTTGGCTCGGGCGCCGACACCACGAAGCTCTTTTAAGGACTTTACCCGCCTGCGGTAACACCTTGGAACAGACTGAAACTTGCCGGCCGCCGCGAACGCCACGGGCCGCCCGGTGAGCCGGCGCACGGCGCGGCTCGGCCGGGCGGAACTGACGCGGCCGCGCGCTCTCGACCGACACGCAGAAAGACCGCCGCCGTCCCCACAAGACCCTCGCCCGCGCGGGCGCGCGGCTCGGCGGCCGCCCCGGTAGTCCGAAAGATTAAGAGGAGAACCACATGGAACGCATCGTACTCAAGCACCTGAGCGGCTCCAAGGCCAACCAAGTGGAAGAGTTCCCGCTCGCCCACGTCAAGGAGTTGGTCCTGGGGCGCGACCCCTCGTCGACGGTCAAGTACGACCCCGACCGCGACGACCTCGTCGGCCGCCAGCACGCGCGCATCGCGCCCGACCCCACGGACCCCGCGCAGTTCGTCATCACCGACCTCAACAGCCGCAACGGCACCTTCGTCAACCGCCAGCGCGTGACCGGCACCACCCGGCTCAACTTCGGCGACGTGGTGCAGCTCGGCCCCGGCGGCCCCGAACTGGTCTTCGAGTACGAGCCGCGCCCGCAGTCCTCGACCAAGGCGACCCGCGTCGTCCCGACCAACCCGATGGCCCCGACGGTCTCGGGCGCGCCCGCCACGCGCGTCCCCGACACCAACGCGCCCTTCGTCCCGCCGACCGCCGCGCCGCACGCCTCGGGCGGTGTCGGCAAGGCGACGGTCGAGCGCATCGTCGCGCAGAACGTGGCCGAGGCCAAGCGCAGCCAGGGCCGCAGCTACCTGCTCATCGGCGGCGCGGCCGTCATCGCCGTCCTCGTCCTCTTCGCGGCCGTCGGCGGCTTCCTCTGGTGGCGGATGCGCAGCGCCGAGCAGACGGCCGAGCAGGCCCGCCAGAGCGCGGCCGGCGAGGTCTCCGGCCTCAAGCAGAGCCTCGACGCCGACAAGGCCGCCGCCCCGATGAAGGCCAACGACATCGTCAAGAACTACGGCGAAGCCGTCGTCAAGATCGACGTCGTCTGGAGGCTCGTCGCGCCGACCGGCAGCGGGCTCGTCTACCACCAGTACATGAACTTCCAGGGCCAGCCCCGCGCCGTCTACGTCCAGCTCCCCGACGGCACCATCGAGCCCTACCTCACCTACAACAGCAACCCGCTGAACATCGCCATCGGCGGCGCCCACTCCGGCTCCGGCTTCGCCGTCTCCTCGGACGGCTTCATCCTGACGAACCGCCACGTGGCGGCCGCCTGGCAGACGGCCTACGAGTTCCCGCCCTCGGCCAACCAGGGCATCCTGCTCGGCCCCGACGGCAAGCCGAGGGCCATCGTGGACGCCCCGCGCGACTGGGTGCCGGCCCGCTCGAAGCAGGACAACATCACCTACGAGGGGCGCAACGACCGGCTCGACGTCGCCTTCCCGAAGTCCGACCGCCGGCTCGCCGCCAAGCTCTCCTCCTGGTCGCCGCGCCACGACGTGGCGATGATTAAGGTCGACAGCCCCGGCACGCTCCCGAAGGTCGAGCTCAACGACAACTACGACACCATCCAGGCCGGCGCCACCTCGGTCGTCCTCGGCTACCCGGCCGTCTCGCCGCCGATCCTCGGCATCGTCAAGTCGCAGGACGTCTTCAACCGCGAGACCGACGTGCGCGAGATTCCCGACCCGACCGTCACGGTCGGCAACGTCGGCCGGGTGCTGCGCGGCACCGACACGGCCGGGCAGGACAAGCAGCTCATCAGCGTCTTCGGCGACGCCTACCAGCTCCAGATCAACACCACCGGGTCGGGCAACTCGGGCGGCCCCGTCTTCGACGAGCAGGGCCGCGTCATCGGAATCTTCTACGCCGGCCGCTCGACCGGCACCACCTCCGTCACCTTCGCCGTCCCGATCCGCTACGGGCGCGAGCTGATGGGAGTGAAGTAAGGCAGTAGTCAGTAGTCAGTAGTCAGTAGTCAGTAGATTCGTCAGGCGGACGTTGGCACAGACATCTCGGCCGCCCGACGAAGAAAGCTGTTCTACTGGCTACTGGCTACTGGCTACTGACTACTTTTTTTATGAGCCGAGCTTTCCTCCTCAACCAGACCATCGGCGAGTACCGCATCGAGTCCTTCCTGGGCGCGGGCGGGATGGGCGAGGTCTACCGCGCGGTGCACCAGAAGATCGGGCGCGTCGCCGCCGTCAAGGTCTTGACGCAGGCGACGCAGTCGAGCGGCTTCCGCGAGCGGTTCTTCAACGAGGCGCGCATCCAGGCCAGCCTCCAGCACCCGAACATCGCCACGCTCTACGACTTCTGCGAGGTAGGGGGCCAGCCCTGCATCATCATGGAGTACGTGGACGGCGAGACCGTCGCCGACCGCCTCGCGGCCCACGGCCCGCGCTCGCTCTCCGAGACCGCCTACGTCTTCGAGAAGGTGGTCGAGGCCATCGAGCACATCCACCGCCACGGCATCATCCACCGCGACATCAAGTCGAACAACATCAAGATCAGCTCGACGGGGCAGGTCAAGCTCCTGGACTTCGGCATCGCCAAGGGGCAGACGAGTCCGGGGCTCACGGAGGTCGGCAGCGTCGTCGGCACGCTCCACTACCTCGCGCCCGAACTGATCCGCGGCGGGGTGGCCGACGCGCGCGGCGACGTCTGGGCGCTCGGCGTCCTGCTCTACGAGATGGCGACGGGCCGCGTGCCCTTCCACGCCGACACCATCGGCGACCTCTGCGACCAGATCAAGCGCGCCAGGTACACGCCGCCGGCGCATCTCAACCCGGCCGTGCGGCCCGAGGTGACGAAGGTCATCGCGCGCTGCCTGAGGGAGAACCCTTCGGAGCGCTACGCCTCGGCCGGCGAGCTGCTGCGCGACGCGCGCCGGATGGCGGCCGCCGCCGAGCCGCCGACGCCCGCGCCGCGCGAGACGCCCGGCCACCAGCCGAAGCCTTCCGCGGCCAGGCCCTTCGCGCTCGTCGCGGGCGGGCTGGCGGCCGTCGTCGTACTCGCCGTCACGGGGGTCGTCCTGCTGTACGTGTTAGCCTCTTCGGGCGACGGCCCGGGCGCGGGGGCGGCGAACGCGGCCGCGCCCGCGCCGGTCAACGCCTCGCGGCTCGCGGGCCGCGCCGACGCCGCCGAGCGCACCATCGAGATACAGGTCTTCGACGGCCGCGCCGAGGTCTTCCGCGACGGCCAGCGGCTCGGGACGACGCCCTACCCGCTCAAGGCCCGCGTCGGCGAGCACGTCCGCCTGACGCTCAGGCGCGACGGCTACAGGGACGAGCCCGTGGACTTCACCGTCACCGAGAAGAAGTCTTACATCTTCACGATGAGGAAGTGAGCCGGGGCGCGTTTGATTAGCGCGCGGGCGTCTTCCCGCGTAAGTAAGGCGGGCCTCCCGCCCGCCGCCCCGAGTCCCGGCGCCTCCTGACCTGAGCCCCGAAGGCGGAAACGCGAACGCGGAACCCGAGGCTCGAAACTTAATATCGTCTTCATACCGGAAGGGATCGGCATGGTGAAACGAACAAGGACGGTCGAGGCGCTGGGCGACGCGCCTCACCCGGAGGTGGTCGCCAGCGTGCGCACCGACAAGGGCTGCGTCCGCGAGGCCAACGAGGACGCCGGTCGCTTCGTCCGCCCGAGCGACCCCAGACTACTCGAAGCCAAAGGCGCGCTGATGATCGTCGCCGACGGCATGGGCGGGCACTCGGCCGGCGAGGTCGCCAGCCAGATGGCCGTCGAGCTGGTCAGCCGCCTCTACTACGAGGCCGCGGGCGACGACGCGCCGGCCGCGCTCGCCGCCGCGGTCGAGGAGGCGAACCGGCGCATCTTCGCCGAGTCGCAGGCCGACGAGCAGAAGCGCGGGATGGGGACGACCTGCACGGCGCTGGCGCTGCGCGGCCGGTCGGCCTTCGCCGCGCACGTCGGCGACAGCCGCCTCTACCTCGTGCGCGACGGCGGCGCCTACCAGCTCTCCGAGGATCACTCGCACGTCATGGAGTTGGTGCGCCACGGCCTCATCACGAAGGAGGAGGCGCGCACGCACGAGGACAAGAACGTCATCCTGCGCGCCCTCGGCACCACGCCCGAGGTCGAGGTCTCGGCCGTCCGGCCGCTCGAAGTCCGCCCCGGCGACTTCTTCCTGCTCAGCTCCGACGGCCTGCACGACCTCGTCCGCGACGAGGAGATCGGGCGGGCGGTGGCCGAGGCCGAGGACGTGCACGCGGCGTGCGAGCGCCTCATCGCCCTCGCCAAGGAGCGCGGCGGGCACGACAACATCACGGTGGGCCTGGCCGGAGTCCGCAGCGCCGGCCGGGGGCCCGAGTCAGAGAATTTGCGCACGACGCGCGAGGTGGAGGGTGTCAGATGATCGGACAAATCGTCGGCAATTATAAGATCGAGCAGAAGCTCGGCGAGGGCGGGATGGGCGCCGTCTACCGCGGCATCGACATGATGATCGAGCGCGAGGTGGCGATCAAAGTCCTCCGGGCGGAGCTCGCCAGCCAGCCGCAGGTCGTCGAGCGGTTCCGCTCCGAGGCCGTCACGCTCGCCAAGCTCAACCACCCGAACATCGCCACGCTCTACAGCTTCATGCGGCAGGGCGAGAACTTTTTCATGGTGCTGGAGTTCGTCCGCGGGGCCACGCTCGACCAGGTCATCCAGCAGCGCGGCGCGCTCCCGGTCGAGCAGGCCGTGCCCCTCTTCTGCCAGGTGCTCGACGGCATCCAGCACGCGCACGAGTACGGCATCATCCACCGCGACATCAAGCCGGCGAACATGATGCTCACCGAGCGCGGCAACCTCAAGGTGCTCGACTTCGGCATCGCCCGCATCCTCGGCACCGCCCGCATGACCCGGCAGGGCAACGTCATCGGCACCATCGAGTACATGTCGCCCGAGCAGGTCAAGGGCCTCGAAACGGACGCGCGCTCCGACATCTACTCGCTCGGGATGCTCCTCTACGAGATGCTGACGGGCCGCATCCCCTTCGACATCACGAACGAGTTCGAGCTGATGAAGGCGCAAATCGAGCAGATGCCGGTCGCGCCGCGCGCCATCAACCCGGCCATCCCCGAAGTGGTCGAGCAGGCCATCGGCCGCGCCATCACCAAAGACCCGGCCCGCCGCTTCCAGTCGGCGGGCGAGTTCCGCGCCTTCCTCCTCAGCGCCGGCTTCGCCGCCACGGGACGGCTCGACCCGGTCACGCACGGCGACGCCTCGCCCTACGCGACGCGGCCGATCAGCCACCCCTCGCTCAGCAACCCCGGCGCGTCCACGCCGAGCAACCCACCGCTCGGCTACGCGACCATCCCCTCGCAGCCCGGCCTGCCGCCGCAGCCGCCCGTCCCGGCGACGCCTTCGCAGCCCGGCCTCCACTCGGCCCCGACGCTTCTGAACGAACAGGGCGCAGGCGCCGAGGTAGACCCGATGGCGCAGACCCTGATTGACGCGCCCGCGCCGCCACGGCCCGCGCCGCCCGCGGCAGAGCCCGTGCCGAAGGAGACGCGGCTCGGCGCGCCCGGCTCTTTCGCCCCGGCGGCCGCGCCCGCGGCGCGCCCCGGCGAACAGATGAAGGAGACGCGCATCGGAGTCTCGCCGCTGGCCGGCGCGGCCGCGGCGCAGACGCCGCAAGCCTTCTCGCCGACGCCCGCGCCCGCGCAGCCGTCTTTCTTCAGCCGCCTGACGTGGTTGCATTACGCGGGGGCGGCCGCGGCTGCCGTCGTGCTGGTCGCCGTGCTGGTCGGCGGCGGGGCCTACGTCCTTTTCTCCGGCGCGAAGAAGGCCCCGGACGCGCCGCCCGCCAGGGCTTTGACGGACGAGCCGGCCAAGCCCGCGGCGCAGGAGCCGGCCCCCGCCCCGCAGGCGCAGCCGTCCGCGCCCGCCACGGCCGGCGGGGCGCTGGACACGCCGGCCGCGCCCGCGCCTTCCCAAGCGGCCCCGGCCTACCCGCCCGCGCAGGCCGAGAAGCCGGCCGAGTTGAAACCGGTCGAGACGACGCCCCCGGCGACGGCGGCCAACCCGCCGCGCCAGAGCGGCAGCGCCCCGCGGCCCGCCGCGCCCCGGCCCGCCCCGACGCAGAGGCCGAAGCCGCCCGCCGCCGACGACGCGGCCGCGCGCCGCCGCCGCGCGCTCGACGCGCTCGACCAGTAGCTAACGATGGTGATGGGTGATAGGTGACGGGTGGTGGGTAAAAGCAGGTCGTCTTTACCTATCACCCATCACCTATCACCTATCACCGCTTTGTGAGGATTGTTGGCCGCGCGCACGCGGCGACGCGGCACGGAGGCGATCATGTTAACAAGCTCTGCACACCGGCGGGCCGGGGCCGTCTCGTTGGCCGTCGCGCTCGCCTCGCTGTGCGCGGCGCTCGTCTTCCCGGCGGGCGCGCTGGCGCAGGCCAAGAAGCCGATCAGCAAGAAGGGGCTGATTAACGCCGTCAAGATCAACGGGCTGACGACGCGCGAGTTCGTCCGCGAGATCGAGACGCGCGGCGTTGACTTCGAGATGACGCCGTCGGACGAGGCCGAGATTCGCGGCGCGGGCGCGCGCCCCGAGATCGTCGAGGCCGCGCGCGCCAACTACCGCCCGCCGCGTGCGGCCCGGCCCGCCGTCGCCGCCAACACGACGACGCCGGCGCGTCCGGCGACGCCGGCTAACACGAACGTCCCGGCCGGGCCGCCGCTCTCGAAGAACGAGGTGGTGACGATGCTCCAGGGCGGCATCCCCTCGGCCCGCGTCGAGCAGTTCGTCGAGGCCCGCGGCGTCACCTTCCAGGTCACGCCCGAGGTCGCGCGCGAGATCACGGCCGCGGGCGGGACGCGCTCGCTCGTCGGCGCCATCACCGAGAAGTCTGTCGTCGCCGGCGGCAGCGGCGCGCCCGGCTACACCGGCCCGGTCGGCGCCGACGGAGACGACGATGAGGGGGACTACGAAGACGACGCCGGCGCGGGCGGGCCGAGCTACGACGCGCTCATAGACCAGGCGCAGTCCTCCTTCCTCGCGCAGGACTACAACAACGCGGGCAACTACCTGCGGCAGGCCATCGAGATGGACGCGTCGCGGCCGATAGGCTTCCAGCTCCTCGGCTCCTGGGCGCTGGTGGCGGGCGACTTCGCGCTGGCCGACAAGGCGATGCGCGCGGCCATCGAGCGCGGCGGCTCGGCCAGCTTCCGCGTCGCGCACGACCACGACGGCGGCTTCGGCCAGTACTGCGAGGGCTCTTTCTTCGTCTCGAAGGCGGGCGTCAGCTTCGTCGCCAACGACGGGCGCGACACCTTCGAGGCCGAGGACTCGAACATCAAAGAGGTGCGGATGAACCGCCTCGTCGGCGCCAACCTCGGCGCGTTCCACGTCAAGCCCGTCCAGCGCATCAACGGCCGCGACAACTTCAACTTCGCCCCGCTGACCACCAACAAGGCCGAGGCCGAGCTGCTCATCAGCCTCGTCCAGGCGTACTGAGCGGGTGCCGGGTGCTCGGTTCCGGGTGTTGGGAAGACAAGTTGTTTTCCCTAGCCCGGAACCTAGCACCCGGCACCTTTTCGAATCCATGATGGCTCATTCCAAGCGCACGCCGACTTTACTCCTCCTCGCCGTCCTGTTCGTCGCGTTCACCCCTTCGGCCGCGCCCGCGCAGAAGACGCAGGAGGCCGAGCGGTACGCCCAGAGGGGCGCGCAGGAGCTTCAGCGGCAGCAGTGGCGGCGGGCCGCCGAGAACTACCGCCGGGCCGTGGCGGCCGACCCGCGCCACGTCGAGTCGCACTACAACCTCGGCCTCGCCTACATGAACATGAAGCAGTGGCCGGACGCGCTCGGGGCCTTCTCGAAGGTCATCGAGCTGAAGCCGAACGCGCGGCTCAAGGACGCCTACGTCTACTCCGGCCTCATCTTTTACGGGACGCAGCGCTTCAAGGAGGCCGCCGACGTCTTCGACCTCGCGCAGCAGCTCGGCGAGCTGGCGCCCGAGCAGTACTACTACGCCGGCAAGGCTTACATGCAGCAGGATCGGCCCCGCGAGGCGCTCTCGGCGCTCGGCCGCGCCCGCCCCGACCCGCAGAACGCGCCCGACCTCTACTTCAGCCTCGGCTTCCTCCACCTCCGGCAGAACGAGAACAAGGAGGCCGTCGCCGCGCTCGAACAGGCCGTCAGGCTCAGCCCGCAGCACGCGCCGTCGTTGATGCTGCTCGGCAACGCCTACGTCGCGCTGGAGCGCAGCGAGGAGGGCGAGAGGGCTCTGCGCCAGGCGCTCTCCTTAGACCCGAACCAGTTCTTCGCGCACTACGGGCTGGGCTACGCGCTGCTCAACCAGAACCGGGTCGAGGAGGCCGTCGGGTCTTTCACGGCCGCGCTCCGCCTCCAGCCGCAGTCGCCCGAGGGGCTCATCGGGCTCGCCACCGCGCAGGCCCGCCACCCGCTCAACCGCTTCCGCGACGCGCAGGCCGCGCTCGAGCAGGCGATGCGCCTGAAGCCCGACGCGGCCGAGCCGCTCCTCGGCCTCTGCGTCGTCTACTACTCGCAGGGGCAGTACCCGGCGCTGCTCTCCGCCGCCCAGCAGGCCGCGCGGCTCGCGCCGCAGAACGCCAACGTCCACA
Source organism: Pyrinomonadaceae bacterium (assembly GCA_035947355.1). Lineage (GTDB taxonomy): Bacteria > Acidobacteriota > Blastocatellia > Pyrinomonadales > Pyrinomonadaceae > QHXN01. Next base: position 6,447 of record DASZKF010000206.1, on the reverse strand, counting down.
CGATGCTGGCCGCGGCCTACGCCACGGTCGGGCAGATGCGCGAGGCCGCCGCCTCGGCGCGCGAGGCGCTGCGGCTCGACCCCGAGAACTACTGGCCGCACCACGTCCTCGGCTTCATACACGTCCGCGAAGACCGCCCGCAGGAGGCGCTCAGCGAGGCGCGCCGCGCCTCCTCGCTGCGCCCCAACTACCCCGAGACGCAGAACCTCCTGGCCTACATCCTCAACCAGTTGAACCAGCACCAGGAGGCCCTGACGGCCGCGCAGCGCGCCCTCCAGCTCCGCCGCGAGCCGGCCGACGAGGGCTGGGCGCACTACAACATCGCGACGGCGCTCGACAAGCTGGGCCGGCGGGCCGAGGCCGCCGCCGGCTTCCGCCAGGCGCTCGCGGCCTACAACCAGGTCGGCCGCACGCTCGACCCCGACGACCTCTACCTGATGGGCAACGCCTACCTCAAGCTGGAGCAGGACGAGCAGGCGGTCGCGGCCTTCCGGCAGGCCATCCGCGTCCGCCCCAACTTCGCGCAGTCGCGCTACAACCTCGGCGTCGCATACTTCGCCACCGGCAACCGCAAGGGCGCGCTCGACGAGTACAACGCCCTCAAGGGCCTCGACCCCGAACGCGCCGCCCGCCTCCTCAAGGTCATCAACCCCGCGCCCGGAAGAAGGAAATGATGAATGCGGAATGCGGCAGTGATGAATGTGACACACGTTGAATCTCATCACTCAAGCTGTCTTTCATTCATCATTCATCATTCCGCATTCATCATTTAATTCCAGACTGTAAAACTGCTATCATTCCTCGTTGCCGCACACACGCCCGTCAAGGCCCTTCGGGGCGGCAAGTTACAACGACTCCCGGTGCGCGAAATTTCGGAAGCGTCCGAAGCGCGGGCGCGCGGCCGCTGCGGCGTCCCGGCCGGCGCGGCGCGGCTTCGAGTTTAATCGGATGACCCACAAGGCGAGACAGAAAGCACACGTCGAATTCACGCTCAACGGCGAGGCGGTCGAGGTCGCGTTCGCGCCGCACAAGACTCTGCTCGAAGTCCTGCGCGAAGACCTGGGCCTGACGGGCACCAAGCACGGCTGCGAGCTGGGCGAGTGCGGCACCTGCGCCGTGCTCCTGGACGGGCGCTCCGCCCTCTCCTGCCTCGTGCTCGGCCTGGACGCCGAGGGCCGCCGCGTCGAGACGGTCGAGGGCATGGCGACCGAATCTGGCCTCCACCCCTTGCAGGAGACCTTCGCCGACACGGGCGCGGCCCAGTGCGGCTACTGCACGCCCGGCTTCCTCCTCGTCGCCAAAGAGCTGCTCGCGCAGAACGCGAACCCCTCGCGCGAAGAGATCAAGGAGGCCCTCTCGGGCAACCTCTGCCGCTGCACCGGCTACGTCAAAATCTACGAGGCCGTCGAGCTGGCTGCGGCGAAGCTGCGCGGCGAGGAGGCGGAACTCCCGCGCGAGAGCGTCTACGGTTACGAATAGAGTTTCGGGTTGCGGGTTTCGAGTTTCGAGTTCGGGCGGCGACGGTTGAGCCACCCAACTCACGCGAAACAAACTCGAAACTCGAAACTCGAAACTCGAAACTTATCCTATGAATGAGAACGGACGAAACGGCGGCGGCGCGAAGGTCAACGGGGCGGGCGCGCAGGCGGCGGAGGGCTTGAAGGTCGTCGGGAAGCCTTTCCGAAAGGTGGACGCGCGGTCGAAGTGCGTGGGCGCGACGAAGTTCGCCGACGACATCGTGCTGCCGCGGATGCTCTACTGCAAAATCCTGCGCGCGCACGTCCCGCACGCGCTCATCAAGTCAATAGACACGGCGAAGGCGCGGGCGCTGCCCGGCGTCCACGCCGTCATCACGGGCGAGGACTTGCCCGTCCCTTACGGCATCCTGCCCGTCAGCCAGGACGAGCACCCCCTGTGCGTCGGCAAGGTGCGCTTCGTCGGCGACCCCGTGGCCGCCGTCGCCGCCGCGGACGAGGACACGGCCTTCGAGGCGATGAACCTCATCGAGGTCGAGTACGAGCCCCTGGCCGCAATCACGAGCATCGAGGAGGCGGTCGGGACGGACGAGCCGCGCATCCACGATTACGGCGACCACGGCAACGTCCACAAGTCCGTCCACCTCGAGTTCGGCGACCTCGACGCGGGCTTCCGCGAGGCCGACCTCGTCCGCGAGGACGTCTTCTTCTACGAGGGCAACACGCACCTCCCGATGGAGCAGCACGCGGCCGTCGCCCACTTCGACGCCGACGACAAGCTGACCCTCTGGACTTCGACGCAGACGCCGCACTACGTCCACCGCGCGCTCGCCAAGACCCTGGGCCTCGCGGCCGCGCACATCCGCGTCATCGCCACGCCGAACGGCGGCGGCTTCGGCGGCAAGAGCGACCCCTTCAACCACGAGATCGTCGTCTCGAAGCTCTCGATGCTCACGAAGCGGCCCGTCAAGGTGACGCTCACGCGCGAGGAGGTCTTCTACTGCCACCGCGGCCGCCACCCCGTCCTGATGAAGAGCCGCATCGGCGTGAAGCGCGACGGCTCGATCACGGCGCTCGACTTCCAGTCGTTCCTCGACGGCGGCGCCTACGGCTCCTACGGCGTGGCCTCGACCTTCTACACGGGCGCGCTCCAGACCGTCACCTACGAAGTCCCTCGCTACCGCTTCCGCGGCCTGCGCGCCTTCACCAACAAGCCGCCCTGCGGCCCGAAGCGGGGCCACGGCACGCCGCAGCCCCGGTTCGGGCTGGAGATTCAGCTCGACCGTGTCGCCGAGGAGCTGAACCTCGACCCGGCCGAGATGCGACTCAAGCACTTGGTGAAACCCTACACGGTGACGGCTAACTACCTGCGCGTCGGCTCGATGGGTCTGGGCAAGTGCATCGAGAAGGTCGTCGAGGGTTCCGGCTGGAAGGGGAAGTTCCGGCGACTGCCGGAGGGGCGGGGCGTCGGGCTGGCGTGCAGCTCGTACATCTGCGGCGCGGGGCTTCCGATCTACTGGAACAGCATGCCGCACTCGGGCGTGCAGCTCCGGCTCGACCGCCAGGGCGGCGTCTGCGTCCAGTGCGGCTCGACCGACATCGGCCAGGGGTCGGACTCCGTCCTCGCCTACATCGTCGCCGAAATCCTCGGCATAGACCCCTTCGACATCCGCGTCGTCACGGCCGACACGGATTTGACGCCCGTTGACCTCGGGAGCTATTCGAGCCGCGTCACGCTGATGACCGGCAACGCCGCCATCCAGGCCGCCGAGCGCGCGCGCGAGCTTCTGACCATCGCCGTCTCGGAAAAGCTCGGCGTGCCGGTCGAGAATCTTTCCTTCGCCGACCGCCGCGTCTTCGACGTGGAGAACCCGGAGACCGGCCTGACGTTCGCAGAGGCCGTCGTGCTCGCCGAGCAGAAGTACGGCACCATCGGCACGGTCGGCTCCTACGTCCCGCCGCGCGCGCCGGGCCGCTACAAGGGCGCGGGCGTCGGCCCCTCGCCGGCCTACAGCTACTCGGCGGCCGTCGCCGAGGTTGACGTTGACGTCGAGACGGGCTTCGTCCGCGTCGAGAAGATTTGGGTGGCGCACGACATCGGCCGCTCCATCAACCCCCTGCTCGTCATGGGCCAGGTCGAGGGCAGCGTCTACATGGGCCTCGGCGAGGCGCTCATGGAGGAGATGACCTACCGCCCGAACCGCAACGTCGTACACAAGTTCCCCTCCCTGCTCGAATACAAGAGCCCGACGACCCTGGAGATGTGCGACGTGGTTACGTACCTCATCGAAGACCCCGACCCCAACGGCCCCTACGGCGCGAAGGAGGTCGGCCAGGGGCCGCTCCTCCCCGTCATGCCGGCCGTCGCCAACGCCGTCTACGACGCCGTCGGCGTGAGAATTGATGAAGTCCCCATCACGCCCGAAAAAGTCCTCGCCGCGCTCCGCGCCAAGCGGCAGGGCAAAGAACCCCGCTTCGGCCCGGCCCGCGTCCCCGAAGTCTCCTGGCCCGAACCGCTCAAGGTCTTAACGCCCGCCGAGGGCGGCGACGGCAAAGAGATGCCGCGCGTGGCGGTGCATTCGTAGCCGAAGCGAGGATTGTTTTGGCGTGAGGTTCGAGTGGGACGATCAGAAAGCCCTCGCCAACGTGAAGAAGCACGGCATCACGTTCGGCGAGGCGACGGAGGTCTTCTACGATCCGAACGCCGTCGAAGCCAGCGACCCAGAGCATTCAAGCGACGAAGGCCGCTTCGTCATCATCGGCTACTCAACACGACAACTGCTGTTCGTCGTTTTCGCGCAGCGTTACGGTGACGTGATCCGCATCATTTCGGCTCGCCCGCCGACACCAACGGAGCGAAAGTTATATGAAGAAGGCGAAGGGTAAGAAACCTAAAAAGGAAGAAGAGGTGCTCATCCTTGAGGTCACGCAGAAGGACTACGAGGAGGGCTTGAAGCGCGGCTGGACGGACGACGACATGCTCAAGCCCGGCCGTTACAAATTCAGGCGCGGCGGTTTTCTGGCCCGTCATCCTGAATTGAAAATAGATGAGAAGAAGCGCGCCTGATACGTCGGGTGGCCGCGGATTAATAAAGACCGTAAGAGGGTGATCTGATCGACATGATGAGACTTCCGAAATTCACCTACCTCGTGCCGCGGGCGGTCGGCGAGGCGGTGAGGTTGATGGGCGAGGCGGGGCCGGCGGGGCAGTTCGTGGCCGGCGGGACCGACCTGTACCCGAACATGAAGCGGCGGCAGCAGACGCCGAAGACGGTCATCTCGGTGGCGCGCATCCCGGAGCTGCGGCGCGTCGAGGGCGACGGCCGGGAGGGTTTGCGGGTCGGCGCGGGCGTGAGTCTGACGGAGCTGGTCGAGCACCCCGTCGTCAACCGCGACTACCCGGCGGTGGCGCGCGCGGCGCGGCTCATCTCGACGCCGACGCTGAGGAACATGGGGACGGTCGGCGGGAATCTTCTGCTCGACACGCGCTGCAACTACTACGACCAGAATTACGAGTGGCGTAAAGGTATCAACTTCTGCCTGAAGAAGGACGGCGACGTCTGCTGGGTCGCGCCGGGGAGCGAGAAGTGCTGGGCCGTGCAGTCCTCCGACCTCGTCCCGCTGATGGTGGCGATGGGCGCGCGGCTGCGCTTCGTCTCGACCGTGGGCGACCGGCTGGTCGAGGCCGCCGGCCTCTACAGGGACGACGGCATTGACTACCTGCGCAAGCGGCCCGAAGAGCTTCTGGCGGAAATCCACCTGCCGCCCGTGAACGGCCACCGCGCCGTCTACAAGAAGCTGCGGCGGCGCGGCGCGTTCGACTTCCCCGTGCTCGGCGTGGCCGCGTCGGTCGAGGCCGACGACGACGGGACGATCCGGCAGGCGCGGGTCGTGCTCGGCGGCATCGCGCCGGCCCCGCTCGAAGTGGAGGCGGCCGGCCGCGCGCTCGTCGGCGGCCCGCTCGACGGAGAGCGGATGCGCGCCGCGGCCGAGGCCTGCTACCTCCGCGCGCGGCCGCTCGACAACACCGACCACCTCATGAACTACCGCAAGCAGATGGCGCGCCCCTTCGTGCTGCGCGCCCTCGAAGAGTTGAGACAATCCCTCGGCTGAGAGGATTTCAGATTGCGGGTTGCGGAGTGCGGAGTGCGGGGTGACGGAGACGACGCGGGCCGCCCGCCTGCGCGTGACCAACAGCCTTCGCGCGAGTCGAATCCGCAATCCGCAATCCGCAATCCGCAATCGTCCGTTGCCGCGATTCTTCTGGCCGCGGGGCGCTCGCGGCGGATGGGCGCGTTCAAGCCGCTGCTGCCTTTCGGGGCGGGGACGGTCGCCGGGGCGTGCGTGGAGAGTTTGCGCGGGGCGGGCGTCGGGGAGGTGGTCGTGGTCGTCGGGCACCGCGCGGGCGAGGTGCGCGCGGCGCTGGCGGGGACGCCGGGCGTCAGGTTCGCGTTGAACGAGGAGGCCGGGAGCGAGATGGGCGTCTCGGTGGCGCGGGGCGTCGAGGCGGTCTCCGGGGGGGCCGAGGCCGTGATCGTGGCGCTCGTAGACCAGCCGGCCGTGCCTCCTTCGGCGGTCGAGACCTTAATCGAGGCGCGGCGGCGGACGGGGGCGCGCTTAATCATTCCGGAGTGGGAAGGGCGCGGCGGCCACCCCGTGCTGATAGACCTCTGCTTCCGCGGAGAGCTTCTCGGCCTCGTCGCGCAAAGCGGCCTGCGCGCCCTCTTCGACGCGCACCGCGCCGAAGTCCTCCGCGTCCCCGCCGGCTCGCCCTTCGTTGCGCGCGACATGGACACGTGGGAAGATTACGCCGCGCTGCACCGCGAAGTCTTCGGCAAAGAACCAGTAGACAGTAGTCAGTAGAAAGATCTTCGCTAGTGAATCGTTAGACTGAAAGCGTCAGCGCCCTCTAAAGAGCCTACTGTCTACTGACTACTGTCTACTGTCTACTTTTAAAACAACCTTTCTTTTT
>DASZKF010000205.1:0-2877 GCA_035947355.1 Pyrinomonadaceae bacterium | reverse complement strand
CGGCCCGCGCCGGCCCGCGCCCGCCCCCCGGGCGAAGAAGGCGCGGGCGGGCCTTCGGCCGAGGAGTTGAGCCGCGCGAGCGCGGCGACGGCCGCCGTCCGCAAGCGTGTCCGCCGCCTGATGTGGGAGCGCGTCGGCATCCTTCGCTCGCGCCGGGCGCTTGAGCGCGCGCTGCGCGAGTTCGAACAGATCGCCGCCGCGCCTTTGCGCCCCGCCCCGCGCAACTTCCTGACCGTCGCCGCGCTCGTCGCCCGCTCCGCCCTCTGGCGCGAGGAGTCGCGCGGCGGCCACTACCGCCTCGACTTCCCCGAGCGCGACGACGCGCGCTGGCGCGCCCACACGGTCATCCAGAAGGACGAGGGTTTAACTTCGAGCGAGACGATTGAATTCCCGGCGGAGGTCAGAGGTTAACGATGGCGCGTTACGAACAATTGCACGAGTGGTCGCTCGCGCCGCGCGAGGCAATCGAGTTGCAGAAACGCTTGCGCGAGCGCGTCCGCATCGAGCCGCTGCGGAAGAAGGTCGAGACGGTGGCGGGCGCGGACATCAGCTTCAACAAGTTCGACCCGACGATCTACGCGGCGGTCGTCGTGCTCCGGCTGCCTTCGCTCGAAGTGGTCGAGGAGGTCGGCGTCGTCGGCGAGACGCGGTTCCCGTACGTGCCGGGGCTGCTCTCGTTCCGCGAGTCGCCGTCCGTGCTGGAAGCCTGGGCGAAGCTGAAGACCGAGCCGGACGCCGTCATGTTCGACGGGCAGGGCCTCGCGCACCCGCGCCGCGTCGGCATCGCCTCGCACGTCGGGCTGCTCATTGACCGCCCGACGCTCGGCTGCGCCAAGTCCGTGCTCGTCGGCCGCTACGAGGAGCCGGGCGCGGAGCGCGGGTCGTGGACGCCGCTCGTGGACAAGGGCGAGACGGTCGGCGCGGCGCTGCGCACCAAGACGCGCGTGCAGCCCATCTACGTCTCGCCCGGCCACCTCATCAACGTCGAGGACGCCGTCGAGCTCACCCTGCGCTGCGACGGCGGCTACCGCCAGCCCGAACCAACCCGCCGCGCGCACCTCCTCGTCAACGCGCTGCGCCGCGGCGAGCGCGCCCCGACCTCGGAAGGCGCGGACGCCGGACGGGGCGGCGAGCCGAGCGGACAGGGCAGTTTCGAATTCTAGTCTTTAATCTCGCGGATGACGCGGCAGGGGTTGCCGGCGGCGAGGACGCCGGGGGGGATGTCTTTGGTGACGACGCTGCCCGCGCCGATGACCGCGCCGTCGCCGACGCGCACGCCCGGCATGACGAGCGCGCCGCCGCCGACCCACACGTCCGAGCCGATCTCGACCGGGCGGGCCGCCTCCAGGCCCTTGCGGCGCTCGGAGGCGCTCAACGGGTGCGTCGCCGCGTAAATCTGCACCGCCGGCCCGAACATCGTGCCCGACCCGACGCGCACCGCGGCGCAGTCGAGGACGACGCAGTTGAAGTTGAAGAAGACCCTCTCGCCGAGCGTGATGTTCGTGCCGTAGTCGCAGTAGAACGGAGGCTCGATGAGCAGCCCCGCGCCGGCCGCGCCGAACAGCTCGCCGAGCAGCCGGGCGCGCTCCTCCGGCTCGTCGTCCCGCGTGTCGTTGAAGGCCTTGAGCAGCAGGCGCGCGCGGCGCCGCTCCGCGCACAGGCGCGGGTCGAGCGGGTCGTACAGCTCGCCGGTCAACATCTTCTCCTTCTCGCTCCTCATCGCCCCTCCCGTAAGCCGGCGCCGGCCGGCAAAAGTCCCCTCTCGCCCAGAAGGCGCAGCAGCTCCTCGGCGCTGGCGCGGTGGCCCTCCTCGGTGAGGTGCCAGACGTCGTGGTAGCCGGAGTTGTTGAGCATGAAGATGTCTCCTTTCGCGCGGCGCCCGAAGGCGGGGAGGAGGTCGAGGCTGATGATCGAGTTCCGCTCGCAGAAGGCGGCGAGCCGCTGCTGGGGCAGGAACGGGTAGCCCTCGTCGAGTTGGTAGGCGAGGGGGAAGAGGGCGACGACGAGCCGCGCCCCGTCTTCGCGCACGGCGTCGCGCAGGCGCAGGTAGAGCGAGGTGAGCCAGAGCCATTCGGGCGAGGACTCGTCGAGCAGCACCTCGATGCTGATCGAGTCCTCACCCGTGATGTAGGTCGGAACGCGCTGCCCCTCGCCGAAGTCCCTGGGCTTGGCGAAGAGGCGCTTGAGGGCCGGCTCCAGCGCGCCGTAGAGCCTGGAGTGCTTCAGGAGCGGCGGCCCTGCGTCGCCCCGCGCGCGGTTCGTCTCGCTGAGCGTGGGGAGGACGTGCCGCCGGTCGTATTCGAGGTTGGGGATGGCCTCGTCGGGAATCTCCACGCCGGGCGCGTCGCCCCAGTGGAGGCGCGGGTTGACCACGTCGTTCATGCAGAAGGCGACGACGACCACGTCGGCCCCGAACCGCCGGCCGCGCGAAAGGTAGTAGTGCAACTCATTGTAGGGGCCGTAGCCGGAGACGGCGGCGTTGACCACCTCGGAGGCCGGCCCGGCGCGCTCCCTGAGCAGCGCCTCCAACTGGTTCGGGAAGGTCTTCTCGGGCGCGACCGACGCGCCGTAGGCGAGCGAGTCGCCGAGGACGAGGACGCGGAACGTGCCCGGCGGCTTCGGCACCTCAACCGCGTCGTCGCGCGTCCCCTGCGGGCTGATGCCGGGGTGCTCGGGATTGAGGCCATAAAGGAACGGCTCGCGCGTCGCGACGTGCAGCGGCACGGCCGGTCGCGCGGGCGCTCCACCGCCCGTCAGCAGCGACCGCGCCGCGCCGTAGCCGCGGATGGCGACCTCCAAAAAAATCAGGAGGAGCGCCACCGCCGCCACGGGCACGAGCACGCGCGGGAGAAGTTTACGCATGGGAAGAAGAGGCGG
>DASZKF010000204.1:0-2236 GCA_035947355.1 Pyrinomonadaceae bacterium | reverse complement strand
CCGGAGCGCGTGGACCCCGGCAACCCGCAGTTCCGCACCGACAACATCCCGAAGGTGGTCGGCGGCTGCACGGACGACTCGACCGAGGCGGCCGCGGCCCTCTACGCGACCGTCGTGAATGACGTGCACGCGGTCTCGTCGGCGCGGGTGGCGGAGGCGGCCAAGCTGCTGGAGAACACGTTCCGGGCCGTCAACATCGGGATGGCGAACGAGATGGCGAGATTGTGCTACCACCTCGGCATCGACACCTGGGAGGTGATCCGGGCGGCGGCCACCAAGCCCTTCGGCTTCATGCCTTTTTATCCCGGCCCCGGCATCGGCGGCCACTGCATCCCCCTCGACCCGCACTACCTGAGCTGGAAAGCGCGCCAGCACGGCTTTGACTCCCGCTTCATCGGGCTGGCCGAGGAGGTCAACTCGCGGATGCCGGAGCACGTCGTCCAACTCGTCTCGGACGGCCTCAACGGCGAGCGGAAATCCCTGAACGGCTCGCGGGTGCTGGTCGTCGGCGTCGCTTACAAGAAGGACATCGCGGACGTGCGGGAGTCGCCGGCGCTCTCGATCATCGACCGGCTGCGGGCGAAGGGCGCCGAGGTCAGCTACCACGACCCTTACGTCCCCGAACTGCGCTTCGAAGAAGCTCACACCGACGGCGGCGGAGAACCCCTCAAGTCCGTCGCGCTGACAGACGAGGAGATGAAGTCGGCCGACTGCTGCGTCATCGTCACGGATCACAGCGGCGTGGACTACCGTCGGCTGTGCGAGCTGTCGAAGCTGATCGTAGACACCCGCAACGCCCTCGGCCGCGACCTCCGCCGCTCAAGCTGCGCGAAGCTCATCCGCCTGTGACGCCGATAACTGACAACTGATTACTGATAACTGACGACTATTAACTGACGACTATCCGCCGCATGCTGAAGGTCATCAACGTCGTGGGGGCGCGGCCGAACTTCATGAAGGTCGCGCCGGTCGTGGAGGCGATGCGCCGGCGCGCCTCGGAGTTCGCGCCGCTCGTCGTACACACCGGCCAGCACTACGACGACCGCATGTCGGACGCCTTCTTCCGCGACCTCGGAATGCCCCGTCCCGACGTGCACCTCGGCGTCGGCTCCGGCTCGCACGCCCGCCAGACCGCGGCCGTCATGGAGCGCTTCGAGCCGGTCGTGCTCGAAGAAAAACCGGACTGGGTCGTCGTCGTCGGCGACGTGAACTCGACGCTCGCCTGCGCGCTCGTCTGCGCCAAGCTCCTGGTGCGCGTCGCGCACGTCGAGGCGGGCCTCCGCAGCCGCGACCGCACGATGCCCGAGGAGATCAACCGCCTCGTCACCGACCAGCTGAGCGACCTCCTGCTCACGCCCTCCGCGGACGCCGACCGGAACCTCCTCGCCGAGGGCATCCCCGCGCCGCGCATCCGGATGGTCGGCAACGTGATGATTGACTCGCTCTTCCAGCAGCTCGAACGCGCGCGCGCTTCGACGGCGCGCGAAGACCTCGGCGTCGAGGGCCGGGACTACGCCGTCGTGACGCTCCACCGGCCTTCGAACGTGGACGACGAGGCGACGCTCCGGGGCATCCTGCGCGCGCTCGAAGAGGTCGGGGCGCGCCTGCCCGTCGTCTTCCCCGCGCACCCGCGCACGCGCCAGAACCTCGCCGCGTTCGGCCTGCTCGAAGGGGTCGAGCGGCGGGGCCGCCTGCGGCTCGTCGAGCCGCTCGGCTACCTCGACTTCCTCCGGCTCTACAGCGGCGCGCGGCTCGTGCTCACGGACTCGGGCGGCATCCAGGAGGAGACGACCGCGCTCGGAATCCCGTGCCTGACGCTGCGCGAGAACACGGAGCGCCCCGTGACGGTCGAGCTGGGCACGAACCGCGTCGTCGGCACAGACCCCGAGCGGATCGTCAGCGAGGCCCTCGACGCGCTCGCCGAGCGGCGCGGGGGCGGCCCGCCGCGCGTCCCGCCGCTCTGGGACGGGCAGACGGCCGGCCGCATCCTCGACGCCCTCAGGGAGGCCGGCTGACGGCCGTCGCGCGTCTGTCGCGCCCCGCGCGCCGGGCGTGCTAACCTTCAATAAGTTTCGAGTTGCGAGTTTCGGGTTTCGAGTTGAAGAACTTAACCGGAACCTGAGCCGCCGAAGCCCGAAACTCGCAACTCGAAACTTATTGAAGGTTAGCACGCCCGGCGCGCGGGGCGCGACAGACGCGCGACGGCCGTCAGCCGGCCTCCCTGAGGGCGTCGAGG
>DASZKF010000203.1:0-5424 GCA_035947355.1 Pyrinomonadaceae bacterium | reverse complement strand
CAAGTTCCGCCAGACCATACTCCACTTACTCTTGGAAATCAAGACTTTTTCACCACTTAGCCGGAAAAAGTCTACACGAATTTGTCACGCGTAAATGCCGCGCATCCGCGTGTCGTAGGCCACGCGGTCAATCGCCAGCATGTAGGCCGCGGTGCGCGTATCCACCTGGTGCGTCTCGGCGTACTTCGCCACGTCGTTGAAGCTGGCGACCATCACGTCCTGGAGCCGGTCGTTGACGACCTCCTCCTTCCAGAAGTAGCCCATCCGGTCCTGCACCCACTCGAAGTAGGAGACCGTGACGCCCCCGGCGTTGGCGAGGATGTCGGGGATGACGAAGATTCCCTTGTCATGGAGGATTTTGTCGGCGGCGGCCGTCGTCGGGCCGTTGGCGCCCTCGGCCAGGATGCGGCACTTGATGCGGTCGGCGTTCTCGGCCTTGATCTGGTTTTCGGTGGCGCAGGGGGCCAGGACCTCGCAGTCGAGTTCGAGCAGCTCCGTGTTCGAGACCCGCTCGACGCCGGGGAACTCCTCGAAGGAGCGGGTCGTCTGGAGGTGTTTGAGGGCGGCCGGGATGTCTATGCCGTCGGGGTTGTAGATGCCGCCGAAGATGTCGGAGATGGCGACGACCTTGTAGCCGGCCTCGTAGAGCAGGCGCGCGCCGATGCCGCCGACGTTGCCCGAGCCCTGGACGACGACGCGGGTGGACGGGGGCGAGAGGTTGAACTTCTTGGCGGCCTCGTTGATGACGAAGAGGAGGCCGCGCCCCGTGGCCTCGCGCCGGCCGCGCGAGCCGCCCAGCTCGACGGGCTTGCCGGTGACGACGGCGGTGACGGTGTGGCGCGCGTGCATGGAGTAGGTGTCCATGATCCAGGCCATCGTCTGCTCGTTGGTGTTCATGTCGGGCGCGGGCACGTCCTTCTCCGGCCCGATGATGTCAATGAGTTCGGCGGCGTAGCGGCGGGTGAGCCGCTCCAGCTCGCCCAGAGACATCACGGTCGGGTCGCAGACGACGCCTCCCTTGCCGCCGCCGAACGGGACGTTGACGACGGCGCACTTCCAGGTCATCCACGCGGCGAGGGCCCGCACCTCGTCAATCGAGACGTCGGGCGCGTAGCGGATGCCGCCCTTGGCCGGCCCCCGCGCGAAGTTGTGCTGCACGCGGTAGCCCTCGAAGACCTCGATGCGGCCCGAGTCCATGCGGACGGGGATGTAGACCTTCAGCTCGCGGTTCGGCACGCGCATCACGGCGTAGAGGTCGGGGTTGAGGTTGAGGAGCTGCGCGGCGCGGTCGAAGCGCTCCATCATGGACTCGAAGGGGTTCTCCTCCTTGAAGCGCCGCGGGTCGTCCATCATCGCCTTAGTCATAATCGTCTCCGAAAAAGTAGACAGTAGTCAGTAGTCAGTAGTCAGTAGAAAAATCCTTCGTATGCGAACCATTCGTGTGTCAGCGTCAGTTGTCGCCATGCGGGCCTACTGACTACTGTCTACTGTCTACTGTCTACTGTTCTTCAGCACTTCGTTCATCGCGCCCGTGCGGTAGCCGTGCAGGTCGAGCGTGACGTAGCGGAAGCCGAGGGCGCGGAAGCGGCGCGCGAGTTCGTCGGCCACGTCGCGGCGCAGCGCCAGGTCGAGCTCGGCGGGCGCGACCTCGATGCGCACCAGCTCGTCGTGGTGGCGGACGCGGAACTCGCGGAAGCCGAGCGCGCGCATGATCTCCTCGCCGCGGTCTACGGTGCGCAGCCGCTCGATGGTGACGGGCGTGCCGTAGGCGATGCGCGAAGAGAGGCACGGGCTGGCCGGCTTGTCCCAAGTCCGCAGGCCCGCCCTCCGGCTCAGCTCGCGCACCTCGCGCTTCGACATCCCGGCCTCGACGAGCGGGCTGCGCACGCCGCGCTCGCCGGCCGCCGCGCGGCCCGGGCGGTAGTCGCCGAGGTCGTCCGTGGTCGAGCCGTCGAAGACCCACGCGAGCCCGCGCGCTGCGGCGAGCGGCGCGAGCTTCCCGTAAAGCTCTGACTTGCAGAAGTAGCAGCGGTCGGGGGCGTTGCGCAGGTAGCGGGGGTCGTCCAGCTCCTCGGTTTCGAGGGTCTCGTGGTTGAAGTTGTATGCGCGGGCGAGGGCGGAGAGTTCCTCGCGCTGGCTCGCGGCGAGGCTCGGCGAGAGTCCGGTGACGCAGAGGGCGCGCGCGCCCAACTCCTCGGTGGCGACGTGCGCGAGGTAGGTGCTGTCGACGCCGCCGGAGAAGGCGACGAGCGCCGAGCCGGCCTCGCGCAGCAGCGCGCGCAGCGCCTGCTCTTTCGCCTGCGCGTCGGGCGCGCCCTGGCGCGCCTCTCCGCCAGCGACCTCTTCTTCGACCGACAGACTGCCCACGTTTCCCGTCGTCTCGGCGCCGGACGCCGCGCTCCCTTATCTTGAGCGCGGGCGGCGGCCGCCTCGGTTGCCTGTTCGCTGAGAGTTTGTTGCTGGAGCTTCCGGGCGCGCATGTTATCGCATGGCTCGGGGGCGCGCAACCCGCAGCCCCGCGTGACGCATCAACCCTGCACACGGCGAACCCGTGGACGCTCCCGCGACCGCGTGTTATATTCGGGTTGCAACTCACGCCGGTCTCCCTCCGTGAGCGTTTTCGTACCGAACATTTCAGTCCCCGTGCGTTATCTGTCACACATGCACGTTCGCTTCCGCCCGGCCGTCGTCGTCCTTCTGTTCGCGCTCCTCCTCTGCTGCCCCGCGGCCGCGGCGCAGGACGAGTTGAGCGAGGACGCGGCCGACCCCGTCAAGCTCTTCAACCAGGGCCAGGACGCGCACGCGAAGAAGAATTACGAACTGGCCCTCGAGTTCTACGAGGAGGCTTTGAAGCTCCGGCCCGAGTTCCCCGAGGCCGAGTACCAGAGGGGCGCGGCCTTCGCCGCCCTCAACCGCGCGCCCGAGGCCGAGGCGGCTTTCCGCCGCGCCATGGCGCTGCGCGCAGAGTGGTCTCTGCCGCCGGCCGCGCTCGGCCTTTTGCTGGCGCGCGCCGGAGGGCGCGAGCGCGAGGCCGAGACGCACCTGCGCCGCGCGCTCGCGCTCGACCCGAAGAGTCTGACGGCGCTCGTCGCGCTGGCCGAGTTGCGCACGCGGGCCGGCGACGCGCGCGAGGCCGTGCAGTTCTGGCGGACGGCGACCGCCGTCCGTGACGACGACGCCGCGCTCTGGCTGCCGCGCGCCGAGGCTGAGCACGCCGCCGGCGATTCGGCCGCGGCGATTAAGAGTCTCGACCGCGCCCTCGCGCTCGAAGCCGACAACCACGCGGCCCGCCTGCGCCGCGCCGAGCTGCTCGACGCCGCCGGCGACGCCGAGCGCGCCTCGGCCGACCTGCGCTCGCTGGAGGCGGCCGCACGGTCGGATTCTCGCCTGGCCCTCGCGCTGGCCGGCGCGCACGGCCGTGCCGGGCGGACGGACGAGGCGCGGCGCGTCTACGAGGCGCTGCCCGACGAGGTGAAAACTTCGGAAGAGGGCCGGAGGCTCGCCGCGGCGCTCGAAGCCCGCTGCGAGGACACTCCCGAAGCGCGCGCCTCTTTGGAGAAGCTGATCGAACGCGACGCGCAGAACGCCAAGGCCCTGGCCTGCCTCGGCGGCCTGCTCCGCACCTCCGACCCGGCGCGCGCGCTCAACCTCTTCAAGCGCGCCCTCGCCGTCGAGCCGCGCAACGCCGACTACGCCACCGGCTACGCCGCGGCGCTCCTCCAGCTGCGCCGCTTCGAGGAGGCCGCCCTCCTCCTCCAGCGCATCTTGAAGGACGCGCCCGACAATTACGCGGCCCACGCCAACCTCGCCAGCGCCTTTTACGAACTCAAGCTTTACAAGCAGGCCATTGTGGAATACAAATGGCTCGGCCGGGCGCGGCCCGACCTGGCCGTCGTCCACTTCCTGATCGGCAGCGCGCACGACCGCCTCGGCGAGTACCCCGAGGCGCTCGCCGCCTACGAGGCGTTCCTCAAGGGGGCCGACGCCGCCGCGAACCAACTCGAAATCGAAAAGGTCAACTTACGGCTGCCCTCCCTGCGCAACCAGATCAAGCGCGGCGAGGGCACGAAGCCGAAGAAGTCGCAGCGATGAGCTTCGAGCGCAACAGCACACGGCCCGCCCCGCCCCGCTCCCCGGCGGCGGCGCGGGCTCTGGTCTTCGCCGCCCTCCTCGCCTGCGCGTGCGCCGAGGCCGCGGGGCAGTCGCCCACCCCTTCGCCGCGCCCCGCGCGGGAGGACGCCGCGCCGCCGCCGATGCGCTACCTCCCCGAAGAGACGCGCGAGAAGCTGAAGGCCGAGGCCCGCGACCTGAAGGATCGCACGAAGCTCAGCATCGAGCTGGCCGAGGCGCGCCTCGCGAGCGCGGCCGCCTACGCCGCCGCCGACCGCTTCGAGGCCGCGACGCTCGAACTCGGCGTCTACGAGGCGATAGTTAAAGACGCCATCGCCTTCCTCAAGGCGACCGGCAAGAATTCGAACAAGATTCGCGACCTCTTCAAGCGCGTCGAGATCGCGCTCCGCTCACACGTCCCGCGCCTCGAAACCCTGCGGCGCGGCCTGCCCTCGCAGCACGCCGTCCACGCCCAGGCGACGCTCGACTTCGTCCGCGACGCGCGCACCGAGGCGCTCGAAGCCTTCTTCGACGACACCATCATCCCCGAACGCCCCGCGCCGAAGGCGAACGCCCCCGGCGGCGAGCGCGCCAAGGGGGTCGCCCCCGACAACGGGAAGAAGCCCGACCGCCGCTGAACGCTTCCGCCGAGAGAGAGCCATGAACAAGCCAAAGCCCCCGGCCGCCCTCCTCCTCATCTGCCTCTCGCTCCTCCTCGCCTCGCCCCTCTCGTCGGCGGCGCAGAGGCGCGAGCACCTGACGCCCGAGGAGATCGAACTCGTCCGCGACAGCCAGGAGCTCGACAAGCGCACGGCCGTCTTCATCAAGGCCGCCGAGCGGCGTGCGCGCGCGCTGACCGACCCGTCCGGCGCGGCGCGCGAGGCCGAGAAGGAGCGCGAGCGCTGGGGCGAGGTCAAGGGCACGCGCGCCGAACTGCTCTACGACCTGGCCCGCATCCTCGACGAGGCCGTCGTCAACATTGACGACGCGCACCTGCGCAGCCCCGAGAGCGCGCTGCTGCGCAAGTCGCTCTACAAACTCTCCGAGGCGGCCGCGCGCTTCATCCCGCAGCTCACCCCGCTGCGCGCGAGCATCCCCGAAGGGCCGGAGCGCGACCAGCTCGAACGCGCCATCGAGACGGCCGAGGAGATCGTCGAGGCCGCCAAGACCCACGCCGTCACCGAAGAGGACTCGAAGGCCAAGGGCGGCAAGAAGGGCAACTGAACAAAAGTTTCGAGTTGCGAGTTTCGGATTTCGAGTTAAAAGCATTAATTGCCTGAACTCGAAACCCGAAACTCGCAACTCGAAACTTTT
>DASZKF010000202.1:0-10975 GCA_035947355.1 Pyrinomonadaceae bacterium | reverse complement strand
GTGAAACCCGCCCCTGCGAGCACTCAACCCGCGAGCACATCACGACTCCGCAATCCGCAATCACTTTGAGCTGATGGCGTTGAAGAGGAGCGGGTAGGTGGCGAGCGACTGGGCGCGGTACTGGGGGCGGAAGCCGAAGAGGTAGACGCGGCCCTGCCCGAGGCCGACCTCGACGAGCGCGGCGCGGCCGCGGAGGTGTTGCTCGCCGAGCAGCCAGCCCGAGAGAAGCGGGCTGCCCGCCTGCGGGTAGCGGGCGACGACCTTGACGCGCACGAGCGCCATCGGGTCGCTCTTGATCTCGAAGACGGGCGAGTCCTCGAACCACGCGATTGATTCGCGCGCCATGCCCTCCGCCAAGGGGTGCGACGTGTCGAGCACGGTGCGCAAAATCGAGCCGGGCACGTAGAACTCCGAACGCTCCAGCCCGTCGGTCACGTCGCGCACCGGCAGGTTCAGGTGCTCGATGGCGAAGTTCGACGCGTCGTTGAGGCAGATGAGCGTCCCGCCCCGCTCGACGAACTCGCGCAAGGCCCTCACGCCTTCCTTCCCGATTCCGCCCGTGAACTCCTCCGGCATCGTCCCCTTCGGGTGGCCCTCGAAGATGGCGCGCGGCGACTGGTCGGGGATGATGATGGCATCGTACTTTGCGCGCAGGTCGCCGGCGCGCACCTCCGCGTCGCGGAGCGAGGTGAACTTGCCCCCGTGCTGCTCCAGGACCCAGCGCGTCCAGCCCTCGTCCATCGAGGGGACGTGCGACTGGTACAGGCCGAGACGTACGCGCGGCGTCGCAGGCCATGCGCCCACCACTTTGGCCCTGGCTATGGGGGCGCGGGCCCGGACGGGGCCGTAGACCGGGAGCACCCCGACGTTCATGAGCAGCGGGAGCGTGTGGGCCGTCACGTCATACGGCGGGACGGGGCGGCCCGCCGCGTCGCGCAGGTCGGGGTAACGCTGGGCCTCTAAGAGCGTTTTGGCGAAAGCCCCGTAGGGCTGCGCCATCCGCACCATATACCCGCCGCGGTACCCCCGGCCGTCCGACACGAACGGGCCGATCTCACCTATCTCCACACCGCCGCGCCGCAGGATGTCCATCAGCGCCCGCGCCCTCTCGTCAATCGGGTCGGTGATGAGGAAGGCGTTCAGCTCACCGGGCCGGCGCGGGCGGACGGCCTCCTTGCCGACTTCGTAAAAGCGTCGGAGCCAGCGCTCGCGGTTGTCGGCCGCGTGCCGGAGGAGTTCGAACGCCGCGGTCGTCATGTAATTCGTGATGTCGCGCAGGCGCCACTCGCCGCCGCGCCACGGCTCGGGGAAGTTGGCCGAGGGCTTCTGCGGGTCGAAGCCCTCGCGCGAGCGCAGCTCCTCGAACCTGACGTTAATCGGCGTGGCGAGGCGGGCCGAGGCCGTCTCGGAGAGTATCCGGACGCCGCCGTGGTAGTGCGAATAGGCGCGGGCGGGCGTCCACGCGTCGTAGGTCGAGTCCCAGGTGATGCCCTTGAACCCTTCGGCCAGCATCCGCTTCGCCACGGCGAGGCCGAGCTCGGTGTAGCCCTCGACGAGCTGGCGCGGGACGTTCGGCTCGACGGGGCGCATGTAGGGCGGGAGGAACAGCCGCGAGCCGTGCGTGCCCTGCTGGTGTATGTCGTGGACGATCTGCGGGTGCCACTCGTTGTGCACCTTGTCCACGGTCAGCCGCGTCTCGACCTGCGTGAAGGCGTACCAGTCGCGGTTGTTATCGTGGCCGACGTACTTGTGGTAGAGCTCGGGCGGCGACGTGCCCTCGAAGGGCGTGCCGAGCGTGCGGTCGTACCAGCGCTTGACGATGTCCACGCCGTCCGGGTTGAGGCTGGGGACGACGAGGACGATCGTCTCGTCGAGAATCTTCCGCACCTCCGGCTCGTCCGA
Organism: Pyrinomonadaceae bacterium; assembly: GCA_035947355.1. Lineage (GTDB taxonomy): Bacteria > Acidobacteriota > Blastocatellia > Pyrinomonadales > Pyrinomonadaceae > QHXN01. The sequence continues at coordinate 9,073 of DASZKF010000202.1, read as the reverse complement.
GGAGGCGAGGCGGTGCGCGATGAGCATCGAGGAGAGCGTCGAGCCGACCTCGGTCGAGTGGATGCCGCAGGTGATGAGGACGACGGTCCTGCCGCGGGCGATGAGGCGGGCGGCCCCGCGGTCGGCGGCGCGGCCGAGCTTGCGCGGGTCGGCGAGGCGGCGCTGAATCTCCTTGAATTCGTCGAGCCGCGCGAGGTTCCCCGGCGCGCTGATGGTCGCCAGCACGAAGGGCGCGCCGAGCGTCGAACGGCCCAGCTCCTCGAACCTCACGCGGTCGCTCGCGGCGTCGAGGCGGCGGAAGTATTCGACGATGTCGGACCAGGCGGCGAGTTTGCGGTCGTCGCCGGGCCGGAAGCCGAGCACCTCCTCGGGCGCGGGCACGCGCGCCGAGTCCGCCGGGTGCGGCCTGGCGCTCCGCGTCGCCTGGAGCGGCAGGGCGAGCAGACTCGCCAGGATGAGAGCGCACGCGAGAGATGGTCTGAGCATGGATGGTCGCCCCGGCTGTCCTCGTCTCGGCAAAGCGTTCGGAGGGGGAAGTCTAGCACACGGGAAAAAGCAGTAGACAGCAGGGGAGCGAGTCAGAAGCCCGACCGTGAGGGAGGGCGTCTGAGGTGAGACGTAACCCGATGATGGCGTAACCTCCAACGCCCTCCCTGACGGTCGGGCTTCTGACTCGTCCGGCGTCAGGGGCGCGCGCGGCCCGGCCTCGTCTATAATCAGGGCCGTAAATCGCGGATCGGAAGTCGTCGTCGGCCGCTTTCGATTTGACTCTCGACCAGAACGTCGCCCGGCCACGATTCACGATTTACGATTTACGATTCACGGCTCTCGGGGGCGAAAGGTGTACTCGTCGCAAATCACGCGCGCCAACCCGACCTGCGTCGTCTTCCTGCTCGACCAGTCCGGCTCGATGGCCGACCCGTTCGGCGGCGACGAGCACACGCGCAAGGCCGACTTCGTCGCGCGCGTCGTCAACCACGCGCTGCACGACCTCGTCATCCGCTGCACCAAGACCGAGGAGGTGCGCGACTACTACCACGTCTCTGTCATCGGCTACGGGCGCGGGGTCGCGTCGGCGCTCTCGGGCGCGCTCTCCGACTGCCTGGTCGCGCCCGTCTCGGAGGTGGCCGACCACCCGGCGCGCATCGAGGCCGGATACCGGAGGGTGGCCGACGGCGCGGGCGGCTACGTCGAGATGCCCGTGCGCTACCCCGTCTGGGTCTACCCGCACGCCGACGGCGGCACGCCCATGTGCCGGGCGCTCCGGCAGGTGCGCGACGTGCTCGGGCGCTGGCTCGCCGAGCACCCGCGCGGCTTCCCGCCGACCGTCCTCCACCTGACCGACGGCGAGTCGGGCGACGGCGACCCGACCGCCCTCGGCGAGGAGATCATGTCTCTGGGGACGGACGACGGCCGCGCCCTCCTCTTCAACTGCCACGTCTCGTCGCGGCGCGCGCGCAAGGTCGAGTACCCGGCCTCGGAAGCCGGGCTGCCCGACGGCTTCGCCCGCACCCTCTTCCGCATCTCCAGCCCGCTCCCCGAACCCTTCCTCGCCGCCGCCCAGCAGCTCGGCGTCCCCGCCGCGGAAGGCTCGCGCGGCTTCGTCTTCAACGCCGACCCCTCCTCCGTCGTCCAGTTCTACGAGATCGGTACCAGCCTGACGGGGATGACCCCGCACATCTGGATGGACGCCTAATCCGAACTGAACCTCCGCGCTGGAGTGAGGACCCGAAGGGCAGGCCGGTAATGAACCTAAACGATCTATTACTTGGCAAAGGCATCGCCCCGCGGAACGTTCTCGTGTTTCGGCACCGGCCTAACGAGCCTGCACTGAACAAAGCACTCCCTTGGCTAGCTGCCGACAGACCTGACGTCTTCAATGCTTACCAACAGACTCAGGGGGTGAGGGTCGAGCGGGCTATGCAGGCTATGACGGGCACTGGGTACGTCGCTTCATTTATCGGGCGAGAACCAGGGAAAGCTCTATTCGTCGGCCTATATTCAATCGGCGGGGCGAAGCCGCTTAACCGCGAGGAATTCTGGCAGGTGCCGGCGTACGCCGAGCTGAAGGAGCTCGGCATGAGGGGATTCGCTGACGAGCGCCCGCAGGCATCTGTCCTGTGGTTCGATCTCACCCTAACCGATTTCTACGCTCACTGGAAAGGCAAGCTCATCGTGGGTTGGCCGCCGCCAGAACGGCAATGGTGGAGACGAGCCCATAGCAACGAGTTTCCCGTCGTCGCCGTCCTCGAAGACAGCGCGCTTGATGCCGCGATGCCGGAATGGGATGAGATTAAGCTGACTTGGGAGGAACTTGGCGTTCTACCGATGCGTTGGAAATCCAAACTCTCGGAATGGAGAGGGATTTACTATATCTTCGACACTTCCGACGGGAAGGGCTACATCGGTTCCGCCTACGGCGAAAGCAACCTGCTTGGCAGATGGCTAAACTACGCCGCCCGCGGTCACGGAGGAAATAGCTTGCTTCGGCAGCGCGCTCCCCGTAATTTCCAATTCACAATCCTCCAGCGTGTCTCGCCAGACATGGCTGCCTCTGACGTTGTTAAACTGGAAAGCTCTTGGAAACAACGGCTACACACTCATGTCCCATTCGGTCTCAACGTCAATTAAGCAGGCTAATATACCGGGGTGTGGCCTTTATTATGTGGAGGATGAGGTGGCAAAGAGGTTGAAAGTTTCAAAGAAAGTGAAAGTGGAACGCCCCCCGCGCGCTCAACTTTCGGCCGAAGAGTCGCTGAAGCGGATGCAGGAGTTTGATAAGCGGAGAGAGCAGTTTATTGCGTCTATCCGAAAGGGCCTAGGGTCGAAGAAACACTAGCTGACTATCATTGTTTCTAACCATCGCCCGTCATTGTCCCCGCCTTAGCCGCTTTAATGTCAATCCAATATACACAAATCTGTGCTAGCCATTTCATCCTGCCAAAGGAGGGTGCGAGCTTTGAGGAGTGTGAGGACGCGGTGGGGGTGAACATCAGGGCAGGGAGGTTCGCGGTGGCGGACGGGGCGACGGAGGCTTTCGACGCGGGGAGTTGGGCGCGGGCTCTGGCGGGGAGTTGGGTCGAGCGGGAAACTGTGCCGCTGACGGTCGAGGAGTTCGGGGCGTGGGCGGCGGAGGAAGGGAAGCGTTTGCGGGAGGTTTGGGCGGGGAGGGTGTTGCCGTGGTACGCGGAGGAGAAGGCGCGGGGCGGGTCGTTCGCCGCCTTCGTGGGGCTGTGCATCGAAGGGGAGAGGACGGGGCTGCGCTGGCGGGCGATTGCACTCGGCGACGCGTGCCTGGTGCATCGGCGCGGCCGCGAGGTGCGGGCGGCGTTGCCCCTGGGCAGTGCGGAGGAGTTTAATTCCTGCCCGGCGCTCGTGCCTTCGGGCGGGGCGGCGCTCGATGCGGCGCTGGCGCACGCGGTGACGGCCGAAGGCGCGGCCCGTGCGGGCGACACGTTCCTGCTGCTGTCGGACGCGGCGGCCGCCTGGTTCCTTAAGCTCTCCGAGGAGCGCGCGCCCGTCCTCGAAGAGTTTGATTCCCGGCTCGCCGCGTCGGACAATGAGGCGCTCGCCGGGCTTCTCCGGCGCGAGCGCGCCGCCGGCCGCATCAAAGACGACGACGTGGCCGTCATCCGCGTCGAGGTTCAAGGAAAGTAGACAGTAGACAGTAGTCAGTAGCCGGTAGGCTCTTTAACGGCCGCCGGCGCTGACACCGAGACGGTTCGCTAGAGAATGTCTTCCTACTGTCTACTGTCTACTGTCTACTGTCTACTGCTTTTCCCATGCGCAACCTCAGCGCCAACTTCTGGCCGTCGGCGCGGGCCTTCGCGGAGGCCGTGCAGTGCCCGGCCGTCTGCTTCGAGGAGCCGACGCTGAAGGGGATGCTGCCGGCCGTGGATCGGCTGGGGATGCCGCTGGTCACTTCGGGGCAGTTCGCTTACGTCTTCAAGCTCAACTCGCCGCACGGCGGCGACGCGCTGGCCGTCCGTTGCTTCCGCGGCTTCCACGGCGGCCGCGAGGAGCGCTACCGCGCGCTCGACTCCCACCTGGCCGCGCACCCCGCGCCCGCGCTGCCGCGCTTCAAGTACCTGCCTGAAGGCGTGCTCGTCGCCGGCCGGCGCTTCCCCGTCCTCGTCATGGAGTGGGTCGCCGGGCCGACGCTCGACGTGTACCTCGGCGAGGTCGTCGGCCGCCGGGAGGTCGTCCTGCACATGGCCGGCGAGTGGCTGCGGCTGATGGAGTCTCTGCGCGCGGCCGGCGTCGCGCACGGCGACTTGCAGCACGGCAACGTCATCGTCGAGCGCGGCCGGATGCGCCTCGTAGACCTCGACGGGATGTACGTCCCGGCGCTCGCGGGCCTCTCGGCCAGCGAGCTGGGCCACCAGCACTACCAGCACCCGGCGCGCGGGGCCGACCTCTTCTCGCCCGCCGTGGACAACTTCTCCGCGCTCGTCGTCTACCTCTCGCTCGTCGCGCTGGCCGAGCGCCCCGAACTCTGGCGCGAGCACCACGACGAGAACCTCATCTTCACCCGCGCAGATTTCCGAGACCCCGAAGCCTCCGCCCTCTTCCGAAAGGTGCGCGAGACGGGGCCGGAGCAGGCGCGGCTCGCCGACGCGCTGGCCGCGGCCGCGAAGGCCCCGCCCGCGGAGACGCCGTGGCTGCTCGACCTCGTCGAAGCGCAGCCGCGACTCCCGGCGTGGATGGCGGCGCCGGCCGGCGTCGAGGTCGGCGGGCGGACGCGCGAGGTCGAGCGCGCAGGCGTCGCCGTCGCCGAGGTCGAGCCGGCCTGGGGGCGCGGCCGGCAGCGACGGCCGCCGACGGCCCTCACTTCGAACACCGTCCAGACCATCTTCGGCGGTCGGCCCGTCAAGGGCGGCCCCGTCGTGGCCGACCCGTCCGACATCAGCGGCAACACCTTCTTCTTCGCCGGGCGCGCGGCGGTCAACAGCTACGCCTACATCTGGTGGTTCTTCGTGCACGACAGCATCCTGTCCTTCTTCTGGCAGGGCTTCGGCGTCTACAGCGCGGGCGCGTCCACGGTCTGCTCGGTCCTCTTCGGCGTCGCCGTCTTCCTGGTCTACGGCCTGGGCCGCGCCTTCTACGAGTGGGATACGGCCTCGCAGCAGCCGGCCGCGCAACTCCCGGCCGGCACGGTCTTCGCGCCGCCGCTGCCGCTGGCCGCGCCCGCCGAGCAGCCCGCCGGGACGCCGCTCTTCGGCGCGGCGCCTGCCCCGGCCTCCGGCGTCCACCGCGTCGTCGGGAACGCGAGCCTCCGTCTCTACCACCGCCCGACCTGCGTCTGGGTTGACCGCATCGCGGCCCGCCGCCGCGCCGACTTCGACTCCGCCTCCTCCGCCCACGCCGCCGGCTACCGGCCCTGCCGCGTCTGCGCTCCGTAAAAGTTTCAGGTTCAAAGTTTCAAGTTTCAAGTTAAAGACAAATCTGTTTCTAACTTGAAACTTGAAACTTTGAACCTGAAACTTATTTCGCCTTGCCCGCCGGGCGCGGCGCGTGTAAAGTAAGCGCCAAGTTCCCCAGTTCGGGCTCTCCCTTGCAGCACGGAAAAAAGTCTCGTCTGTCGGAGGTCACTTCTGATGTCCACTGATGCCGTTGACCGAGGCCGCGCCGCCGAGGCCGTGGAGTACCCGGACCGGGTCGGCTTCGCGCCGACCAACCCGTACCTCGCGGCCTTCCGCCCGTTCATCCCGGCCGGCGCGCGGCTGCGCGAGCTGACGCCGCTGCCGCTCGTCGTCGGGACGCTGCTCGGCGTCGTCTTCGGGGCCTCGTCGCTCTACCTCGTGCTCAAGGTCGGCCTCACGGTGAGCGCCTCGATTCCGGTGGCGGTCATCTCGATCACGCTCTTCCGCCTGCTCTCGAAGGTGGGCCTGCGCGACGCGACCATCCTCGAAAACAACATCGTGCAGACGGCCGGGTCGGCGGGCGAATCAATCGCCTTCGGCCTCGGCGTGACGATGCCGGCCATCATGATCCTCGGCTTCGACCTCGAGATCACCCGCGTCATGCTCGTCGCCGTGCTCGGCGGCCTGCTCGGAATCTTGATGATGATCCCGCTGCGGCGCGCGCTCATCGTCAACCAGCACGGCTACCTCAAGTACCCGGAGGGGACGGCCTGCGCCGAGGTCTTGAAGGCGGGCGCGTCGCGCGAGTCGCTGGACGCGGCCCACACCGACGAGGCTTCGGCCCGCGTCGCCGACGAGGCGACGACCGGCGGCAAGATCATCTTCGCCGGCTTCGGCATCGGCTTCCTCTACTACGGGGTCCAGCGCGTCTTCAAGCTGTGGAACGAGGAGCCGACCAAGGAGTTCGGCGCGCCGTTCGAGCGCGCCTCGGTGGCGATCGAGAACAACCCGGCGCTCCTCGGCGTCGGCTACATCATCGGGCCGCGCATCGCCGCCATCATGTTCGGCGGCGGCGTCCTCTCCTACCTCGTGCTGATCCCGATGATCTACTACTTCGGGGCGGGACTCGCCGCGCCGCTCGCGCCCGCGACGAAGGCCATCAGCGCCATGCGCATCGGCGAGATTCAGAGTAACTACATCCTCTACATCGGCGCGGGCGCGGTCGCCGCCGGCGGCATCATCAGCCTCCTGCGCTCGCTCCCGATCATCTGGCACGGCCTCAAGGGGGGCCTCGCCGACCTGCGCGGCTCGCGCGACGCCGCCGAGACGGACGTGCCGCGCACCGACCGCGACCTCTCGATGAAGTTCGTCATCGGCGGCATCATCGTCCTCGTCGTGACCATCATGCTCTTCCGCGCGCTCAACATGAACCTCCTGGGCGCGCTCCTGATCGTGGCCTTCGGCTTCCTCTTCGTCACCGTCTCGTCGCGCCTGACGGGCGAGGTCGGGTCGTCCTCGAACCCGATCTCGGGGATGACCGTCGCCACCCTGCTCCTGACCTGCCTGGTCTTCCTCATCCTCGGCTGGACGACGCCGCCCTACTTCGTCACCGCGCTCTCGGTCGGGGCCATCGTCTGCATCGCCTCGTCGAACGGCGGCACCACCTCGCAGGACTTGAAGACCGGCTTCCTCGTCGGGGCGACCCCGAAGGCGCAGCAGATCGCCATCCTCATCGGGGCGCTGGCCTCGGCCCTGCTGCTCGGGCCGATGCTCCTGCAACTCAACCAGGGCTCGACCGTCTACATGCCCATCGCGGGCCACGCCGACTTCCGCTTCCCCGGGGGCTTCCGCGCCGAGCCGCGCGAGTTCGAGCAGGCGGGCGGGCAGCCGAAGCGCGAGCGTTCGCGGTTCCCCGGCGATAACAACGAGTACATGGTCTGGCACAAGACCGACCCCGAGCACGGGCCGGCCGGCCGCTACCTCGTCAACGACCAGGGACAGCCCGTCTACCTCGTAGACCCCGGCATCAACGGCGTCTACCGGAGGACGGCCGACGGCACCTCGGTGGACAAGTTCAACGCGCCGAAGGCGACCCTGATGTCTTACATCATCAAGGGCATCCTGAGCCGCGAGCTGCCGTGGGGGCTCGTCCTGCTCGGCGTCTTCATCGCCGTCGTGCTCGAACTCGCGGGCATCCCGTCGCTCGCCTTCGCCGTCGGCGTCTACCTGCCGATCTCGGCCTCGGCCCCGATCTTCGTCGGCGGGATGGTGCGCTGGCTCGTAGACCGCTACACGCGCCGGAAGTTCGCGGGCCGCAACTACACCGAGGAGCAGCTCGTCGCCGAGGGCGACAAGAGTTCCGGGGTGCTCCTGGCCTCGGGCTACATCGCGGGCGCGGCGCTGGCCGGCGTCATCTACGCCTTCCTCAACGTGAAGGAGGATGTCCGCACCTGGCTCGGAGCGCGGGAGGAGTGGGCCACGGCGAACAACCCGCTCTTCGCCGGCGACTACGCGAGCCTGTGGGCGATGATCCCGTTCCTCGCGCTCACCGTCCTGCTCTACGCGGTCGGGCGCGAGTGGCTGCTCGCGGGCCGGCGCGCCGACGCCATCGCGCGCGACCTGCGCTGAGGCGCTTGACCGCGCCCGCGCCGGGGTGGAAAAATAATCAGCCGCGGGAGCCAAGACGAAAGCCCCCGCGGCTGACCTTTTCGTTAGAGGGAATTTTAGATTTGGTTATCAGTCGTCAGTTTTCAGTAAAGGCGGAAATAAACTGATAACTGACGACTGATAACCAAATCTAAAATTCCTTCGTCGCCCTCCTCAAGCCCAACTTTACGAAACCCCCTGCCGGAAGAGTTACCAGCCATGAACAGACGCAAGACGCCGAAGACCTGCGCGCTCGCGCTCCTCCTCATCCTCTCGTGCCTCCCCGCCGCCCCCGCGCAGTCGGGCCAGGGCCAGCCGGCCGCGGCCGCGACCCCCTCGGAGGCCGTCCGCCTCTTCTACACGGCGCTGCGCGAGCGCCGCTTCCGCGAGGCGTTCGCCCACACCGTCTTCAGCCCGGCCGTCGAAGGCCTCAGCCAGCAGGAGTTCGACGAGCTGCGGCCCGACTTCGAGCGGATGGCGACCGGCGTCCCCGAGACCATCGAGCTGACGGGCGAGTCCGTGAGCGGCGAGGAGGCGACCGTCTTCATGAAGCTCGGCGAGGGGCGCGACGTGAAGGTCGAGCCGATCTTCCTCATCCGCGAGCGCGGCCGCTGGCTCGTCGGCGACCGCGAGAAGCAGGAGTTCGTCCGCAAGCGCGGCAAGAAGTTCTTCTTCGAGACGCGCATCGAGGCGCACCACGACGAAGTCGAGGCCATGATGCGCCGCATCACGACCGCGCAGGCCGTCTACGCCGCGCAGAACGGCGGCCGCTTCGGCGACCTCGCCGCGCTCGTCCGGGCCGCACTCGTCCCGCAGGACATCCTCGGCACCGAAACGACCGGCTACCGCTTCCAGGTCAAGCTCGGCCCCGACGCCAAGACCTACGCCGCCACGGCCGAGCCGGCCGTCTACGGCCGCACGGGGCGCCTCTCCTTCTACGCCGACCCGACCGGCCTCCAGCGGAAAGACAACGGCGGCAAGCCGCTCAAGAAGTAGACGCCGGAGCGGTTCGCACATTACTTTACCTTCCGTTTAGAGGCGGGGGGGGGGGGGGGGGGGGGGGG
>DASZKF010000201.1:0-2349 GCA_035947355.1 Pyrinomonadaceae bacterium | reverse complement strand
TCGCGCGCCGCGCGCCACTCCGGGCGTGCCGGGCTGCCGCCCCGCCGGTCTGAAACGGCCCGCCCGCCGGCCCGGAATTTCCCTTGACCTGTGCCCCGCAAACCGGCTATTTTGAATGGGCCAACATTGTTGGCCCGCACTCTCGCGCTGGCCTTCTCGATTCTCTTCCCCCTGTCGGCTTGCCCTTTAAAATCAAACACTTCCGAGCCTGCCGCAGACCGCCACGCACTCTTCAAATGTCCCGAAGCAAATGGAAAAGGGCGGCGACGCTGACCGCCGTCATCTTTCTGGCCGACGCCCTCCTCACCGTCTCGGCCGTCAGTTTCCGCTTCACACACTGGCAGGAGGCGGCCCTCTGCGGCGGCCTCCTGAGCGCGTTGCTTCTGCCCGCCTTCCTCTTCTTCTCCCTGGCCTCCGTCCGCGAGCGCGGGAGGGAGGCGGCGAGGGCCGCGGCCGAGAGGCTGCGCCGTTCGGAGGAGACGGCCCGGCTGCGCCTGAGCACCGTCGAGTCTCTGGCGATGGCTATTGACGCGAAGGATCAGACCACCCACGGCCACGTCCGCCGCACGCAAATCTACGCGGTCGAACTCGGCCGAGTCCTGGGGGCGTCCGAGGCCGAGCTTGAGGCCCTGCGCGACGGCGCGCTGCTCCACGACATCGGCAAGCTGGCCGTGCCGGAGTACATCCTGAACAAGCCGGGGAAGCTGACGGCCGCCGAGTTCGAGAAGATGAAGATTCACGCCTCGGTCGGCGGCGACATCGTGCGCCGAGTCAACTTCCCGTACCCGGTCGAGGCGGTCGTCCGCCACCACCACGAGAGGTGGGACGGGACGGGCTACCCGGCCGGCCTCGCGGGCGAAGAGATTCCGCTGGCGGCGCGCGTCATCGCCGTCGCGGACTTCTACGACACGACGCGCTGCGACCGCCCCTACCGCGCCGGCCTGAGCCGCGACGAGTCGCTCAGGATGCTCGCAGAGATGTCGGGCACGTCCTTCGACCCGCGGGTCGTCGCACAGTTCATCGCCCACCTCGAACGCTTCGAGAGCCTGATCCCGGAGGAGGTCAGGCGCGAGCAGGTTCCGCCCGAAGCGAGCCGCACGCCGACAGGAGACGGGTCGCGCCGCGCGGCGGATCACTCGGCCGGCTTCCGCACCATCGCGCAGGCCCAGCGCGAGGTCTTCGCGCTGCACGAGATCGCGCAGGCCATCGGCTCTTCGCTGAGCCTACAGGACACGGCCGCGCTCGTGGCGGGGAAGCTGCGCGCCATCGTCCCTTTCGACACGTGCGTCATCTACGTCGTGGACGAGCGGGCCGGGCGGGCCGAGCCCGTGTTCGTCGCCGGCGCGCACGCGGAGCTGTTCGAGGGGCGCGGCGTGCAGGTCGGCGAAGGCATCACGGGCTGGGTGATCGCGAACGCGCGGCCGATGTCGAGCGCGTCGCCCGAACTCGAACTCGCGGGCGCGCCTGCCGGGGCGGCCTCGCGCGTCGGCGGCGTACTCTCGGCGCCGCTCGTGCGCGAGGAGGGCGCGTTCGGCGCGGTCACGCTCTTCTCCGCGGCCGCGGGCGCTTTCGCGGGCGAGCACGTGCGTCTGCTCGAAACGGTTTGTCTGCACGCCTCGGGCGCGCTCAGCAACGCCCTCATGCACGAGCGGACGCGGGAGAGCGCGCTGACCGACCCGCTCACGGAGTTGCCGAACGAGCGCGCGCTGCACCTCATCCTCGACCAGCGCGTCGCCGAGTGCCAGCGCGCCGGCCGCGAGCCGTTCGCCGTGCTCTGCCTGAACCTCGACGACTTCCGCGGCGTCAACGAGCGCTACGGCCACGGCGTCGGCGACCGCCTGCTCGCCGCGGTGGCCGGCGTGTGCAAGGGCCAACTGCGGCAGATGGACGTGCTGGCGCGCCGCGAGGGCGACGAGTTCGTGGCCGTCATGCCGACGGCGACGGCCGAAGTGGCCGCGTTGGTCGCCGAGCGCGTCCGCGCGGCGGTCGAGTCGCACAGTTTCGCCGTCCGCACGGGCCGCACCGCGCGCGTCCGGATGAGCGCCGGCGCGGCCTGCTTCCCCGCCGACGGCGAGACGGCCGGCGAACTCCTCCTCGCGGCCGCGCGCGCCATGCGCCGTGACAAGGGCGGGCGCAAGCTCGGCCCCGGCGCGCTCGCGTCCGACTCGGCTTCGGTCGTCCCGATAGATTCATACAGATGACTTCGCAGGCTCAGACGATTCGGCCAGCCGCGTAGCGGCGGCATGAAGCAGCCCCGCCCGCGAGGGCGGGGTCTGGCGAAAAACAAAAATTGAGGAGCCCCGAAGGGGCGGTACGCGCGACACGGGCGTGCGGCCCCTTCGGGGCTCC
>DASZKF010000200.1:0-19896 GCA_035947355.1 Pyrinomonadaceae bacterium | reverse complement strand
TATGAGGCAAATAAAATCATATCAAGCCCCGGAAGGGGCGGCAGAGGTTTCGCGGCTCAGTACCCACGAGCCTCTGCCGCCCCTCCGGGGCTTCGTGTGTTTTCGGTGCGTGGTTCCAGGGCCCAGCGCCCTGGGCTTTATGCTGGCCGCCCCTGCCGGGGCTACAGACTGCCTTCCGCCTTCTGCTTTCTGCCTTCTTCTACTCTTACTCCGTCGCCGCGTACCAGCTCGTGTCGAAGACGATGAAGGTGAAGTCGCGGCCGTTCGAGGAGACGCGGGTGACGCCTTCGGGCTTGAGCCGGCGGTCGTAAGAGCCCGTCTCGCGCAGCACGGGGCTAACCGCGTCGCCGTCCCACTCCCAGAGCTTGAAGTCGAGCTTCTCGGCGTTCGGCCCCGCGCCCGTGATGACGCGGAACGCGCCGAGCCGCTCGTCGTACTCGATGCTCCTCACGCCCGCGCCGCCGAGCGGCAGGCGGATGGCCTTCGAGCCTTCGACCTCCAGGTTGGCGGCCGAGAGCGCGCCCCGCGGGTCGCGCAGCCTGAGCGGGACGACGAGCGCGTGCCCGTCCACGACCGGCGAGCGCACCCCCAGCAGGAGCCTACGGCCCCGCGGGTCCCACGCGACGCCCTCGATGTTGATGCCGCCGTCCCTGTACTTCGTCTCGGCCATCCCGCGCAGCTCTTCCACGTTGTCGGCGAGGAACCGCTTCAGGCCGCTGACCGCCTCGACGCCCCCGACGCGCTCGCTACGGGCGTCGAACCTGAAGCGCACCAGCCCGGCCAGGTCGCCGGCCTTCGCCTTCGACAGAGAGCCGACGACGTAGAAGTGCGTGCCGTCGTAGGTCATCCCCTCGAGGTCAACGACGTTCGCCCCGAGCCTGACCGGCTTGATCGCGCCGGCCTGGCCGCCGCCCTCGCCGAGCCTCATCCAGAAGACTTCGTCGGGCCGCCCGTCGTCCACGAAGAGCACGCCGTCGGTGCCGGGGACGTGCGCGACGCCGGACGCCTCGAACGAGCCGCCGTCGAAGGCCCGCACGCCCGCGGCGGCCGCGACTCCGGCCGGCGGCAGCGGCACGCCCTCCGCGCCCTGAGCCTCACGGACGAGCGCCGCCGCGGCACACACGAACAGTATCAACATGCCGACGACCGGCAGAATCATCTTCATCCTGTAGCTCATAGACCTCGCCCCCGCCTAACAGTCCCTTCACTTTTGGAGTTTGAACAGGAGTCTAGCAGGTTCATGGTAAACGGACGGTAAACGCGCTAAGGCGCGGCGGCGGGGTCAGTTACGGGCGGGGATGCGGGCGACGAAGGTCGTGCCGCCCGGGTCGGAGCCGGCCAGTTCGAGCTCTCCGCCGTGCGCCTGCGCGACCCAGCGCGCGATGGCGAGGCCGAGCCCCGCCCCGCCGTCCTCGGCCCGCGAGCGCGCCTTGTCCGCGCGGTAGAAGCGTTCGAAGATTTGGTCGCGGGCCTCGGCGGGGATGCCCGGCCCCGTGTCGGAGACCGAGAGCAGGTATTCGCCGTCGCGCCGCGCGAGGCCGAGCCGGACGGCGCCGCCCGCGGGCGTGAACTTCACGGCGTTGTCCACGAGGTTGAGGACCATCTGGCGGAGCAGGTCTTCGTCGCCGTCGAGCGGCGCCTCGGGCAGCTCGCCCAGCTCGACCGAGAGGCCCTTGTCGGAGGCGAGCACGGCGCCCGCGCGCGCGACCTCTTCGAGCAGGTCGTTGAGGTAGAGCGTCTTGCGCCGCAGCGGGTAGCTGCCGGCGTCGGCGCGCGCCAGCGTGAACATGTCCTGCACGATGCGCGAGAGCCGCCGCGTCTGCTCGGCCATCACCCGCAGCGCCTCGCGGTACTCCTCCTCGGCCCGGTGCGGCTTCTTGAGCGTCACGTCGGCCGCCGTGCTCATCACCGAGAGCGGGGTGCGCAGCTCGTGCGAGGCGTCGGCCATGAACTGCCGCTGTCGCGCGAAGGCGGCGCTCAGGCGCGCGAGCAGCTCGTTGAAGGTGGTGGCGAGCTGGCCCAACTCGTCGCGCGGGTCGGCGACGGGGAGCTGGCGGTCGAGGCTCCCGGCCCCGATGCGGCGCGCGGTCTGCGCCATCGCGGCCACGGGCGCCAGGCCGCGGCGCGCGAGGAACCAGCCGCCGAGGCCGGCGAGGAGCAGCGCGGCCGGCGTCGCCAGGTAAAGTATCTCGCGCAGAGACTCCAGCTCGTCCTCGATGGCTTCGAGCGGCTGGCTGGCGAGGATGATGAAGGGCGTGCCGGCCGGGGGGATTCTGACCCAGCGCACGGCGAGGCGGTGCTCGTCGTCCGCGTCCGACTCCTCGGCGACCGTGTAGAGGTAGACCTCGTCGTCGGGAATCGCGCCGAGGTCGGGCAGGCGGATTTCGAGGTCTTCCTCGTAAGGGTGCTCGGCGAGGAGGCGGCCCTCCGGGTCGAAGATCATCAGCGCCTGCTGCGGGTGGGAGAGTTCGGCGGCGGTGCTCCGCGCGGCGCTCTCGGGCGACTGCCCCTCCTCGGCGTCGTTCCTCAGCGAGGTGGTCGAGATGTCTATGGTCGAGCGCAGGGCCTCGTCCACGCGCCGGTGCAGAGCCCGCGAGAGCATGACGTAGACGGCGGCGACGAACGCGAAGAGGATGAGCGCGAGCACGCTCACGTACCAGAGGGTGAGCCGGGCCCTGACGGTGCTAAACATCCTCGGCCGCCCCCCCGGCCGTGAGCGTGTAGCCCTCGCCGCGCCGCGTGCGGATGAGCTTCAGGTCGTGGCCCTCGTCCACCTTCCGCCGGAGCCGCTGGATGAAGACCTCGATGACCTTCGAGAAGGGGTCGTAGGACTCGTCCCAGACGTGCTCGGCGATGTCGGCGCGGCCGACCACCTCGTCGGCCCGGCGCGCGAGGTACTCCAGCAGCGCGTACTCTTTGGCCGTCAGCTCCAGCGGCTCGCCGCCGCGCGAGGCCCGCCGCGCGCGCGTGTCCACGGAGAGGTCGGCGACCCTTATCACCTCCGGGTAGAGGGCCGGGCGGCGGCGCAGCAGCGCGCGCACGCGCGCGAGCAGCTCGTCGAAGTCGAACGGCTTCGAGAGGTAGTCGTCGGCCCCGGAGTCGAGGCCCGTCACCCTGTCCTCGACCGCGTCGCGGGCCGTCAGCATCAGGACGGGCACGGCCGACCCCGAAGCCCGCAGCTCGCGGCAGACCTCGAAGCCGCCCTTGCGCGGCAGCATCACGTCGAGGATCAGGAGGTCGTAGTCGTTCGCGGCGGCCTGCTCCAGCGCGCGCTCGCCGTCGCCCGCGACATCAACCGCGTAAGCCTCCTCCCGAAGCCCCTTGGCGAGCATCATGGCCGCGTCCGGCTCGTCCTCGACCAGCAGAATACGCATGCATCATCTCCAGCCGCAGACGAACGCGGATCAGCGCGGATCAGAAAGATTTTGAAATCCGCGCTGACCCGCGTTCGTCTGCGGCCGATTAATCTCAGCCCGTGATGTTGATAAGCATATCAGAAGGGCGCGCGGATTTTCCGCCCCCTGGGGCCGTTACCGCTCGCCGCACAGTTTTAGGTACAATCCGGCGGCAGACTGACCAAACGACCAGGCGGGCGGACGAGGGATTCATGGCGACGAAGGACGTGCTGGCGATCATCGTCGGCGGCGGGCCGGCCCCCGGCATCAACGCGGTCATCTCGGCCGCCGCCATCGAGGCCATCAACGAGGGCTTCGAGGTGCTCGGCGTGCAGGACGGCTTCAAGCACCTCATCCGCGAGGACACCTCACACGTGCGCCGCCTGCGCATCGAGGACGTGTCGCGCATCCACCTCGACGGCGGCTCCGTGCTCGGCACGGCCCGCGACAACCCGACCAAGTCGGAGAAGGCGACGCGCGCCGTCGTCGAGACCCTGCGCAGCCTGGGCGTCACGCACCTCGTCACCATCGGCGGCGACGACACGGCGCTCTCCTCCTCGTTCGTCGCCGAGCGCAGCGGCCACCACATCCGCGTCGTCCACGTCCCCAAGACCATTGATAACGACCTGCCGCTCCCGGCGCACGTCCCGACCTTCGGCTACCAGACGGCGCGCCACGTCGGCGTCGAGCTGGTCTACAACCTGATGGAGGACGCGCGCTCGACCAAGCGCTGGTACGTCGTCGTCGCGATGGGGCGCAAGGCCGGCCACCTCGCGCTCGGAATCGGGAAGGCGGCGGGCGCGACCCTGACCGTCATCGGCGAGGAGTTCGAGCGCGAGACCGTCGCCTTCTCCGACATCTGCGACATCGTCGAGGGCGCGATCATCAAGCGGCGCGCGATGGGCCGCCACTTCGGCGTCGCCGTCCTCGCCGAGGGCCTCATCGAGAAGCTGGACGAGGGCGAGCTGGCCGAGTTGCAGGACGTGGAGCGCGACGAGCACGGCCACATCCGCTTCGCCGAGGTGGACCTCGCGCGCAAGGTCAAGGCCGAGGTGCAGGGCCGCCTGTCGGGGCGGGGCCTGCGCGTCACCGTCACCAACAAGAACATCGGCTACGAGCTGCGCTGCGCCGACCCGATCCCCTACGACGCCGCCTACTGCCGCGACCTCGGCTACAGCGCCGTCCGCTTCCTCACCTCGGGCGGCAGCGAGGCGATGGTCAGCATCCAGGGCGGCCGCATGGTGCCGATCAGATTCGCCGACATCCGTGAGCCGGGCACGGGCAAGACCCGCGTCCGGATGGTCAACGTCGCGAGCGAGGGCTACCGCGTCGCCCGCGAGTACATGATCCGCCTGGAGCCGAGGGACTTCGCCGACGAGGCCTGGGTCGCCAAGCTCGCCCAGGCCGGCAACCTCTCGCCCGCCGAGTTCCGCGACAAGTTCGGATACATGAGCGGAACAGTAGTCAGTAGTCAGTAGACAGTAGACAGTAGGCTCCGCGTGAAGTCTGCTGACGCTAACACCCGAACGATTCAAAAGCGAATGTTCTTCTACTGAATACTGACTACTGGCTACTGACTACTATGTCAATCAAACGCATCGGCATCCTCGTCGGGGGCGGGCCGGCGCCGGGGACGAACGGGGTCATCTCGGCCGTGGTCATCGAGGCCATCAAGGCGGGGTGCGCGCCCGTCGGCCTCCACGACGGCTTCGAGTGGCTGGCGCAGCGCTACACGGACGAGCAGCACGAGATGACGATCCCCGAGGTGGCGCGCATCCACCTCGGCGGCGGCGTCCACCTCGGCACCTCGCGCGCCGACATCACGCGCGACGCCTCGACGCTCGGGAACGCCGTCGCGGCCTTGAAGAAGCTCGGCATCGAGGCGCTCGTCACCGTCGGCGGCGACGACCTGGTGCGCAGCTCGGCGGCCGTCGAGCGCGAGACGCGGGGCGCCATCCGCGTCGCGCAGGTTCCGAAGAGCATAGACAACGACCTGTGGCTGCCGCTGCCCGTCGCCACGCTCGGCCACGAGACGGCGCGCCACGTCGGCGTCGAGCTGGTCAAGCGTTTGATGGAGGACGCCAAGACCACCGGCCGCTGGTACCTGGGCGTCACGATGGGGCGGCCGACGGGGCATCTGACGCTCGGAATCGGGAAGGCCGCGAGCGCCACCTGCACGATCATCCCCGAGGAGTTCCCCGCCGGCCGCGTCTCGCTCTCCGACATCGCCGACATCGTCGAGGGCACGATCATCAAGCGGCGCGCGATGGGCCGCCCCTACGGCGTCGTGCTGCTCGCCGAGGCCCTGGTCGAGCACTTCGACCCGCAGGAGGTCGCCGAGCTGCAGGACGTCGACCGCGACGCGCAGGGCAACATCCGCGTCGCCGAGATAGACCTCGGCCGCAAGGTCAAGAGCGAGGTGCAGGCGCGGCTGGAGCGGCGCGGCATCAAGGCGACCATCGTGGACAAGACCATCGGCTACGAGCTGCGCTGCGCGCCGCCCATCCCCTTCGACGCCGAGTACGCGCGCGACCTCGGCTACGCCGCCTTCAAACACCTCTACGGGGGCGGCGCGGGCGCGATGATCACGACCCAGGGCGGTGAGTCGCGGGCCGTCCCCTTCGAAGAGGTGCTCGACCCGGAGACGGGCCGCGGCCGCCTCCGCTTCGTGGACGTGGACACCGAGAGCTACCAGGTGGCGCGCGACTACATGATGCGCATCGGCCGCAAGGACTTCCGCGACCAGTCCTGGGTGGCGCGCCTCGCCGAGGCCGGCGGCCTCAACCCCGACGAGTTCACGTCGCGCTTCGGCAAGTTCGCGCGATAAAAAATAGTTTCGGGTTTCGAGTTAAGACGATTTGTCTTCTAACTCGAAACCCGAAACTCGCAACCCGAAACTTCTGTATATGAGCGAACCCCAAGTCACCATCAGCCGGAAGGGCGCGGAGCGGGCGCGCGGCGGGCACTTGTGGGTCTACCGCAGCGACGTGCGCGACGCGGGCGGCGCGGCCGGGGGGGCGGTGGTGCGCGTCGCGGACGAGCGGGGGCGATTCGTCGGGCGCGCGCTCTACAGCGACCGCTCGGAGATCGCCGTCCGGCTGCTGACGACGAAGGACGAGGAGGTCGGCCGCGAGTGGTGGCGCTCGCGGCTGCGCGAGGCCGCGGCGCGCCGCGCCGGCATCGAAAGGGAAGCGGACGCCTTCCGCCTCGTCTACTCGGAGGGCGACCTGCTGCCGTCGCTCATCGTTGACCGCTACGCGGACGTGCTCGTCGTGCAGACGCTCTCGCAGGGGATGGAGGCGCTGAAGGGCTTGATCGTCGAGCTGCTCGTCGAGGAGTTCGCGCCCCGCTCGGTCGTCGAGCGCAACGACGTCCGCGTGCGCGCGCTCGAAGGGCTGCCCGCGCGGGCGGGCGTGCTCTACGGCGAGGGGCCGGGCGAGCTGGAGGTCGTGCAGCACGGCGTGCGGCTGCGCGTCGCGCCGCTCGGCGGGCAGAAGACCGGCACCTTCCTAGACCAGCGCGAGAACCACGCCGCCGCGCGCCTCCACGCGCGGGGCCGCGCCCTCGACTGCTTCACCTTCGACGGCGGCTTCGCCCTCTCGGTCGCGCCCGCCTGCGAGAGCGTCCTGGGCCTCGACATCTCGGCCGAGGCGGTCGCCGCGGCCCGCCGCAACGCGGAACTGAACGGCGCGGGCAGCGTCGAATTCCGCGAGGCCAACGTCTTCGACGCGCTGCGCGAGCTCGAAGCGGCCGGCGGGCGCTTCGACACCGTCATCCTCGACCCGCCGGCCTTCGCCAAGAACCGCGCGAGCGTCGCGGCGGCCGCGCGCGGCTACAAGGAGATCAACCTGCGGGCGCTCAAGCTGCTCCGGCCCGGCGGCGTCCTCGTCACCTGCACCTGCTCCTACCACATGACCGAGCCGCTCTTCCTCGAAGTCCTCGCCGGGGCCGCCTCCGACGCCCGCCGCCGCATCCAGCTCGTCGAGCGCCGCACACAGTCCTCCGACCACCCTGTCCTCCTCGGCGTCCCCGAAACCCTCTACCTCAAGTGCGTCATCGCCCGCGTCATAGAATAAAAGAGATTTTTGATCTGAGATTTTTGATTTTCGATTTGAAGACGTCAGTCGTCAGTAAAGACAAAAAACTGACGACTGATAACTGGCGACAGACGACTGACAACCAAATCAAAAATCGCAAATCTAAAATCAAAAATTCTCTCGTGTTGCAATCGCGCCCCGGCGTGATGATAATGGCGCGCGAGGATTCCGCGGTGAACCTTTCCGCACGTCCCTCTCACGCCGCCCACGGAAGGAGATTCGAGAGATGCCAGAAGCAGAGGCCGCCGAAGTCAAAGGCACGTGCTTCGTCGTGATGGGCTTCGGCAAGAAGACCGACTTCGAGACGGGCCGCACCCTCGACCTCGAAAAGTCCTACAAGAACATCATCAAGCCGGCCGTCACCGCCGCCGGGCTGCGCTGCGTCCGGGCCGACGAGATCAGCCACTCCGGCGTCATAGACGTGCCGATGTACGAGCAGCTCCTGAAGGCCGACGTCGTCGTCGCAGACCTCTCTACCTCGAACAAGAACGCCTTCTACGAGCTGGGCGTGCGCCACGCCCTGCGCCCCTACACGACCATCGTCATCTGCGAGGACGGGGCCAAGAGCTTCCCCTTCGACGTGAACCACGTCCTCATACGGCAGTACCACCACATGGGCGAGGGCATAGACTTCGACGAGGTCGAGCGCTTCCGCCGGCTCCTCACCGACGCCATCGTCGAGATTTACAACCAGGACCCGCGGCCCAGAGACAGCCCCGTCTACACCTTCCTGAACGACCTCACGCCGCCCGCGCTCGAGAAGGCGTTGAAGGGCGTGGCCGTGGCGGTGGCCGAGACGGCGCCCGTCGTCGAGGAGGCGACGCGCGCCGGCGGCGTCGTCTACAGCGAGCTGATGGAGCAGGTGGACGAGGCGCAGAAGGAGGGCGACTTCGTGACGGCCAGGGCGCTGCTCTCGCGCCTCCGGAGGAAGCTTCGGGAGGCCGCGCCCGAGCGGCCCGAAGACCCCTACCTCGTCCAGCGACTCGCGCTCGTCACCTACAAGAGCAAGCAGCCCAACCCGCAGGCCGCGCTCGAAGAGGCCCGCGACCTGCTCGCCACACTCAACCCCGCGACGACGAACGACACCGAGACGCTCGGCCTCTGGGGCGCGGTGCACAAGCGCCTGTGGGACGAGACGAAGGACGCGAAGCAGCTCGACGAGGCCGTGCGCGGCTACGAGCGCGGCTTCTACCTGCGCAACGACTACTACAACGGCATCAACCTCGCGTTCCTCCTCAACGTCCGCGCCGCCCACGCCCCGAGCCCCGCCGAGGCCGTCGCCGACTTCGTCCAAGCCGAGCGCGTCCGCCGCGAAGTGCTCTCGATCTGCGACGACCTGCTCCGCAACGAAACCCTCCGCGACTCCGACAAATACTGGGTGCTCGCCACCAGGGCCGAAGCCCTCCTCGGCATCGGCGAGACGGCGCAGGCCGACCAAGCCTACACCCAAGCCTACGCCTCCGCCCCCGAACCCTGGATGACCGACTCCACCAAAGAACAACGCACCAAACTCCAAACCCTCCTCGCCGACTCCCCCCTCAAACACCTCAAACCCGACGCCGCTTAACGCGACCAACGCCCTAAACGCGAAAAGGCCCGGCGACAGTCGCCGGGCTTTTTCCATTCGCGCATCACCCCTGTCACGCCCTCTTCTCTAACTCGTCGGCCAATTTCTTCGCCCTTTCCCGCAACCACGGCGTCGGATCGTTCTCTGCCCGCTCGCGCAGCAAAGGCAGAGTCTCCGGGTGCGAGCCCCAACGCTCTGCCATTTCTTCTAAAGCCACACCACGTACGCTTCCATCATGCTCTGGCTCATCCGTAGAGGGCGATACGTCATTTATGGCGCGGTCATGCAGCAATGGCAAAATCTCCGTGACATCTCGAATCACCTCTACTAGCCTCTTTAGTGCTGTTTGGCGAACAAATTCACTGGTATCTGCCACGGCGATGTGACGCAGTAGCTGTATGGTTTCGGAATCATGTAAGTGCCTCTGTAACATGCAAACTGCTCCGAATCGAACATATCGATTAGAGTCCTTCTCGCTTAACTGCTGAAGAGTTTGCAACGTCTGCGAGTCACCGTGCCACCCTATCTCGATAGCAATGGAAGCCCAATAACGGTGAGTTGGTTCGTCATGCGAAGTTAACTCCAGCACTTTCAAGAAAAGCCCTTCCAGCCCACTGCCGACGATGCCGACGAACCATCCCAAGCTTTCAGAGTAGTGTGCCAAAGAAACTGAACTGAAATTCGCTATCCACTTAATCAATATCGACGGATGCGGCCACATCCCTCCAACTGTCTCCACGGCAGGCAGGACGTGGTCTACAGCAAAATCCTCCAACTCATTTTCACTAATAGTAATGTGCTCGAAGAATGAGCATAAACTCCCAACCACGCGCCTTGCAGGCTCTGCCACTGTGTTGATGTCTCTTACTTCGCTGAGACATCGCACGGCCAGAACTATGTTCCAGGGTGGTCGGTAGCCAAACTTTTCGGGCCAGGGGCGGTAGACCTGGGTGGAGAGGTGGTCTATGAGTTCGCCGGCGAACTTCTCGTCAATCATGCCGCAGATGAGGCGGAGAACTTCGTGCCAAGCGCGGTCTTCCCAGTGGGCGGTGTAGAGTTCTTTGAGGTCGTCGAGCGTGAGTTCCTGAGTCTTTTCGAACTTGTGGGTGAAGGCGGTGGCGCAGAAGAATTCGAGGAAGGCGCGGTGGACGAAGCCGTAGAGGTTGGCGCCGTAGAGCGAGAGGATGAAGTTGCGCTCGCGGAACTGGTTGATCATCGCCGAGGCGATGAGCTTGGCGCGGTCGGGCGGCTGGGCGTAGCGCTCCCTGAGATAACTTTCGAATTCGGTTTGCAGTTGTTCGCGGTGGATGTAGTTGCCGGCCAGTCCGCCCTCGCCGCCCTGCATCTTGAAGGCGAGGCGGCGGAGGAGTTCCTTCTTGTCGTCCTCGCCGATGAAGGCGGCGTCGAGCTGGTTGTCCTTGAGGTGCTTGTTCACGTCCCAGTGCTGGATGAGGACGCTGGCGGCGTGGTCGTAGAGCTTCCATCGCTCGCGCGGCAGCTCCTGGTGCTTGCCGATGATTGCCATGATGGTCAGCAGCATCGGGTTGCCGGCGAGCTGGCGGATGGAGGCAGACTCTTTGAAGGAGCGGAGGATGCGTTCGCGGCGCGCGGCGGCCTCGTCGGGGCGGTCGGAAAGTGCGAGCGCGTACCAGCGGTCTACGAACTCGGCGACCTGCCGCTCGTCGAGGTCTTGCAGGGTGAAGTGCGAGAAGCCGGCGTCGGCGAGCACCTTGCGGCGGTAGCCGACGACGCGGCTGGTGACGACGACGCGCGCCCGCGGGTAGGCGTTGGCGAAGCCGGCGATGCGGCGCGCGGCCTGCTCGCGGTCTTCGGGGTCGAAGATTTCGTCGAGGCCGTCGAAGATGACGACGGCGCGGCCGTCGGTCTTGAGGTAGTCGTCGAGCGCGTCTTTACCCAGCCCCCAGCCCTCGGTCTTGCTGAGGTATTCGACGAATTCGAGGAACGTGTCGCACTTGCCCTCGGCGCGCAGGCCGGCGTAGGTGCGCAGCTCGACGAGGAGTGGCAGGTGCTCGGGGAAGGCCCCGCGCAGCTTGGCGTCGCCTTCTTCGTTGATGAGCGACATGAGGACGTAGCGGGCGAGCGTGGACTTGCCGGAGCCGGGGTCGCCGAGGACGAGGCTGTGCTGGTGGCGCGGGTCTGTGAGCGCGTCGAGGATGGGGCGCGGGGGCTTCTCGAAGTAAAGCTCGCGGGCGCGGAGCACGTCCTCGGGCGCCATCCCCGAAGGCAAGTCCTCGGGCAGCGCCTCGCCCTCGCGCCGGAGCCTCTCCCACATCTCCTTCGGCAGCTCGACCGGCGGCGGCTCCTCGCGCACGCTCTGCTCGACGTAGACGAGGCGCAGTTGCAGTTGCAGGTACTCCTCCTTCTGCGGCGGCGTGAGCGCGTCGAGGTCGAGGCGCTGGTAGCGC
Source organism: Pyrinomonadaceae bacterium (assembly GCA_035947355.1). Taxonomy (GTDB): domain Bacteria; phylum Acidobacteriota; class Blastocatellia; order Pyrinomonadales; family Pyrinomonadaceae; genus QHXN01. The sequence goes on along the minus strand of DASZKF010000200.1, from coordinate 8,411 downwards.
TTGGCGAGCGCGTTGAAGTAGGCCGTGAGGTCGAGTGCGGCGATGGTGCTGCGCGCCGCGAGGTGGCCGTGCTCTTCCGCCCACCTGTAGATGGCGGGGCCGGCGACCTCGGCGAGGTTTTCGCAGGAGCTGAAAGTGCCGGCCAGATGCTTCTCGCCCAACTCGGCGCGCAGGCGCATGATCTGCGCGTCGTCCCTGTCCATAAACTTGCGCGGCCACGCTGCCTCCTCATCGAGCAGGAAGACGAGGCACGTCTTGCCCAACTTCCGCGCCTCGCGGTACTCCATCTCGGTGACGGACAGCCCGTCGGGGTTGTCATCTCGCGGGACGTGACCGTAGCGCCAGGCGAAGATTCCAACATATAAGTCGGACGCGGCGACATCTTCCAGGCATTTCTCGACGGGCCGCTCGTCTCCGGCGACGTAATACTCCATCGCCAAGTCCTCATGGCCCATCCGGCGCAGCATGGTTCTAAGCTTCTCGCGGCAGTCCTTCAGGTCGAGGTAGGTTGAGGAAACGTAGACTCTCGCCATCGCAGGGCCTCCGGTGAAGTCGGTGGGGGTTTCGGCAAAAGAAAACTCACGCGCGGGGCACTTATAACCCCGCGCGTGAGTCTCGCGCAACGGCCTCCGGGTTCGCCTACTCGACGGTGACGGACTTCGCCAGATTCCTCGGCTGGTCTACGTCGCAGCCGCGGCGGACGGCGATGTGGTAGGCGAGGAGCTGGAGCGGGATGACGGCGAGGATGGGGGAGAGGAGGTCGGAGGAGGGCGGGATTTCGATGACGTGGTCGGAGACCTCGGCCGAGAGGCGGTCGCCCTCGGTCAGGACCGAGATGACGACTCCCTCGCGCGCCTTGACCTCGACGATGTTCGAGTGCGTCTTCTCGTAGCGCAGCTCCGACGCCCGGTTGCCCTCCTCGCGCGGGTTGATGACGACCACGGGCAGGCGCTCGTCTATCAGCGCGTTCGGGCCGTGCTTCATCTCGCCCGCCGGGTAGCCTTCCGCGTGGATGTAGGAAATCTCCTTGAGCTTCAGCGCGCCTTCGAGCGCGATGGGGAAGTTGATGCCGCGGCCGAGGTAGAGGAAGTCGTTCGCGCGGTGGAACTCGCGCGCGAGTTCTTCGATCTCGTCCGACTCCGAGAGCAGGTGTTCGAGCTTGACGGGCAGCTCGGCCAACTGCTGCGCGTGGCCGCGGGCCTCTTCGGCGGTGAGCACGCCGCGCAGCTGCCCGAGGTGGAGCGCGAGGATGTAGAGCGCGACCATCTGCGACGTGAAGGCCTTCGTCGAGGCCACCCCGATCTCGGGGCCGGCGTGCGTCAGGATCGTCCCGTCCGACTCGCGCGTGATCATCGAGCCCTGCACGTTGCAGATCGAGAGGATTTTCGCGCCGCGCTCCTTGGCCTCGCGCAGGGCGGCGATGGTGTCGGCCGTCTCGCCCGACTGCGAGATGACGACGAGCAGCGTCCGCTCGTCTATCACGGGGTCGCGGTAGCGGAACTCCGAGGCGTAGTCAACCTCGACGGGCACGCGCGCGAGCTGCTCGAGCATGTACTTGCCGGCGAGGCCCGCGTGCCAGCTCGTCCCGCAGGCGGCGACGATGACGCGGTCGAAGGCTTTGAACTCCTGCGGCGTGATGTTCATCTCGTCGAGGTAGACGCGCCCCGTGTCCAGAGAGATGCGGCCCTGCACGGTGTCGCGCACCGCGCGGGGCTGCTCGTAGACCTCCTTCAGCATGAAGTGCTTGAAGCCGCCCTTCTCCGCCATGATCGGGTCCCAGGTGATCCGCTGGCGCTGCGGCTCGACGGGGTTGCCGTCGAAGTCCGAGACGTTGACGGAGTGGCGCGTCAAGACGGCCATCTCGCCGTCGCCGAGGAAGAAGACGTCGCGCGTGTGCTGGAGGATGGGCGGCACGTCGGAGGCGACGAAGAACTCGCCGTCGCCGAGGCCGATGACGACGGGCGGCCCCTGGCGGACGGCGATGATCGTGTCCGGCTCGTCGGTCGAGATGATCGAGAGGGCGAAGATGCCGCGCAGCTCGCGCATGGCGAGGCGCACGGCCCGCTCGAAGGACTCCTCGGTCTTCAGGTTCTCCTCGATGAGGTGGGCGATGACCTCGGTGTCGGTCTCGGTGACGAAGCGGTGGTCGGAGTGGCGCAGCCGGTCTTTCAGCTGCAGGTAGTTCTCGATGATGCCGTTGTGGACGACGACGACGCGGCCCGTGCAGTCGCGGTGCGGGTGCGCGTTCTCCTCGGTCGGCCGCCCGTGCGTCGCCCAGCGCGTGTGGCCGATGCCGTAGGTGCCGTCCAGGGGCTTCAGGCGGATGGCCTCCTCGAGGTTCCTGAGCTTCCCCTCGGCGCGCCGGATGTCGAGGCGGTTGCCCTCGTCCACGACGGCGATGCCCGCCGAGTCGTACCCGCGGTACTCCAGCTTCCTCAGCCCGTCGAGGATGACGGGCACGACCTGCTTGTTTCCGACGTAACCGACGATGCCACACATAAAAGTTATCCTTCCGATTTGGTAAACCGAGCTGGACGAAAGGGGAGGGTGGAGGTGATGGGGCCGTCTCACGCGACGCGGGACAAAGCCTCTTCGACTTCGCGCGGCAGGTCTATCAACATGAAAGTGTCCGCGGGGCAGATGGTAGACTCGCCGGCCTCGTCAATCACCAAAACGCGCCCGCTAGCCAGCGGCGTGATCTCATATATCTTCCGCGGGATGAGCAACTCCGGATCGTCGGTCTGCACGCAGATGGCGAAGCGGGCGGGAGACGGCTCGCGGGGCGGCGGGGCCTCGCGCTCGAAGACCCGCGAGGGCTCCCGCTCGCCGCGCAGGATTTGACCGGCTTCGCGGATGCTCTCCGTCAACTCCTTCAGGACTTTCTCGCTCATCTGAACTCCTCCTCAGCGACGCGGCGCAGGTCCCTGACTTCAAGGCGCGTCAGGTCCGACTGTTCATTCTTGGCGTAGACGCGCAGCAGAAGGATTCGGTCGCGCGACACCGCCCAGTAATAAATTACACGAGCGCCGCCGCTTTTACCATGCCCTTTCGCGGCAACGCGGAGCTCGCGTATGCCGCCGCCTTCGGGAATCAGTTGGCCGGAATCAGGCCGCTCCATCAAGTCGTCCTGTAGGAGTGCGTACTCATCGTCCGTGAGTAGCGCCATGATGCGGCGGGTAAAGGTGGCCGTCTCGACGAAAACCATCCGCGCGACCTAAGCCGGGGCGTCTAACACTTCCTCGGCGTTCGGCGTCTCCTCCGCGCCCTTCGCCGGCGGTTCGCCGACTTCCCTCGTGAGTTGCTTTTTAACTTTGGCCGGGACGCCGGCGACGAGCGTGTCGGGGGGCACGTCCTCGGTGACGACCGCGCCGGCACCCGTCACCGAGCGGGAGCCGACGGAGACGGGGGCGACGAGCATGGTGTCGGAGCCGACACGGACGTCGTCGCCGATGTGGGTCTGGTGCTTCTGCTTCCCGTCGTAGTTGCAGGTGACGGTGCCGGCCCCGATGTTGGTGCGCTCGCCGATCTCTGCGTCGCCGAGGTAGGAGAGGTGCATCGCCTTCGCCCTGCTCCCCAGGCGCGACTTCTTCACCTCGACGAAGTTGCCGACGGCCGCGCCCTCCTCGACGCGCGCGTTCATGCGGAGGTGGGCGAAGGGGCCGACCTCGCAGCCGTCCGCGATCTCGGAATCAACGATGACGCAGTGGTCTTTGACGGTGACGCCGTTGCCGACGCGCGAGTTGGTGATGCGCGTGCCGGGGCCGATGCGGCAGCCCTCGCCGACGACGCTGCGCCCCTCGACGTGGACGCCCGGATAGATGACGGTGTCGCGCCCGACCTGCGCGTCCACGCTGACGTAGGTGTGCTGCGGGTCTATGACCGTGACGCCGCCGTTGAGCATCAGGCTGCGGAGCGTCCGCATCCGCAGCAGCCGCTCGAACTCGGAAAGCTCGACCCGCGTGTTGATGCCCGAGACCTCGCGCGCGTCGGTGTGGACGTAGACCGAGACGTCCTCGCCGTCGGCCCGGAGGATGCCGGGCACGTCCGTCAGGTAGAACTCGCCCTGCGCGTTCTCGGGGCGGACGCGCTCCAGCGCGTTAAAGAGCAAACGGGTCTCGAAGCAGTAGATGCCGGCGTTGATCTCGCTGATCTGCCGCTCCTCGGGGGTCGCGTCCTTCTGCTCGACGATGCGCTCGAAGCGCCCCTCCTCGTCGCGGATGACGCGGCCGTAGCCGGTCGGGTCTTCGAGGCGGACGGAGAGGAGCGTGCAGGCCGCGCCCCGCCCGCGGTGCGTGCGGTGCTGGTGGACGAGCGCGCCGAGGGTCTCCGCGCGCACGAGCGGCACGTCGCCCGAGAGGACGAGCAGAGTCGAGTTGGCCCCGGCCAGCGCGTCGCGCGCGGCGAAGACGGCGTCGCCCGTGCCGCGTTGTTCGGCCTGCGTGATGAAGGCCGCCCCGCCCTCGCCCAGCTCCTCGCGCACCGCGCGGGCGACCTCCTCGGCCTGGTGGCCGACGACGACGTAGACCGGCCGCTGCCCCTTCTGGAGCGCGGCCGCCGCCCGGCAGACGTGCGCGATGAGCGGGCGGCCGCCCAGCTCGTGCAGGACTTTGGCCGTCGCCGAGCGCATCCGGGTGCCGAGGCCGGCGGCGAGGATCAGGATGTCGAGTGGGGAGGCGCCCGCGGGCGTGGCCGTCTGTGGCTGTTTGTCCATATGGTCTTCAGCGCGTCGCGGTCATGGTCGGGCGCGAGCACGCCTTCTCGTAGCACGCGAGGATGACGCGCGCCAGCTTCGAGGGGCTGTGGCGCACCTTCTCGCCCTCGTCGAGCAGGTCGGCGCGCACGACCTCGGCCTCGTCGCCGAACTCCTGCTCGAAGAGGTGGTCGGTCAGGCCGATCTGGCGCGCGCCCTCGGCGGCGTACGCCTCGGCCTGCCCGGGGCTGACGGGCCGGTCGTTGACGACGACGAAGTCGAAGCGGATCTCGGGCGCGTAGCGCTTGACGACTTCGAGGTGGCGCCGCGCCGTGTAGCCGTCGGTCTCGCCCGGCTGCGTCATCAGGTTGCAGACGAAAATCTTGACGGCCCGCGCCGCACCGAGGCACTCGGCCATGCGCGCCACCAGCAGGTTCGGCAGGATGCTCGTGTAGAGCGACCCCGGCCCGACCGTGATCACGTCGGCGGCGCGGACGGCCGAGAGCGCCTCGGGCAGCGGCAGGCACTGCTCCGGCTCCAGCCTCAGCCGACGGATCGGCGAGCGCGAGGCCGTGATGTTCGTCTCGCCGCGCACCTCCGAGCCGTCTTCGAGTTCCGCCACCAGCCGCACGTCGTTCAGGGTCGCCGGGTAGATGCGACCCTTGCTCGCCAGGACCTCGGACGAGAGGCGGACGGCCTCGACGAAGTCGCCCGTCACCTCCGTGAGCGCCGCGAGGAAGAGGTTGCCGAAGCTGTGGCCGCCGAGGCCGCCCTCGCCGCGGAAGCGGTAGCGGAAGAGGCGCGAGAGCAGCGTCGAGTCCTCCGAAAGGGCGACCATGCAGTTGCGTATGTCACCGGGCGGGAGCATCTGCAACTCGTCGCGCAGGCGGCCGGAGCTGCCGCCGTCGTCCGAGACCGTGACGATGGCCGCGAGCGCGTCGAGCCACAGCCCGCCGCGCTCGTGCGCGCCGACCAACTCCTTCAGCCCCGAGAGCAGCGTAGACAGCCCCGTCCCGCCGCCGATGGCGACGAGCTTGAGGCCGTGCTCCAGTTCGGGTTGCAACTCGTCCGCCTCCCCCGCCGCGGGCCGGGGTGCGCGCCCGTCGGCGCGGAAATCATACTCAAAAGGCATAGGCTTTTAAAGGAAGGGGGCGGAAAAGATTGGCCGGCGCGGGGCGGGGAGAAGCCGGCTGTGGCGGCGCGCTCAGGCGCGGGGCGCGCCGAAGACGATCCGCTCGAAGTCCGGCTCGTTGCGCAGGATGGCGAAGTCCGAGTCGGCCTGCGCGCGGATGCGGAGCACGGGCTTGAGCTCGACGGCGCGGTCGAGCGCCTGCAAAGCGGTCTCGACCGCGCCGAGGCGCGCGCGGGTCGCCGCTAGGGCGTAGTGCGTGTCGGCCGCCTCGGGGTCGCGCTTCAGCGCCCGCTCGAACATCTCCTGCGCGGCGACGAAATCGCCGCGGTTGAGCTCGATGACGCCGCGGTCGTAGAGCGAGTCGGGGTCGCGCGGCAGCGCGGCCTCCGTGCGCATGCGCGACTCGGCGATGGTCAGGTAGGTGCGCGCGCGGGCCGTCACCTCGGCGACGCCGGCGTGCTGCTCGATGAGGGCGCGGAAAAGGTTGCGGGCCTCGGAGAAGTGCCCGCGCACGAACTCTTTGTGCGCGCGCTCGAAGGCTTTGAGCGCCGCGGCTTCGTCGCGCGAGGGCTGCTTCGGCGGGGGCGGGGCGGGCCGGACGGGCCGGGGCGCAGGCTTGGCCGTCGCGCGGGCTTTCGCCGCGGACGCGCTCGGCTTCGGCTGCTCTTTGGCCGCCGGCCTGGCCTTGCTCGGGGCCGGGGCTTTTTTGGAAGCAGCGGCCGGGCGGGCCTTCGCGGCCGACTTCTTCGGGGCCGGGGCGCTTTGAGCCTTTTTCTTCGCGGGCTGTGTCTTTTTGGCTGGCGGGGCGGCCTTCGCCGGGGCGGCTTTTCGCACGGGCGCTTTCTCCGCCGCGCGCTGGGGCTTCGGCCTCGCGCGCTTGGCGGTCAGCTTGCGGCCCTTGGCAGAAGACTTCGTAGAGGCGCGCGGTGCCGGGCGGGAGGAACTCCTTTTTGCACCCTTGATGACTGGATCGCTCATGCGAAGCACTCGATTTTCACAGATGGCTCCCCGCAAAGGGAGCCGCCGACCTCGTGCAGCTTAACACACCGACGCCCATAAATCAACGTAGGAGCGAGACTTGCAGGCAATCACCGGCCTTTCGCGCGGTCTTAACAACGCCCAACAGAGAAAAACAGTTGAAGTCACGAAAGACGCTATGTTAGAGTTCTGGTGGGGTGGAGAGGGCTTCCAGGAAACCCTTCCCACGCCCGCCCGTGCCGGCCGGCAGAGGCGGGCCAAGTCTTCTTAACTCTTCTACTTGAGTTCTCCAGCGGACTCGCCGAACTCAGCCCCTCCGGAAACTCACCTTCAGTCCGCATCCTACAAGAGAAAGAGCCAGTGTACGAATGACAGACACACCTATCATCATGCACGAGGAGCAGTATCAGCAGCTCCGGCATATTCTGCATAAGTTGCGTCTCGATTCATTTTCCCGGGTGGTCTTTCTCGTAGACAAAAACGGCCAGCAGATCGCCGTGCAGGGGGACGTGGGCGAGCTGGACACGACGAGCCTGGCCTCGCTGGCCGCCGGGAACGTGGCGGCCACCGGCGGCATGGCGCGGCTCATCGGCGAGCGGGAGTTCCCGACGCTCTCGCACGAGGGCGAGCGCGAGAGCATCCACATCTGCATCATCGGGCGCGCGCTGCTCGTCGTCGTCTTCGACGACCGTTCGAGCCTCGGCCTCGTCAAGCTGCGGGTCAAGCAGGCCTCACGCGACCTCTCCGTCCTCTTCGAAGAGATCGCGCGCGTGGCGGCCGAGCGCAAGGAGTCGGACGAAGCCCTCTTCGCCGAGATCACGGACGACGACATCGACAGCCTCTTCGGTTAAGTCTCAAGTCTCAGGTCCCAAGTCGGGAGTCAAAACCACCTAGACCTTGTCTTTGACTCCGGGCTTGAGACCCCAGACTCCGGACTGTTAGTCACGGTAATCCTATGACGTTCATCAACTACGCATCCCGCGAGATCAACTGCAAGATCGTCTACTACGGGCCGGGGCTGTGCGGCAAGACGACCAACCTGCAATACATCTACGACGCGACCGCGCCGACCGCGAAGGGCAAGCTCATCAGCCTCGCGACCGAGACCGACCGCACGCTCTTCTTCGACTTCATGCCGCTCGAACTCGGCACCGTGCGCGGCTTCAAGACGCGCTTCCACCTCTACACCGTGCCGGGCCAGGTCTTCTACGACGCCTCGCGCAAGCTCATCCTGAAGGGCGTGGACGGCGTCGTCTTCGTCGCCGACAGCCAGGAGGAGCGGATGGACGCCAACATCGAGTCGCTCTACAACCTGGAGGAGAACCTCAAGGCCAACGGCTACGACCTCTCCAAGATTCCCTACGTCCTGCAACTCAACAAGCGCGACCTCCCGAACGTCCTGCCCGTCGAGGAGCTGGTCGCCGAACTCAAGCGCAACGGCGAGCCCGTCCACGAGGCGGTCGCCGCCACCGGCGCCGGCGTCTTCGACACCCTCAAGTCGGTCGCCAAGCAGGTGCTCACCGAACTGCGGAAGAGCTAGGAACGGAGAAAAAGGTTCCGGGTGTTGGGTTCCGGGTGCTGGGTTAAAGCGAGCTCGCTTTAACCCAGCAC
>DASZKF010000199.1:0-4253 GCA_035947355.1 Pyrinomonadaceae bacterium | reverse complement strand
ATTCAAACACCCCCCGCCCCCTCCGCCCTGCGGTTAAACGGCCTCGCGGGGCGTTACTGCTTAGGTTGCTCGGCGAGGCCCTTCTCGATCTTCTCGACGAGGGCCTTTGTCTGCGCGGCGTGCTCGCCGCGAGGCGCGAGGCGCAGGTACTCCTTGAACTCCTTGAGCGCGTCCCCCGCGCGCCGCGCGCGCAGGAGCAGGTTCCCCTTCAGCAGGTGCGCCTCGGCCAGCTCCGGCTTGAGCTTGAGGGCCTCGTTCGCCTCCTGGTAGGCTAGTGCCAGCGGCGGCCTGGCCTGCGCCTCGTCGGTCAAAGCCGCAGCCTTCAGCCAGTAGACTCGCGCCAGCGCAAGGTGCCCCTGCCACGAGCGCATTTCGAGCTTCAACCCCTCCTGGAGCGAGCGCTCCGCCTCGTCAAACTTCTTCTGCCGGAGGAACATCTCGCCGAGCGCGAAGTGCGCGTTGGCGGCCTTCGGGTCGAGGGCGAGCGTGCGCCGCAGCGCCTGCTCGGCCTTCTCCCACTGCTGCAAGTCCATGTAGGCCGCGCCGAGGCTGAGGTGCGCCTGCGTGAAGTTCGGGTGGAGGGCGACGGCCTTCTCGAAGTGGAGGACGGCCTCTTCGATCTTCTCCTTGCCGCCGCCGGCGAGCGCCGCCTCCCCCTGGCGGAACTCGCGCGCCGCCTCGGCCGGCACGCTGGGGTCGAGCGGCGTCGTGGGGGGCGCGTCCCCGGCGGCCTTCGGGTCAACCCTCAGGCGGACGAAGACGTACTCGCTCGACGTCGCGTCGGGGAGGTGGAACGAGTGCCGCTCCTCGAAGTAGCCGGGGACGCTGACGTAGACGGCGTAGCTGCCCGGCGAACCGAGCAGGCAGGTGAAGTTGCCGCTCCGGTCCGTGTGCTGAATCATGCTGACCCCGATGCCCTCGCAGCGGACGGGGACGTTGAAGGCCGCCTGGTTGTTCTCGGCGTACCTGACCTGCCCCGTGATGCGCTGGGCACGGGCGGCCGGGGCGGCGAAGAGCAGGAAGAGGCAGGCGGCGAGGGCACAAAAGATTTGACGAGGCATACTCACTCCTTCGCTTCAGGTGACCGACTCGGGGGAGATTTTCGACTGCCGCGGCCGGGCCCGGAGGCCGGCGTCTTTGATTTACGGTTAACGGTCGTCGGCCGTTGGGTCTGCTAGCTAATGACTGCCGACTAAATCAAAAATTCATTTGGGCTGGATGCGCAGGGTGAAGCTAGCGATCTGAATCTTCTCGTCGGGCTGCACCTGGACGCGCTCTTCGCGGGGGATTTCGCGGCCGGAGACGAAGGTCGGGTTGCGGCCCTTCGGGGTGAACCAGAAGCGGCCCTGGTCGTCGCGCTCGAGCGTCGCGTGGAGGCGGCTGACCTCGGGGTCGCCCTTGATGGGGAGGTCTACGGCGACCGACTTCGAGCCGCGGCCGATGGTCACGTCGGGCTTGAGGACGGGCGTCACCGACTGGCGGACGCCGCCCTTCCAGACTTCGACGCTGTAGAGTTCGACGGGGCGGACGGCGACCTTGGTCACCTCGGCCTCGGGCGAATCCTCCTCCTCCTCGGCGACCGTGACGGCCCCGGCCAGCGGCGCGGTGTCGCCCGCAAGCGAAGGCTTCGGCGTGACCATCGTGTGGCCGCTCTGCTCGGGCGTCTCCCAGACGGCCTGGACGCGGAACTCGCCGCGCTTGAGTGTGCCGTCCACGCGCAGCTCCACCGCGAAGGACTTGGTGGCGAGCTGGGTCTGGCCGGAGAGTTCGCGGGCGCGCTCCGAGAGCACGTAGTAGAGGCCCTGCTCGAGCCCCCGACGCTTCTCGCCCTGCCAGTCCTTGTCGTCCTCGTTCGAGAGGTAGACGATGTACTCGGGCGGGATGTAGGTGGGGCCGCCGGGCGGCGTGAACATCTCGCGCATCATCACGGCCTCGACCTCGCGCGCGACCCTGACCAGGAAGTCCTCCCAGACGCGCCGCGGCCGCGCCTGCTCGTCCACGTCGGCGAGCGGGTCGTCCGGCACCTCGCCGTCGATCCACCGCCTGATTGAGTCCAGAATGCCCACTGCCGTGTCCCTCTCCGAAACCGGTGTTGGAAAGAACGTCTGACTGCCGAGACTCACCGCTCCCTCAGATAGGTGCTGTTGAGCCAGCCCTCGTCCGAAGACTCCGGCTCCTTCTTGACGCGCGAGTGCTCGACGACCCGCACCCTGCGCCAGCGGCCGTTGGCCTCCAGGACGACGACGCGCGAGCCCCTCTCGGCCAGCCCGATGTCAGGGTAGTTCTGCGAAGGGCCGCCGCGCAAGTACACGTCCGTCGTGGTGAAGAACTCGCGGCCGACGGGGGCCGGCGCCCCGGCCTGCCCCGCGCCCGCCTGGGCCGCGCCGCCCGCGCGGTTCGCCCCGCGCTGCTGCTGCACGTAGGTGTAGGTGGCGTAGAGCATCCCGGCGAAGGCGAGGAGCAGGAGCAGGGCGACGAGGAGGCTCCGCGCCCGCGACGAGAGCGAAGGCTCGCGCGAGGCGATGAACTGCTCGGCAGACGCGTAAGGGTCGGCGGCGGACGGCTCGCGCGCCTCCTGCCGGCGCGCGACCGGCGCGGCCTCGCGCACCTCGGGCTGCGCGCCGCGGGCGATGGGGACGACGATGCGGTGGCGCGCCTCCCCGCCGGAGGCGCGCGCCTGCCGGTCGAAGGTCGGGGCGGGCGGCGGCGGGGTGGCGACCTCCTCGCGGCGCGCGCGGCCGCCGTTGGGCGCGTTCGAGTCGAGCCGCTGGGTGCGCGGCATCGCCGCGTCCTTCATCTCGCGCCAGAACTCCTCGACCGTCTGGGTGCGCTTCTCGGGGTTGGTGCGCGTCGCGCGCTCGAGCACGCGCAGGACGTAAGCGGCCCAGGGCTGCGAGGCGAAGCCGACGGGCAGGGCCGTGATCGGCTTCTGCGAGAAGCGGCGCGGGGCCTCGCCCGTCAGGAGCATGTAGGTCGTCTTGGCGAGCGAGTAGACGTCGGCGGCCGGCGTCAACTGTACGACGCGGCGGCTGAGCGAGGCGGTGTCGAGCGGCCCCGTGGTCGCCAGCGGGTGGTGCTCGGGGGCGGCGTAAACGTCGGTGCCGACGCGGGTGATGGCGCCCTCGGCGGCCTCGATTTTGGCGACGCCGAAGTCGGCGATCTTGACCGTGTGCTGGTCGGCCGTGAGCAGGAGGTTCTGCGGCTTGACGTCGCGGTGGATGACGCCGTGGCGGTGCGCGTGCGCGAGCCCCGCCGCGACCTGTTCGAGGTAGAAGAGCGCGCCTTCGAGCGGCAGCGGCCGGCGGCGGACGAGCGCCTGGAGGTCGCCGCCCGGCATGTATTCGAGGACGAGGTAGTGGAACGTCCGGTCCTGGAGGTCTATGGCCGTGCCGTGGCCGAGGCGGCTGATGATGTTGGGGTGGCGGACGCGGTCGAGCGCGACGGCCTCGTTGCGGAAATTCTCGACGAGCGTGCGCTCCAGTTCCGGGTCGGGGACGCCTTGCAGGTAGGGGTTGAGCGCCTTGATGACGACCGTGCGCGGCTGCCCGTCGGAGGCCGCGAGGTCGTCGGCCACGTAGACCTCCGAGTACGCGCCGCGGCCCAGACAGTCGCGGATGTCGTAGCGCCCGTCGAGCCTGCACTGCTGGAGCTTCAGTTCACTCATCGAAAAGCAGTAGTCAGTAGTCAGTAGACAGTAGGCAGTAGATGATTCGTTAAGCAGACTGTCGCTTGCGAATGCTGACTCGATTCTAAGGCGTCGTCCCTGGCATCGGCTGCGGCGACTCGGCGGGGGCGGGGGCGTCCTTGCGGATCAGTTGGTCGAGGGTGACGGCGACGCCGCGCGCCTCCTCGGTGTGGCCGGCGCGCAGGTGCGCGGCGATGGTGGCGAGCCGGGCGTCTATCTTCAACTGGCCGTTCGAGGGGGTCATGTTCTCGTCAATCCGCTGCACGGCGCGGTCGAAGGCCGCGACCGCCTCCTCCTGCCGGTCGGTCAGGAGCATCGCGCGGCCGTAGAGGTAGAGGAACTCCGGGTCGTCTGAGTTCAGGGGCTGCCCGCCGAGTTCCGCCGCCATGCGCGACGCCTCGGCCGCCGGCGAGAGGTCTACGGCCCTGCGCCTCTGCTCGAAGGAGGCCGGCGCGTCGCCCGCCGCGGCGAGCGCGGCCGGCGTCTGCGTCGCGGCCGGGGTTCCAACGGCCGGCGCGCCCGAGGCGCCCGGGAAGCCGGCCATGTTCTCGCCCGCTTGCTTGCGGCC
>DASZKF010000198.1:0-4051 GCA_035947355.1 Pyrinomonadaceae bacterium | reverse complement strand
GGGCGGCACGCCCCGACATCCGGTGTGCCGCCCCTCCGGGGCTTCGACGTTATCTCATCACGCGAAACCCCGCCCTCACGGGCGGGGCTACTCCCTGCCGCGCCTCCGGCGCTCGTCCCCGCCGTGTACGCTGGCACCATGACCGCGGTGCCCGGCGGCGCTCTTCGCCTCGGTTCCGCACTCCCGCGCGCCCTCAAGTTTTCCTCAACCGGCCGGGCGTAGCTTCTACACAACAAGCCTGAACCAGAGCGCTTTTTGCCACCCTCGCGACGTGGAAGACGCGCCGGAGGCGTCCGGCGCCGCGGCAGAAATGCCCGCCCGCAAAGGAGTTAGCCATGAGCACGAAGTCGCCGCTCGCCCGCACCCGCATCGCCCGCACGCTCCTATCGTTGTTAGCCGCCGCCGCGACGGCCGCCGCTGTCATCGGCGCCGGTGCCTCGGCCGCGCCGGCCGACCCGCCGCCCAACTGCGCCGCGCCGGGCGTCGAGGTGTCGGGCGACGCGACGGGCGACCAGCTCGGCGCGCCGACCGCGAACCAGCAGCAGGACTTGGTCTCGGTCTCGCTCGCGGAAGAGTACGACCCGCAGGCGGGCGGCAAGCTCGTCGCCACGATCAAGCTCGCGGCGCTCGACCCGAACACCCTGCCGCGCAACGGCAACTGGTACGCCTTCTTCACGGCCCGCCACGCCGACAACTCCGAGACGGCCTACTTCGTCAGCGCCGCAACGAACGAGCTGGGGCAGATCGCCTACAGCTACGGCCACGTCAACGGCACGACCAACGTCGGCAACGGCGCGGCCGACAGCGGCGTCGTCTCGGCCGGGAGCCGCGCCATCATCATCAAGGTGGCGTTCGACAAGATCAGGAAGCCGGAGCCGGGCACGCCCTTCCCGACGCTGACGGGCGCGCTCGTAGACCTCTCGGCCGGCAAGACCCTGACGAACGTCCTCGGCGAGACCTCCATCCTGATCGGCTCGAACTCGACGCCGGTCGTCAGCGGCGGCCTCTTGCAGAACGTGGACGAGAGCGCGGCCGGCACCTACACGCTCGCCGGCGCGGCGGCCTGCACGACGGCGACGCCGACGCCCACCCCGACGCCGACGCCCGGCGGCGGGGGTGGCGGCAGCGACCCGGCCGCGTGCCTCTCCCCGACTGTCGAGGTGAAGACCGACGCGGCGGGCGACCAGACCGGCAACCAGGCGGGCCTCAACCAATCGCACGACATCCGCTCGGTCTCGCTCGGCGAGGACTACCGTTTCACGAACTCCGACCGCGTCGTCTTCACCCTGAAGGTCGCCGCCCTCTCGCCCGTCCCCGCCAACGGCGTGTGGCGCACGAGCTTCACGGCGGGCGGCACGAGCTACTACGTCGCGATGAACTCGGACGACGCCGGCGCGGTCTCTTACGACTACGGCGACCAGGGCGGCACGGGCGGCACGCTGCGCTCGCTCGGCACGCCCGAGGAGGCGAGCTTCGCGCCCGACGGGCGCATCACCATCCGCATCGCCAAGGCCAAGATCGGGAACCCGCCCGTCGGCGGGAGCATCTCGAACATCAGGGCCATCGCGCAGCAGGCCGTCGAGGTGCCCGGCGTCGGCACGGCCTTCCCGACCCTTGACCAGACCGACGCTCCCAACCCGAGCTACACGCTCGTCGGAATGAGCGCGAACTGCCAGCAGACGCAGCCGCCGACCGGCGTCACCTACCTGAAGGGCGGCATCGCCTTCAGCCCGAGCTACCCGACGCACGCGCCCGCGACGGTGCGCGACGGCGAGCCGAGCGTGCGCGTAGACAAGTTCGGCAACGCCTACGTCGCCGGCATCCGCGGCGTGCCCGCCGGCAACGACCTCTGGTACTTCGATCTGCGGCCCACGGTCGGCGGCCAGCCGAACCCGACCTACGACCCGCTGATGCGCAACCCGCAGTACCGCGGCCAGCCCGACGCCTTCACCGGCGAGAGCCAGCCGTCGCTTCTGGCCGACGGCGGCGGCGACGTAGACCTCGCCGTCAGCTTCCCCGAATCCGACACGGAAGACCCGGACAACCCGCCGACGCTCGCCTTCACGAGCCTGCTGCTCGCTAACATCTCGACGGCCGTCTCGCGCGATCGCGGCGTGACTTTCCAGAAGAACCCGGCCGGCAACGTGACGGGCGGCGTGCCGATTGACGACCGCCAGTGGTTCGAGGCCGTCGGCTCGAACACCGTCTACCTGCTCTACCGCACCGTCGCCCCGGCCGTCACGCAGATTCAGCGCTCGACCGACGGCGGCCTCACCTGGGGGCCGGCGCGGACGGCCGGCGCCATCGGCCAGGTCGGCACCGTAGACGTGCACAAGGCGACGGGCACCGTCTACATCAGCGGCAGCACCGGGCAGGTCTGCGTCGGCGTGCCGCTGTCGCCGCTCGAAGAGCCGCTGACCTACACGTGCAAGCAGGCCGGGCCGCCCGCGGGCGCGGCCAACCTCTTCTTCGTCGTCAAGGTGGCCGACGACGGCACGCCGAACGGCACCGCCTACGTCACCTACTCCGACGGCCGCAGCATCTTCTACTCCTACTCGACCGACAAGGGCTCGTCGTGGAGCCCGGCCGTGCGCGTCAGCGACGGGCCGGAGACGCGCACCGCCCTCATGCCGTGGGTTGAGACCGGCCCCGTGCCCGGCACGCTCGGCTTCGTCTGGTACGGCACCGACCACGCGGTCAACAACAACGACGCCAACTGGAAGGTCTTCTACGCGCACGTCACCGGCGCCGACGGCCCCTCGCCCGTCATCCGCCAGGCGACGGCGAGCGACCACGTCATCCACGCCTCGAACATCTCGCTGAGCGGCCTCAGCCCGACGGCCACGAACGTCAACCGCAACCTGATTGACTACTTCCAGGTCGCCTTCGACCCGGCGGGCGCGGCCGTCATCGCCTACACCGACGACCACAACGACTACGACGGCAACACATACGTGACGCACCAAATCTCCGGCCCGAGCATACAGGGCGGCGACGTGCCGGCGCCGGCCGAGGGGAGCGCGCTGCCGCCGCCGGGGCCTTACTCGGCCGACGGCGCGCAGGTCGTAGACCCGCCGCGCGACGCGCGCTCGCAGACCGTCATCCTGCGCACCGAGGAGCCGGTTGACATCACCTCGATCACCTACTCGACCGAGGGCGCGGCGAGCGACCCCGTCCTCGTCGCGCGGATGAAAGTGACGGGCGACCTCTCGACGCTGCCGCCGCTCGCCACGTGGCGCGTCAACTTCGCGGCCAACGCTCCCGACTCGGTGTTGAGCCCGACGGGGCAGTTCACCTTCGGCGTCGCCGACCGCGGCGACCAGTTCTACATGGCGGCGCAGACCGACGCCTCCGGCGCGAAGAGCTACCGCTTCGGAACGCTGGCGCGCAACGGCAACGGCGGCCTCGACTACACCGACCGCGGGCCGGCCGACTTCGGCTCGTTCGACGCGGCCTCGAAGACCGTCACGCTGAAGGTCGCGCTGAGCAAGCTCAACCCGTTCGTCCGGCCGGGCAAAGCCCCGCTCGGCCTCGGCACGGTGCTGACGGGCCTGCGCGGGCAGGCCAACATCGCCGCCAACCCTTCGGGCCGCGACCCCCGCTCGGACGCGACGCGCGGCGGCGTGCTCTACACCATCCAGCTCCCGCGCTTCAACGTCGCCCTCGGCGCGAACGGTGCGGCGGCCTTCGCCTCCTCGGTCTACCCGAGCTGGGACTTCAACCCGGCGTCGGCCATCGACGGCGACCGGACGGGCAAGAACTGGGGCTCGGGCGGGGGCTGGAACGACGGCACGCGGGCAATCTACCCCGACTGGCTCGAAGTCAACTTCGGCGGGTCGAGGGCCATAGACGAGGTGCGCGTCTACACCCTGCAGGACGGCTACAGCAGCGGGGTGGAGCCGACCGAGACGACGACGGCGAACGAGAACGGGATCATTGACTTCGACGTGCAGACCTGGGACGGCACGTCGTGGGTGACCGTCCCCGGAGGCGCCATCCGCGGCAACTCGCTCGCCCTGCGGTCGGTGCAGTTCCCGGCCGTGACGACGGC
>DASZKF010000197.1:0-2520 GCA_035947355.1 Pyrinomonadaceae bacterium | reverse complement strand
TAAGTTTCGTCGTCGGCCCGCCCGGCTAACTTGAGACGCCCTCCCTCACGGTCGGGCTTCTGACAAATTTGCGCTATAAAATCGTGACGCGGGGCGGGCAGAGTAGGGGCGAGCGGTCGCCGGTCTCTCCCTCCGTCGGCGGGCCGCTTGACGGCGCGCCCGAAGGCATATTAAAGCTTGAGGCCACCGTAAGAAAGGTGTCAATCGAAAAAAACGAGCCGGAGGGAGTGGGTAGTTGAACGCACGCAAGCCGATCTTCGCCATGCTGGCCGCCGGCCTCCTGGCCGTCCTCGCGCTGACCTTCACCCCTTACGCACTCCTCCAACGCGCCCGGCAGACCGTCGCGGCCGTCGTCCGCCTCGAAGAGAGCCCGACCCTCGAAGAGATCGCGCGGCAGAGGCCGCCGTCCCCGCCCTTCGACGTGGTCGGCTTCTACGCCGGGCGCGGCGAAGACCCGGCCCGCCACGGCGTCCTCGTCCAGTCGCTCGACGGCCGGCAGACCTTCGCCGAGCACAACGCCGACGCGGCCTTCAACCCGGCCTCGCTCGTCAAGCTCGCCACCTCGCTCGTCGCCCTCCGGAAACTGGGTAAGGGTTTCCGTTTCGAGACGCGCGTTTATGTTGAAGGCGAGCCGGACAAGGCGGGCGCTTTGAAGGGCCGGCTGGTCGTGGCCGGCGGCGACCCGACCTTCGGCGACGTGTCCGGCGTCCTCATCGCCAAGAAGCTCGAAGCGCGCGGCATCAAGAACGTGCCCGAGGAGATCGCCGTCACGGCGGACTTCACCTTCAACTTCAGCGGCAAGCCGGAGGAGTCGGCCGAGCGGTTGGCGAGGGTGATGAAGATGACGCCGAAGAAGTGGGCCGTCGTGGACTCGCCGCCGACCGCGCCGGCCTTCGTCGTCCACTCCTACCCCTTGAGCGAAATCCTCCTCTACATGAACGCCCATTCGAGCAACTTCGTCGCCGAGCGCCTCGGCGCCCTGGTCGGCGGCCCCGAGGGCGTGCGCGCCTACCTCGTCAACGAATTGAAGCTGCCGGCCGAACAGGTGACGCTGGCGACCACTTCGGGGCTTGAGATCAACCGCCTGACGCCGCGCGGCATCGTCGCCGTCATCCGCGCCCTCGACGCGGAGGCGGCCCGGCAGGGCCTAAAGACCGAAGACATCATGCCCGTGGCGAGCGGCGATTACGGGACACTTCGCAAGCGGCTCGCCGGCACGCCGCTCGAAGGCGCGGTCGTCGGCAAGACCGGCACGCTCGTCCACGACGACGGCGGGATGGCGAGCCTCGGCGGCGTCGTCTACACGCAGCGCGCCGGCAAGCTCTGCTTCGTCGTCCTCAGCCAGGGCTCGAACGTCGCCGAGCGCCGCTCGATGACCGACCAGCTCCTCGTCCAGGTCGTCCTCAGCCGCGACCTCCCCGCCCAAATCCCCCGCCCCGACAAGCCCCGCCACATGCTCGAACGCGACGACCTCGAAATCACGGAAGAACAATAAAACAGTTCCAAGTTTCAAGTTCAAAGTTTCAAGTTAAAGACGGCCCCTGCTTTTAACTTGGAACTTTAAACTTGGGACTTGGAACTGTCTCTTTGCATTTCCCACAGCAGCAGATTTTTCAGGAAGGCGTGGTGGGCGGCGAAGCTGGCGATGGCGAGGCCGGGGAGGCCGTCGCGGAAGCCGGCCTTGAGGAGGTAGCTGCGGAGGAAGGCCGCGGGCGCGGCCAGCGCGATCTTCAGCGGCGAGGTGCGGCGGCCGGCCTCGAACATCTGGCGGGCGGCCAGGGGGGCGTAGCGCTCGCCGATCATGCGGTGGTGGTGCGAGGCGTCGCGCACGCTGTAGTGGAGCAGGTCGCCGCGGAGCGTCCCCGTGCGCGCGCCCTCGTCCAGCTTGACCGACTCGTGGACGTAGGCCCCGGCCCAGCGGCCCCGGTCGCGGCGGTAGAGGCGGAGCTGGTAGTCGGGATACCAGCCGCCGCCCCGAATCCAGCGGCCCATGTAGAAGGAGCGGCGGGGGACCCGGTAGCCGTCGGCGAGCCCCGCGGGCGCGGCGGCGCGCAGCGCCTCGACCTCCGCGCGAAGCTCCTCCGAGACGCGCTCGTCGGCGTCGAGGCTGAAGACCCACTCGTGCGTGGCCGCGTCGGCGGCGAACTGTTTCTGCTCGGCGAAGCCCGGCCAGTCGCGCGCGACGACGCGCGCCCCGGCGCGGCGCGCCGCCTCGCGCGTCGAGTCGGTCGAGTGCGAGTCAACGACGAGGACCTCGTCGGCCCAGGCGACCGACGCGCACGCCTCGCGGATGTTCTCCGCCTCGTTGAAGGTGATGATGGTCGCGGTGATCTTCAAAGCCGGAAGGGGCGGCGGAGCCCGGCGCGAGGATACGAGTCCGGCGAAGTCGCGTCAACCCGGCGGCGCCCCGGCCGCCGGCAGGGGGAAAGGTTTGACTACTCGCGGTGCCGCGAGTAATATCCGCGCACCAAGCTGGGACGCTCCCTCGCTCCGCCCTCCTCTCCTACCCGGCCGACGGCC
>DASZKF010000196.1:0-3557 GCA_035947355.1 Pyrinomonadaceae bacterium | reverse complement strand
CCCGCCCGTAGTCCTTCGAGGCGTAGAACTGCGAAAGCTCCTCGACGCCCGGCAGCGGGTCGAGGCGGCGCACCCCGCACCCGGGGCATTCCACCAGATCGTAGTCGGCGGCGAAACCCAGGTTGACCTTACACAGGGGCTCCGCCTTCGCCCCGCTCTGACAGATCGGACAGTTCGCCATTGCTCCCGCTTGAAGTGCGCGCGGACTAAAAGGGGCGCCGGTGTGGCGCCCAGTTGTCTTGGAGTTGCTTGATGCACCCGGCAGGGCTCGAACCTGCGACCTGCGGCTTCGAAGGCCGACGCTCTATCCAACTGAGCTACGGGTGCGAACCCCTTACGTTGACGCGAGGAAGAATAGCACGGGCCGTGCGCGGGTGCTTAACGGCCGGGCGAGGCCGCGGGTTGGGCGGCGGCGGCGCGGCCGTGGAACTCCTTGCGGATGAAGCGGACGAGGGCGTTGATGCGCTGGTCGTCGAGGCGGTTCCTGAAGGCGGGCATGCCGGCGTCTGAGCCTTCGCGGATGTACTTCGCCAGGTGGTCGTCGGAGTCCTTCAGGCCGTGCTCGCGCAGGTTGGCGACCTCCAGGGTCTTGCCGTCCTCCAGCTCGACGGGGCCGCCCGTGCCGTCGGCCTTGTGGCAGCGGATGCAGAACTGCGAGAAGTCGGCGCGGGCGGCCGAGAACTCGTCGGGGGTCGCGGCGGGCGCGGCCGGGGCCTGCCTGACGGTGGCCGTCGGGCGCGCGTTCGCGCCCTGCTCCGGCGCGGCGTTGTCGCCGCAGGCGAGGGCGAAGGCGGTAAGGGTGATGATGACGAGGGGTTTGACAGTCTTCATGCGCTTGAAATTCTCCGAGCCGGGAGTGCTTTGACTGGGTGTTTGAAAAAGCGGCGCGAGTATAGCCCAGCCACGCCCCTCACTTCAAAGACGCGACCCACTCGGCGACGGCGCGCTTCTCCTCTTCGGAAAGCTTGCGCGCGAAGGAGGGCATGCGGCGTTCGAGGTCGTAGCTGCGCGGGTCGTTGAGGATCGCTACGATGTCTTCGACGGTTCGGTTCGGGCGGGCCGAGACGCCGACGAGCGGAGGGTTGATGGACTTGCCCTCGCCGCTCGGGCCGTGACAGCGCGCGCAGTGGCGCGCGTACGCTTCCGGCGGGGGCGCGGGCTTTGAGGCAGCGACGGTCTCGTCCGCGTCCGTCGCGGCGGCGCCCGCCTCGTCCCGCGCGCCGCCCGTCCGCCGCGGCACGAAGGGCGCGCGCCTGAACTCCTCCTCCTGCCGCGCCTGCCTCGCCAGTTGTTCGCGGACGCGCGGGTCGCGCCGGTCTTCCAGGTAAGCCAGCGTAGTGAAGACGGCGACGAGGAGGAAGAGGAGCGAGAAGGCGGCGACGCCGAGGGCACGCGTCGGCATCCGCCGCCTCCGTGCGGGAGACCTTTCGGGGAGAAACGGCAGGAGCGCGAGGGCGCCGAGGAGGAGGGCGGGCAGCAGCGTGGCGACGAGCGAGGCGTTCGTCGTCGAGAAGTATTTGAGGAGTTGGAAGAGCCAGAGGAACTGCGCGCCGGGGCGCGGCAGGTAACCGGGCGCGGCCTCTTCGGCGGGCGGGCCGAGCGGGGCGGGGAAACGCGCGGCGTAGAAGGCCAGTGCGGCGAAGGCCGCGCCCGCGACGACCGCCTGGCGCGCGAGCTGCGCCGGCAGCCAGGAGAGTTCAAGACCTGGTTCGGCTTCAGTCTGTTCCGCCGGCTCCTTCACCACGAAGAGGCGCGCCGCGACGACCGACAGTATGAGCGCGGGCACGACCAGGACGTGCAGGGCGTAGAGGCGCGACAGCGTGAGCGTCGAGACCTCCTGGCCGCCGACGAGCCACGCGCGCGCCGTCCCGCCGAAGAGCGGCAGCCCCCCGGCGATGCTTTCGGCGACGCGCGTGCTGTAGAAGGCGCGCGCGTCCAACGGCAGAGAGTAGCCGGTCGCGCCGTTCGCCATGACGAGCAGAAGCAGCAGCAGCGAGGCCAGCCAGCCGAAGGGCCTGCGCCGGTGCGCGCCGCGCGCGAACGCCTGCGCGAGGTGCAGGACGAGGGCGAGCGGTAAGAGCTGTGCGGCGTAGAGGTGAATCGCGCGCACCCACGAGCCGCCCGCAATCTCCTTCTCGACGAAGGCCACAGTCACGTGCGCGGCCTCGGTCGAGGGCACGTAGTAGAAGGCGAGCAGGAGGCCAGAGAAGATTTGCAGCACGAGGAGCAGGGCGACGAGCCCGGCCGTCGTCCGCGCCCACGCCGAAAGCCCGCCGGGCCGCCCTTCGAGCAGGTTGCCGAGCGCGACGCCGAGCGTCGTCCGCCTCGACAGCCGTGCGAGCAGCGGGGCTCGCCCGTCCGTGCCTTCGCCGGGCTTCATCCCTGCACCGCGGGCGCGTCTGGCCCGCCGCCCGAAGGCTCGTAGAGGACTTCTAGCACGTCGCCTGTGACGCGCGCCGGCAGCCGCGCGAGGCCGCGCTCGGCTGGGCCCGCGGTGCGCTCGCCGTCGGGGCCGAAGCGGCTGTCGTGGCAGGGACAGAGGAATGCGGACGCGCCCGCGTCCCATTCCACCTCGCAGCCTTCGTGCGGGCAGACGGCCGAGACGACGCGCGGCCCCGCGCCCGGCAGGACGAAGACGGCCTGCTCGCGCCGCGCGAGGCTCCAGCCCGCGCGCCGCTCGACGGTCACGGCGCGCCGAAGGGGCCGGCCGCCGCCCATCTCCGACACGCGGCCGACGGCGAGCCAGCCGCCCCGCGGGTCCGCATCCGCCGCGGCGGCCCCGGCCCGCGGGCGCAGGAATCTGTAGGCGGTCGTCAGAAGCGAGACGGCCGCCGCGCCGAAGACGGCCGCGGGAATCCAGAGCAGAAACCGTCTCCGTAAATCGTCGTGTGTGCGCGCGCCGCCGGCTTCGCGCGAGCGTTCGGAGGTGTCTGTCATCTTGGGCCGTGCCGTCACGCCCGCGGGCGTTGCGTCTGCGTTTGCAATCTGCCGCCGCGGGCCGCAAAATAAGTTTCGTCTGACGGCCTCATTCTATCCGATTTCCCGACCCGCCGCGGAGGGGATGCGGCCGCCGTCAATCCCCCCGAGAGGTAAGCGCGAGATGAGCACCGAACAAGATCAGTCGAACAACCGCCCGACGCTGCGCCTCACGAACAAGGGCGAGAAGTCGCCGCGCGGCGAGGAGGAGGCCGAGAAGGCGAAGCTCCCGCGCCAGTTCGTCACCTTCACCTTCTACAAGGCCCGCCCCGAGTGGCGGCAGCTCGGCGCGGCCGAGAAGGCCGAGGCCAGGCGCGAGTTCGTCGAGGCCGTCGAGAGATACCGCCGCGACCTCCTGATCCACACCTACTCCATCGTCGGCCTGCGCCAGATCATGAAGTCCACGTTCGAGCGCAGGCCGACGATGGAGTAGGTGTGGATCAGGAGGTCGCGGCGGTATCTCGCGACGGCCTCGACGAACTCGCGCTTGGCCTCGGCCTTCTCGGCCGCGCCGAGCTGCCGCCACTCGGGGCGCGCCTTGTAGAAGGTGAAGGTGACGAACTGGCGCGGGAGCTTCGCCT
>DASZKF010000195.1:0-3765 GCA_035947355.1 Pyrinomonadaceae bacterium | reverse complement strand
AAGAGTGACGGGTCGGCCCCCCGCACCGCGCCGTGCCAGAGCGCCTGGATGTAGCCGGAGCGGCCCGGCGCGTCGGCGAGGTAGACGGGCGCGCGGCCGTAGGCGAGGGTGGGGTCGAGCACCTTGCGCGCGAAGCGGTCGTCGAAGACGTAGCCGCGCGACGCCGGGTCGCGGCGGAAGAGCCACTGGAAGTGAAGCCCCTGCGCGACGACGAGGAAGACGAGGACGGCCGCGACGAGCTTCAGAGGTCGCGGCCGACTCTTCGCGCCGCCCGCGCTCGCCTCCGATGTCGCGGCCTGATGACGGGCGCCCGACGGCTCGGCGGTCTCACGTCGTTCCTCGTCATCATCGCTCAGCAGCCGCGACCACGCGGGGATTGTGAGTGCGTGCAGGAAGACCGGGAATGCGAGGAGCCGTAGCTGCGGGAACTCCGTGCTCGTCAGGGAGGCGGGGACGGCCGAGGCGAGCAGGCCGTAGACGACGAAGCGCCACCACGCGCCGCGCCGCCCGGCCCGCCACAAAATGACGAGGCCGGCGACGGCCAGCGCCGCCGTCGCCCACAGCAGCGCGCCCGCGCCGGGCACGTGGTCGCGCACGTTCTCCTCGCCCGCCAGGAGCATCCGCCACGGGTTGACATTCAGAAGGTAGTGGCGCGCGAACTCGGCGGCCGTGCCGAAGACGCCCGCCTCCGGCGTGACGTAGGTGAGCAGCCCGAACCTCGCGGTGAGCGCGCCGGGGTGGCGCCACGAGAAGACCGCGAGCGGCACGAGCGCGAGCGCGTAGAGCGCCCAGGTCTTCAGAAGCCCCGGCCACCTCGCGCGCGTGAGGAAGAGTGCGAGGCCCGCGCCCAGCATCGGCCCGAGCGCGCGCCCGACCGTGTAGGTGTAAGTGACGAGCGCCAGCGCGGCCGCGACGCGCGCCGCCTCGCCCCAGCCCCACTCCGCGCGGCGCGACGCGCGCTCGACCGCGAGCAGGAGCAGCGCCACGGCCGCCGGGAAGGCCGCGGCCTCGAAGACGAGCCGGCTGCCCTCGAAGAGCCACGGCGTCAGCAGCGCCGAGAGCGCGACCGCCGCGCCCGCCCCCCACCGCCCCGAGACGCGCGCCGCGAGCAGGCCCAGCAGCAGCCCGGCGGCGACGCCCAGCGCCGCGCTCAAGTACCGCGCCGCCGCGACGCCCGGCCCCGTCACCTTGAAGACGGCCGCGAGCAGGTAGACGTAGACCGGGTTCTTATACTCACCGAAGGCGCGGAAGAAGAGCGGCAACAATTCGCCGTGCTCATCCCGACACGTCTCGGCGACGAGGTGGGCGTTATAAGCGACGGACGACTCGTCTATGTAGAAGCCCGGCGGGTTCGACGCCGCCCCGGCGAAGTACAGGCCCGCGGCGAGCGCGACGGCCGCGCAGGCGGCTGGCCACGTCAGGCCCCTCGTCTTGCGCCGCTCGCGCACCCCGCCCCCTTCCGTCAAACGTCCGACGCTTCGTCGCGCCGGCGCAACTCTTCGGCGCGTGCGTCGGCCTCCGCGGCTTCCGTCTCGCGCCCCTGCGCGCGCAGGACGTGTGCGAGGTAGGAGTGGAAGTCGGAGATTTCCAGGTCGGCCATCTCGGCCGAGCGCTCGGCGAGCGGGATGAGCCGGCCGAGCACGGCCTCGGACTCTGCGTAGCGTTCCTGATCGCCGTAGAAGATGGCGAGGCGGTAGAGCGCCTCGACGAAGCCGTAGGACTCTTCGGCGAGGCACGCCTCGTAGGCCGCGACGGCACGCAGGTAGAGCGCTTCCGCCCCTTCGAAATCCCCGCGCTCCGCTTGAAGCATCGCGCGGTTTTCGAGGGCGCGGCCGTGCTCTCGGGTCGGCCCGGCCGTAGTGTTTTCGAGTAGCGCGTCGGCGCGGTCGAGGAGCGCCCCGGCCTCGTCTAAGCGCCCCTGGTGGCGGCGGATGCCGGCCAGCATGTTCAGGCACCCGGCCGCGCGCTCCCGCTCGCCCGCGCCCTCCCAGATCGAGAGCGCGCGCAGGTAGAGCAGTTCCGCCTCCTCGTCGCGGCCGTCGTAGC
This sequence comes from Pyrinomonadaceae bacterium, assembly GCA_035947355.1. Classification (GTDB taxonomy): domain Bacteria; phylum Acidobacteriota; class Blastocatellia; order Pyrinomonadales; family Pyrinomonadaceae; genus QHXN01. The sequence goes on along the minus strand of DASZKF010000195.1, from coordinate 1,719 downwards.
GCAGCGAGTTGGCGAGGTCGTAGACGGGCTCGGCCGTCTCCGGGTGTTCGGGGCCGAAGGCCGCCTCGCGCCGCTTGATCTTCTCGCGCAGCGTTTCGTCGTAGGCGTCGCGCTCCTCGAAGCCCGCTTCGAGCGCGTCGGCCTCGTCCGCGCGCCCCGCCGCGCGCAGGTACTCGGCGTAGCCCGTCCGCATCCAGCGAGCGTCCGGGTCTTCCGGGTCGGCCGCCGCGTCGAGGACGCGCATCGCGCGCTCGTAGAGGGGGCCGGCCTCTACCGCGCGGCCGCTCTCGCCGAGGAAGAGCGCAAGGCGGTAGAGGCATTCGGCAAAATACTTGTCGTCGGGGTGTGTGCGCTCCGCGATGGAGGCGGCCCGGCGGTAGAAGGGTTCGGCGTCGCCGCTGACCCCGCGGCCGTGGTGGTAGAGGGAGGCCAGACCCAGGAGGGCGTCGGCGACGAGCGGGTGGTCTGGGCCGTGCGCGCGCTCGCGCAGGGCGAGGGCGCGCAGGTAGGGCGACTCGGCCTCGGCGTAGCGCCCGACGTAGTAGCGCAGGTGCCCGAGGCCCGTCAGGCACTCGGCCGCGCGCGGGTCTTCAGGGCCGTAAGCGCGTTCGAGGAGGGCGAGCGCGCGCAGGTAAGCCCCCTCGGCCTCCTCGTACCTCTCCTGGCCGAAGAGCGTTTTGGCGAGCCAGTAGTATTCGTCGGCCGCCCGCGGGTCGGAGGGGCCGTGCGCTTCTTCGAGGATGCGCGCGGCGCGCCGGTAGTGCGCCTCGGCCTCCGCGTACTTCCCCTGCACGTAGCAGAGGCCGGCGACGTTGTGGAGCGCGGCGGCCGTCTCCGCGTGGTCGCCGCCCCAGACCTCTTCGAGCAGGGCGAGGCCGCGGCGGTAGGGCTCCTCGGTCTCGTGGAAGCGGCCCGCGTCCCAGAGGGCGCGGGCGCCCTCGATGAGCCGCCACGCCTCGGCGCGGCGCCGCCGCTGGTCTTCGCTGAGCGCGTCCTCGGTGCGGTTCACGGGCGGAGCTGGATGTTGTAGGTCTTGATCTTGGAGTTGAGCGTGGTGGCGTTCATCCCGAGCAGGCGGGCGGCGCGCGACTGGTGGCCGCCCGTCTGGTCGAGGGCGCGGCGGATGAGGTCTATCTCGAAGCGGCGCACCTCGTCGTAGAAGTTGATGCCGCGGCTCAAGTCCACCGTCCCGGCGGTGGCGGCCGAGAGCGCGCCGCCGAAGGACTTCTGCGGGTCGGTGATGTCGGACGGCAGGCACTGGCGCGTGACCTCCCGGCCCGGCGCGATGACGACGGCGCGCTCCATCACGTTCTCAAGCTCGCGCACGTTGCCCGGCCAGGTGTACTGTTCGAGCAGGGCGAGCACGTCGGGCGCGAGCTGGTCGGAGACGGCGCGGCCGTTCTCCTCGTTGTACTTGCGTATGAAGTGCTGCGCCAGCGGCAGGATGTCTTCGCGCCGCTCGCGCAAGGGGGGAAGCTCCAGCGGGACGACCGCCAGGCGGTAGTAGAGGTCTTCGCGGAACGCGCCCTGGCGGACGGCCTCCTTCAGGTCAATGTTGGTGGCGGCGATGATGCGCACGTCAACCTTGCGCGGGACGGTGTCGCCCAGGGGGAGGAACTCGCGCTCCTGGATCACGCGCAGCAGGCGCGCCTGCGTCTCGGGCGGGATTTCGCCGATCTCGTCGAGGAAGATCGAGCCGCCGTCGGCCACCTCGAAGAG
>DASZKF010000194.1:0-2580 GCA_035947355.1 Pyrinomonadaceae bacterium | reverse complement strand
CTGCCGCCGCCTTCGGCGGCTAATAAGATAGCCCCTAAGCTGACCGCGCGCCCTCTAACAAGTTCCTAACCTCCGGTATCCATCGCCTACCTTAAACTAACTCCGGCCCCAAGTCCCTAGCCCCTAGCCTCTAGCCTCTGGCCTCTGCTATCATTTGCGCCCGACGAAAATACCTTTAGTCTGGGGGCGTCGAGCCGCCGGTTATTCTCCTCAGCACTTGCCTGCGGCGCGGCCCACGGGCGTCAAGACTCTCTCGAAGGAGACCGCTGCCAAAGTTGTCCGCACAGCGCCCGATGTCCGGCACGAGCGTGCAGGCGCTCTCGCTTGAGCGCAAGGTCAAGATGCACGAGGCGCGCGAGGCCATCATCAACCGCCTCGCCCCGGACATCCACTCCGAGATCGACCTCGACAAGTTCCTCTCGGCCGTGGTCGCCGAGCTGGGCCGCATGATGGGCGTCGACCGCTGCGACGTGCTCCAGCTCGTCCACGCCGGCGAGCTGCGCATCAGCCACGAGTGGCGCGCCTCCGCGGACGTGCCCTCCAGCCTCGGGACCTCGTTCCCCGTCGACGTGCGCCAGCTCTCCGAGCGCTTCGACCTCTCGCGCCCGATACGCCTCGACGACACCTCGCTCTCCGCCCTCGACCCGCGCGCCGGCCTGCTCCCGCCGAGCCTCGGAACGCGCTCGCTCCTCATCGTGCCGGTCGTCTTGGACGGCAACGTGCTCGGCCTCGTCGGCCTGCACGCCGTGCGCGGCGTCCGCCGCTGGGAGGACGAGGAGGTCTCCTTCCTCCAGTCCATCGCCCGTCAGATCGCGGTCGGCTACCAGTACGCGCGGCTCTACACGGACAAGCGGCGCGAGGCCAACCGCACGCGCGCGCTCCTGGAGATCGCCAACCTCATCAACGCGCGCTCGGACTTCGGCGAGCTGACCTCGCACGTCCTGGAGCGCGCCAACGAGATGCTCGGGGCCGATTACGGCGCGCTCGGCGTCGTCGAGCCCTCGGGCAAGTCCATCAGCCTCGCGGCGTTCAAGGCCGCGCCGCACGCCGCCATCTCGCGCGTGCGCGAGCTGATCGAGTCGCACGGCAAGTCCATAGACATCTCGGCCTTCCCGGCCGTGACGGAGCTGCTCGCCGAGCCGAAGACGCTGCGCGTCGTGGACTCCGGCTTGCCCGAGCCCGTCCGCTTCGCCTTCAACGCCACGCTCGGCGGACGCGCCGCCCTCGTCGCCCCCGTCCGCATCGGCGAGCAGACCTTCGGCCTGCTCGGCTTCGTCTGGAGCGAGCCGCGCGAAGGCTTCGACCAGCACGAGATCGCCCTGGTCGAGGGTATCGCCCTTCAGCTCGGCACGGCCTTAGAGCGCGACCAGCTCACGGCCGAGGTGATGCGCCTCCGGAGCGTCCTGCACGAGCGGCGCGCCGAAGACCGAATCATCGGCCAGGCCCCGGCCATCCGCCGCGCCATAGACCTCGCGCACAACGTCGCCGACACGCAGACCTCCGTCCTCGTCCAGGGCGAGTCGGGCACGGGCAAGGAACTCCTCGCCAACCTCATCCACTACAACTCGCGGCGCAAGGCCGGCCCCTACATCAAGCTCAACTGCGGCGCGATCCCCGAGACGCTCCTCGAATCAGAACTCTTCGGCCACGAGCGCGGCGCGTTCACGGACGCGCGCCAGCGCCGGCTCGGCCGCTTCGAGGAGGCCGACGGCGGCACGCTCTTCCTCGACGAGATCGGCGAGATGAGTCTGTCGGCGCAGGTGAGACTTCTGCGCGTGCTCCAGGACGGCGAGTTCACGCGCGTCGGCGGCAGCGAGGTCTTGAAGACGGACGTGCGCGTCATCGCCGCCTCGAACGTGGATTTAGCGAAGGCGGTCGAGCAGGGCACCTTCCGCCGCGACCTCTTCTACCGCCTCTCGGTCTTCCCGATCGAACTGCCGCCGCTGCGCGAGCGCCGCGAAGACATCCACCCGCTCGTCATACACTTCCTCGAACACTACAAGCAGAAGACCGGCCGCTTCATCCCAGGCATCTCGCGCCAGGCCCTCGACGCTCTGATCGGCTACGACTGGCCGGGCAACGTCCGCGAGCTGGAGAACGCCGTCGAGCGCGCCGTCATCATCGCCTCGGGCCGGCAGATCGAGCCCGACGACCTGCCCGAGCAGATCAGCCGCGTCGTCCAGGAGGAGCGCGCGCGGGCGCGCAGCGAGCGCGAGCGGGCCGCCGCCGAGGGCCGCCGCGTGACGCTCGAAATAGACGTGCCCGCGACCATTGACGAAATCGAGCGCCGCGCCATCGAGGCCACGCTCGACTACACGGCCGGCGACAAAACGCGCGCCGCCCGCGCCCTCGGCATCGGCCGCAAGACCCTCTACCGCAAGCTCCGCAGCTACGACTCCGAAGCCAGGGGCTAACTAGGGGCTAGGGGCTTGTAAAAGAGTGGCCGCGCGGCGGCGTCGGGCGAGCGCCGACAGGCGCGGCAGGCAGTAGCCCCGCCCGTGAGGGCGGGGTTGAGGTTGACAAAAAAACACGTCGAGCCCCGGAGGGGCGGCACAGCGAACCCCCCCCTGGCGGGCCGGG
>DASZKF010000193.1:0-5354 GCA_035947355.1 Pyrinomonadaceae bacterium | reverse complement strand
GGCCGCGCTCCGCCGCCCGCCGTCGTGTCGGACGGCGTCCGTGAAGGCTTGGCCTTAGCCTCTTCGGCGGGCGCGGGCGGCTCGGGGATGCGCGCGCCGGTCGAGGTCACGCGGCGGACTCCGCGGTCGGCACCCGTGCCGCCGGAAACCTCGGGCACGGGCGGGGCTTCTGCGAGGCCGGCCGGCGCGGGCGCGAACGAGCCGCCGAGGCGGATGCGGTAAGTCCCCTCGGCCTCGCCCGCGGCGCGCGCCTCGACCCTCAAGACGAGCGTCTCCTCGCCGCGCAGGAAGACGCTCCTCGTCGCCGTCGTCGGCGCGCCGAGCAGAGTGATCTTCAGCAGCGGTCTGAGCGCCCCGGCGGTGAAGAGGTCTACGGCGCCGCTCAGCTCCGTGCTTTCGAGCGTGACGGAGATGTCGCCCTCGGTGCCGCGGAAGACGTAGAAGTGGCGCGTGCGGCGCGGGTCGCCGATGTCGCGCGGCGCGATGCGCCCCTCGATCTGGTTGGTGTAGACGGGGGTCGGGTATCTCACGTCGCCCGACTGCGCGCGGGCCGCGGCCGCGAGGAGCAGCACGGCGGCCGAGAGGGCGAGCGCACTACACAGTTGGGAGGGGGACATTCGCATGTGGCCGAAGACACCTCCGGGGAGCAGAGCGAGAGTGTAACAGCCCCGCGGCCGGTCAACAACGCGGCGAGTGGAGATGTTCGCGCGCCTCGCAGGACGGAATAAGGTTGAGTCGGGGCGGGGCGGCGGTGGCACCCCACCTTCCTGACCTAGAGGCGGGGTGGGTTGAATGATTCAAGTCCGGCCCGCGCAGTCGGGAAGGGCGGCTCGCCCCCGCCCGCTCGGTCAAGCTCAGCCTGATCCTATTTTGCAACTCCGTCTGATTGGTGCGGACGAAGAAAACCCCGGCAGGGTCGGCTTCTGGCCGTCTGCCGGGGTTCGCGTTCCGGGTCTGGATGCGGAAGGGGGGACTCGAACCCCCACGAGTTGCCTCACACGCCCCTCAAACGTGCGCGTCTACCAGTTCCGCCACTTCCGCTCGCGGGCTGTCAAAAGCAGGCTAGCAGCTTTCACCGTGCCGTTCAAGCGCACTCTACTGGCCGGGGCTGGGCTGCGCGGCGGCCGGGCTGGCCGCGGGCGAAGCGGCCGCGTCGGCGGCCGGAGAGGCTGCCGCGTCGGCCTGCGGCGAGGCAGCGGGCGCGGCTTCGGCCCCGGGCGAGGCTTCGGCCGCCGGCGTCGGCGTCGGCGTCACGCTCGTGCCCTCCATCACCGAGCGGTCGCGGTCTACGCCAGCCGAGATGAGGAGCGCGGCGAGCATGAAGGCGGCGGCCGCGCCGATGGTGATCTTGGCGAGCACGGTCTGCGTGCCGCGCGGGCCGAAGGCCGTGGTCGAGACCGAGCTGGTAAAGAGCGCGCCGGCGTCGGCCTTGCCCGGCTGCAAGAGGACGGCGATGACGAGCACGACGCAGGCCAGGATGAAGATGGTGTAAAGAATGATCGAGAGCAAAACTTTTATTCCTTAAACGCTTCAGACCGGGGTTAACGGTCGTAGTTGACGATCCGCGCGAAAGACTCGGCTTCTAAGGACGCGCCGCCGACGAGCGCGCCGTCGAGGTCGGGCTGGCGCATCAGGCCGGCGATGTTGTCGGGCTTGACCGAGCCGCCGTAGAGGATGCGCAGCCGCTCGGCCGTCTCCTGCGAATACCTCTGCGCGAAAACGCGCCGGACAAACGCGTGCATTTCCTGCGCTTGCTCCGGCGTCGCGGTGCGTCCGGTTCCGATGGCCCAGACCGGCTCGTAGGCGATAATGATACGGTCGAGGTCGGAGGCTGTCAAATCACGCAGGCCGCCCTCGACCTGCCCGCGCACGACCCGCTCGGCGATCCCCGACTCGCGCTGCTCCAGAGTCTCGCCGACGCACATGATGACCGAAAGCCCCGCGGCCAGCGCGGCCAGCGCCTTGCGGTTCACCATCGCGTCGGTCTCGTGGTAGAACTGCCGCCGCTCCGAGTGGCCGACGATGCAGTAGCTCGCGCCCGCGTCCCTGAGCATGTCGGCCGCCACCTCGCCGGTGTGCGCGCCGTGGCCCGTCTCGGTCGAGCAGTCCTGCCCCGCGACGCGCACGTTCGAGCCTTCGAGACGGTCGGCCACGGTCTTGATCGCCGTGAACGGCGGCGCGACGACCACCTCGCAGTGGCCCGCGTTCGCCACCAGGGGCTTCAGCGCCACGGCCGTCGCCGCCGCGTCGGCCAGCAGCTTGTACATCTTCCAGTTTCCGGCGATGACAGGCTTTCTCATAAAATGATGAATGATGAATGCGGAATGATGAATTAGAAGGAGCTTGAATGATGAAATTCGACGTGAATCACATTCATCATTCATCATTCCGCATTCATCATTTGTCGTTGAGCGCCGCGACGCCGGGCAGTTCGTCCCCGGCGAGGAATTCGAGGGTGGCGCCGCCGCCCGTCGAGATGTGCGTGATTTTGTCGGCGACGCCGGCCTGGGTGACGGCCGCGACCGAGTCGCCGCCGCCGACGATGACGGTCGCGCCCCGCTCGGCGGCCGCCGCGACGGCGCGCGCCACTCCGACCGTGCCCAGCTCGAAGCCCGGCTCCTCGAACATGCCCATCGGGCCGTTCCAGATGATCGTCTTCGCGTCTTCCAACTCGCGCGCGAAGAGGGCGACCGTTTCGGCCCCGATGTCGAGGCCGACGAGGCCCTGGTTGGTGAACTCGACGGGGATGGTCTTGCGGCTGTGGAGCGGGTCGAAGCTGTCAACGACCTGGTGGTCGGTCGGGAGCACCAGCCGGACGCCTTCCGACGCGGCCCTCTCCCTCAGCTCCCGCGCCGTCTGGAGCATCTCGTCCTCGACGAGCGACTTGCCGGTGTTGAAGCCCTCGGCCTTGAAGAAGGTGTAGGCCATCGCGCCGCCGACGAGGATTTTGTCCACGCGGCGCTCGATGAGCGAGTTGATGACGGGGATTTTGTCCGACACCTTCGCGCCGCCGAGGACGGCGACGAACGGCCGCTCCGGGTCGTGGAGCGCGCGGCCGAGGTACTCCAGCTCCTTCTCCATCAGCAACCCCGCCGCGGCCTTCTCAACAAACTTCGTGACGGCGGCCGTCGAGGCGTGCGCCCGGTGCGCCGCGCCGAACGCGTCGTTGACGTAGAGGCCGTCCGACAGAGCAGCCAACTGCTTCGCGAACCCGTCGTCGTTCTTCTCCTCCTCCTTATGGAAGCGGAGGTTTTCGAGCAGCAGCACGTCGCCGTCCCGCAAGGCCTCGGCGGCCTCGCGCGCGGGCGCGCCGACGCAGTCCTCGGCGAAGGCGACGGGCGCGCCGAGCAGCTCTGACAGGTGCTCGGCCACGGGCCGCAGGCTGTACTTCTCGACCCGCTCGCCCTTCGGCCGCCCCAGGTGCGACGCGAGGATGACGCGCGCGCCGCGCTCGCTCGCGTAACGGATCGTCGGCAGCGCCGCCCTGATCCTCGTGTCGTCCTCGACCCTCCCCTCCTTCACCGGCACGTTAAAGTCCACCCGCACGAACACGCGCCGGCCCTGCAAGTCGAGGTCTTTGATGGAGAGTTTATTCATTTGAAGTTTCGAGTTTCGAGTTTCGGGTTTCGGGTTTGTGCTGCGTGAGTCGGACGGTTCAAGCCGCGCCGCCCGAACTCGAAACCCGCAACCCGCAACCCGAAACTTATTTAGAGTCCTTTCCCCGCGATGAACTTGATCAGGTCGCGGACGCGGCAGGAGTAGCCCCACTCGTTGTCGTACCAGGAGAGCACCTTGACGAGGTTGCCGCCGATGACTTTGGTGTAGTCGGCGTCAACGATGGACGAGTTCGGGTTCTTGCGGAAGTCCACGGAGACGAGCGGCTCCTCGGAGAAGGCGAGGATGCCTTGCAGCTCCTCGTTGGCCGCGTCCTTCAGGGCCTGGTTGACCTCCTCGGTCGTCGTCTCGCGCCCGACTTCAATCACCACGTCCACGAGCGAGACGTTCGGCGTCGGCACCCGCACGGAGATGCCGTCGAACTTGCCCTTGAGTTCCGGCAGGACGAGTGCGACGGCCTTGGCCGCGCCGGTCGAGGTCGGGATCATCGAGAGGGCGGCGGCGCGGGCGCGGCGCAAGTCCTTGTGCGGCAGGTCGAGGAGCTGCTGGTCGTTGGTGTAGGAGTGGATGGTCGTCATCTGCGCCGAGACCACGCCGAACTTCTCGTGGATGACCTTGGCGACCGGCGCGAGGCAGTTGGTCGTGCACGAGGCGTTCGAGATGACGTGGTGCGCCGAGGGGTCGTAGGCACCCTCGTTGACGCCGAGGACGATGGTGATGTCTTCGTTCTTGGCCGGCGCGGAGATGATGACCTTCTTGACGCCGCCGCGCAGGTGCTTTTTGGCGTCTTCGGCGTTCGTGAAACGCCCCGTTGATTCGACGACGACTTCGGCCCCGACCGACTCCCAGGGAATCTGCGCCGGGTCCTTCTCGGCGAAGACGACGAACTCGTCCGACCCGACGCGGATGCCCTTCTCGGTGGCCGCGATCTCCTCTTCGAGGTTTCCGAGGATGGAGTCGTACTTCAGAAGGTGTGCGAGCGTCCCGGTGTCGGTGATGTCGTTGACGGCCACGAAGTCGAGGTCGGGGTCGCCGAGGCTGGCGCGCAGGACGTTGCGGCCGATGCGCCCGAAGCCGTTGATGCCAACTTTGATCGCCATTAAATGAAAGCCTCCTCGCGCGAGAATGTTGTCGGGCCTGGAGCGCCGGCCGAGGCGGCAAAGCCCCGCACACGGCGGCCCGGCCCGTGCCGCACGCCGCCCGCCTGGGCGCTCACTGTCGTGTGTGGCAACTTGCTTTTAAGCTTTGGAAGATAAGACGCGCGAACGCGCACTGTCAAGTTAGACGCCCCCGGCGACCTCCCAGGCCGAGGCCCTCCGGCGGCGTCCCCGGCCGCGGCAGCCCGCGCGGCCTAAATCTATGTTTCTGAAACCCCATCCGGACGGGTGACGTAGTAGCCTCTGACCCGCGGCCGCCACTTTCGAGGCAACCTCCGGCCGCCGCGGCGCAACATTTGCTACCTGACTCCACGTGATTCAGACCGGACTAATTTTAAAGGGTGCGCGGGAGACACTTCGCGCGTGGTCGAAGGAAGAAATAATGGTTATTGAGCGACAGTCGAAGGGGGCCGCGCGGAGGCTGCTGTTCTCCCTCTCAGTTTTGTGCCTCTCCGCCTTTTTCGCTTTCGGGAACGCGGTGTCCGCTTTTGGGAAAGCGGCCGCCCCCGGTTCGGGCAACTCGCGCCGCAAGGCCGCCTCCGAACGTTCGCGCGCCAAGGCCCGGAAGCCTGCCGCGGCGGC
>DASZKF010000192.1:0-9207 GCA_035947355.1 Pyrinomonadaceae bacterium | reverse complement strand
AACTCCACCAGCGTCACGCTGCGCTGGCAGAAGCCGGCGTCGGGCAGCTTCGCGCACTACCGCGTCGAGGTCGCCACCTCGCCCTTCTTCGTCCCCGCCGGCAAGCTCATCGAGCGCGACCAGCTCCACGCCGTCGAGTTCACCGTAGACGACCTGCGGCTCGGCAACTACTTCTGGCGCGTGCTCGCCGTCGCCCCGTCGGGGCAGACGAGCGACTGGAGCGAGCCGCAGAAGTTCGTCGTCGTCGCCGAGGGCGGGACGGGCGAGTCGGTCAGCGTCTCGAACGTCGTCGTCGAGTACGTCGCCGGCCAAATCTACCTCGTGCGCGGGCAGACGCAGCCCGGCAACACCGTCCGCTGCGCCGGGCGCGAGACGCTGGCCGCGCGCGACGGCCGCTTCCAACTCCAGATCAACGCGGCCCGCGGCCAGAACGAGCTGGCCGTCGAGGCCGAAGACTCGCAGGGCAACCGGAACGTCTTCCGCTTCCCGCTCGCCCCCGGCTCTTATTGAGAAAGGTTTTAGGTGCCGGGTGTTAGGTGTTGGATAAAGACAGGTTGTTTCCACCCGGCACCCGGCACCCGGCACCCTTTTATGCGTCGAGTGATTCTCTTCGGCGGTGAGGACGGCGGCCCCTCGCGGGGGCTGGGCGAGGCCCTGCGCGCCGCCGGGGTCTCGGTGGCGGCCGAAGGGGCCGCGGCCGACGCCCCCTCCGAGACGCCGGAGGGCCTGGGCCTGCTCGCCGTGCTGTTCGACGTGGCCGCGGGCGCGAGCCTGGCCGAGTTGCACGAGGGGGTCGAGCGCGCCTACGCGGGCTGGCCCGGCGTGCCGGTCGTCGCCTGCCAGCGCGACCCGGAGGACGAGCCGGCCGGCGCGCCGCAGAGGCTCGACGCCTCGACGCTCCAGCGCCTCGGCTTCCACGCCGTCGCCACGGAGCCGGCGCAGCTCTCGGCCGTCCTGCGCGAGGTCGAGGAGCAAGTCCTGGGGCCGGCGCGCGCCGAGCAGGGCGTGCCGGAGGTCGCTCCGGCCAGCCTCCTGCTGCCAGACCGGCTCGCCACCGAGCGCCTGCGCGCGGCCTTCGAAGTCGTCGCCTCGCTCCACTTCGCCTCCGACCAGAGGAGCGCCGCCTCGGCCGCGCTCGCCGGCCTCGCCGCGCTCGTGCGCGCCGACCGCTGGACGGTCTACCTCCTCAACGAGACGGGCCGGCCCGGCGACGCCATCTTCGAGCCGCTCGCGGCGCGCGGCCTGACGCCGAGCGAGCGCGCCGTGCCCGAAGGCGACTGGCGGCGCGCGCTCATGGGCGGCGCGCTCGCGCTCGCCGGCACGCACTCGCGCGCGGCCCGCCGGGCCGCGGCTACCGCCGAGACCGTCCGCGGCCGGGAGGGCGCGCGCCGCGTCGTCGCCGTCCCGCTCGTCGCCGGCGACCGGGTCGTGGGCGTGCTCGAAGCGGTGCGCGAGGGCGAAGCCGGGCGGCAGTTCACGCGCGCCGACGCCTCCCTGCTCTCGGCCCTCGCCCTGCCGTTCGCGGCCGCCCTCTCGAACTCGGCCCGCGTCGCCGAGGCCGAGCGCCTCTCGCAGACCGACGACCTGACGAAGCTGCACAACGCGCGCTACCTCAGCCAGTACCTCGTCGGCGAGCTGAAGCGCGCGCGCCGCTACGGCTCGATGGTCACGGCCGTCTTCCTCGACCTCGACGACTTCAAACGCGTCAACGACCTCCACGGCCACCTCGTCGGCTCGCACGTCCTGATGGAGCTGGCCGGGGTCATCCTCTCGTCGGTGCGCGACACGGACGTGGTGGCGCGCTACGGCGGCGACGAGTTCGTCGTCGTCCTGCCGGAGACGGGCATTGAGCAGGGCCTGCGCGTCGCCGAGCGCGTCCGCGACCGCATCAGCCGCCACGCCTTCAACGGCGGCCGCCGCCTCTCGCTGACGCTGACGGCCTCGTTCGGCGTCGCCTCCTACCCGCAGCACGCGCAGTCGCCGCAGCAGCTCGTCGCCGCCGCCGACACCGCCATGTACGAGGCCAAAGCCGCGCGCAAGAACTGCGTCAAGTTCGCCGCCGAGACGACCCAGGGGGCCTGAGCACGTTTCTAAAAGCTTTAACCCCTCACGCCGAATTTTCGGCGCAATTTCCGCCGATTTCCGCGCCGACCCGCCGAATCTTTTGCCTTGAAATCGCCTCCGGCCGCGCTCATAATCCTCCTCAGAAATGAGCGAAGACCACACCCAACAACTTCCCGACGACGGCGTGAGACTCATCCTCTCCCGGCTCGATTCGATTGACGCCCGCCTGGAGTCATTCGATGGGCGCATCACCCGTCTCGAAGAGCGCATGACCGGGCTTGAGGAGCGGATGACGGCGCTCGAAGAGAAGGTTGACCGCCGCTTGCAGGAGACACGCCCGATCTGGGAAGAGGTCTTATCCCGTCTCGGCGGCATCGAGACCCGGCTCGAATCCATCGAGTATGAGGTCGCCTCCCTAAACCTCAAGCTGCGCGTGTTCAATGAAGACCTGCTGAAGATGCAGCACCGGCAGGACGCCACCGACGAGCGCGTCCGACGGCTCGCGTCCGAACCCAAGCCCTAAACGCCTCGCCTCACCCCCGCGGACGGGGCCTTAACCCCCGCGCGCGCGGTTCCCGTAAAAAGTGTTGGACTTTTCCGCCGTCTTGCGGTAAAGCAGTATTCCGACACTAGCCGTTAAGCCCCCCGCTCGGAAGCAGTTCAGAGACACGTCTAACCAGGGCACTCCGGCCCTCCCCCGGACTCGTCAACTGAAGGGTTCCGCGGTTAGCCAAACGCCCCCATTCGTTGTATCGTTGTGAGTTCGCCCGCGGCGGCGGGCGACAGACAGGGGCCGGGAGCGCCCGGAGTCTCTCAGGCCGGGGCCGACGCCGAGCCGGGGCCGGCCCCGCCGCGGCCCGCCGCGCGCATCTCAGAAACCAGAGGTTACGGACAGAAGCGAATGGCATTTAAGTCACTCTTCAGCCTTTTCTCCAGCGACCTGGCTATCGATTTGGGTACGGCCAACACGCTCGTCTACGCGAAGGGGCGCGGCATCGTCGTCTCCGAGCCGTCCATCGTCGCCATCAACAAAGTCACCAACCAGCCGGAGGCCGTCGGCAAGGAGGCCAAGGAGATGCTCGGCCGGACGCCCGGCAACATCGTCGCCATCCGCCCGATGAAGGACGGCGTCATCGCCAACTTCGAGGTCACGGAGAAGATGCTCCAGCACTTCATCCGCAAGGCCCACAACGGCAAGACCTGGGTCAGCCCCCGCGTCGTCATCGGGATACCCTCGGAGATCACGCAGGTCGAGCGCCGCGCCGTCGAGGACTCGGCCTACCGCGCCAAGGCGAGCGAGGTCTACCTGGTCGAAGAAGCGATGTGCGCGGCCATCGGCGCCGGCCTCCCGATCACCGAGCCGCACGGCAACATGATCGTGGACATCGGCGGCGGCACGACCGACATCGCCGTCATCTCCTTGTCCGGCATCGTCTACTCGCGGGCCGTGCGCGTCGCCGGCAACGAGATGGACGAGGCCATCACGCAGTACATCAAGCGCAAGTACAACCTCCTGATCGGCGAGCGCACGGCCGAGGCCATCAAAATCGAGCTGGGGTCGGGCTTCCCGCTCGACGAGCCGCTCTCGATGGACGTGCGCGGCCGCAACCTCATCGAGGGCATCCCGAAGACCATCACCATCTCGGACGAGGAAGTCCGCGAGGCGCTGGCCGACTCGGTGGCGACGATCGTCAACGCCGTCCGCGTCGCCTTAGAGCGCACGCCGCCGGAGCTTTCGGCCGACATCGTCGAGCGCGGCATCGTGCTGACGGGCGGCGGCGCCCTCCTGAAGAACCTCGACAAGCGGCTCTCCATCGAGACGGGCCTGCCCGTCTCCATCGCCGACGACCCGCTCTCCTCCGTCGTCCTCGGCGCCGGCAAGATGCTCTCTGACTTCGACCTCCTCAAGCGCGTCAAGTGGGACAACACGCTCACCAGCGGGATGTAAAATAGTTTCAAGTTGCTAGTTTCAAGTTCCAAGTTAGAAAACAGCTTGTCTTTAACTTGGAACTTGAAACTAGCAACTTGAAACTGGCCGTCGTGATGGTTCGCAGTACCCAGAAGGAGATTCGGCAGCGCGCGCCGGTGTGGCTCGTGGCGCTGCTCGTCGTCAACTTCGGGCTGATGACGTGGGACGCGCGCGACGCCGTCACCAAGCAGCGCGTCATCCGCGTCTGGGCGCAGGCGGCCGTCTCGCCCTTCCAGAGGGGCGTGACGGGCGTGGGCGGCTTCGGCGTCAACCTCTTCGCCCGCCTCGGCCGGATGCGGACGGCCGAGGCCGAGGCCGAGCGGCTGCGGGCGCGGCTCGCCGAGGTCGAGAACGAACTGCGCGAGGCCCGCCAGGCCGCCGACGAGAACGAGCGGCTCAAGAGCCTGCTCAAGTTCAGCGAGGACGCCTCGTACCGGACCGTCCCGGCCCGCGTCATCGCCCGCGACCCGTCGGTCTGGTTCAACACCGTCATCGTCAACCGCGGCACGGCCCACGGCGTAGACCTCAACATGCCGGTCGCCACGCCCGAGGGCGTCGTCGGCCGCGTCGTCGCCGTCAGCCCCGTGACGAGCCAGATCATGCTCCTGACGGACGAGCGGGCGGCGGCCGGCGCGGCCGTCGGGCAGTTGGGCCAGTCGAACGCCGTCGGGTCGGTGCGCGGCTTCGGCAAGAACGGGCTGCTCGACATGCGCTACGTCTCGGGGCTCGAGACGGTCAACGTCGGCGACTACGTGGTTACCACGGGCCAGGACGGTATCTACCCACCTGGCCTCAACGTCGGGACGGTCGTAGAAGTGACGCCGGGGACGGTCACGACGCCGCACACCATCCGCGTCCGCCCCGGCGCGCGCCTCGACTCGCTCCAGGAGGTGCTCATCCTCCTCTACCGCCCCCCGCAGCCCTCCGCCCCGGAGCGGACGCTGCCGAACATGGACAAGGGGAAGAAGTAAGAAGTTTCGAGTTTCAGGTTTCAAGTTCCAAGTTCAAAAACAGCTTGTCTTTAACTTGAAACTTGGAACCTGAAACTCGAAACTTGAGTGGTTATGAAGTTGAAACTGGCCGTTTGCGTGGCGCTGGCCGTCGTCTTGCAGTCGAGTCTGCGGGCGCTGTGGCCGCCGCTGGCCTACGCGGACCTGACGCTGGTGGTGGTGGCGTACTTCGCGCTGCGGCGCGACGCCGTGCAGGCCGTGGTGATCGGCACCGTGGCGGGCCTCGGCACGGACGTGCTCTCGAACGGGCTGCTCGGGGCGAACGGGTTCTCGAAGACGCTGACGGCCTACCTGCTGGCCGCGCTGGTGACGCGCGTGATGCTCGACAACCCGCTGGTGCGCATCCCCGTGATGGCGGGGGCGGCCGCCTTCGACTCGCTCGTCAACCTCTTCCTCCACCAGTTGCTCGGGCAGCCGCCGGGCAGCCCCCTGGGCGGCTCGCTGGCCGAGACTTTCGCCTACCGCATCATCTGGACGACCGTGGCGGGGACGTTCCTCGCCTTCGCCCTCGACACCTTCTTCAGCGAGACGGCCCGCCAGCGCAAGCAGTTCGCCTTCCGCCGGCGGATTGCGCGCCGGGGCCTCGGCCGGAGAAAATACTAGGGGAGTAGACAGTAGCCAGTAGTCAGTAGACAGTAGATTCCGCATCCAAGTCGCTGACGCTGGCACCCGGAGGATTCGCCGGCGGAGGATTTTCTACTGTCTACTGACTACTGTCTACTTTATCGTTATGAAATTCGAAGACGACACCCAGAACCTGCGGATGAGGGTCGGGATCATCCACGCCGTCGTGCTGATCATCCTGGTGGTGCTCGGCGTGCGCCTCTACTTCCTCCAGGTCGTCAACGGCGACTACTACGCCGAGCGCGCCGAGAACCAGCGCATCCGCCTGCTGCGCATCCCCGCCCCGCGCGGGGCCATCCTCGACCGCAACGGGAAGGTGCTCGTCAACTCGCGCTCGACCTACAACATCATCCTCCTGCGCGAGGACATGAAGGGCAAGGACTACGACGCGCTGGTCGCCCCGTTCTCCTCGGGGCTCGGCCTCGACGCCGAGTACCTGCGCGACCGCTTCGAGACCATCCGCACCCAGCCCGCCTTCGAGGACATCACCATCAAGGAGGGGGCGACGCCGGCCGACATCGCCTGGGTCGAGGCGCGCACCATCGAGTTCCCGATGCTCAGCATCCGCGAGCAGCCGCAGCGCCGCTACCCCGAAGACGGCGTCCTCGCGCACGTCCTCGGCTACGTCGGCGAGATCAGCCCCGAGCAGCTCAAGCAGGAGAAGTACAAGGACTACGCCGAGAACCCCTACTACCCCGGCGCGATCATCGGCCAGGAGGGGCTGGAGCGCACCTACGACCGCTTCCTGCGGGGGCGCGACGGCTACCGCAAGGTCGAGGTCGACAGCCGCGGCCGCATCCAGCGCGAACTGGACGTGATCCCGCCCCAGCCCGGCCAGGACATCCTCACCACCATAGACCTCGAAATGCAGCTCGCCGCCGAGCAGTACCTGCGCAACACGCCCTCGAAGCGCGGCGTCATCGTCTCGATGGACCCGAACACCGGCGAAATCCTGACGCTGGCCTCCTACCCGACCTTCGACCCGAACCTCTTCTCGCAGCGCATCGGAACGCCCGAGGGC
The DNA here is from genome assembly GCA_035947355.1 of Pyrinomonadaceae bacterium. GTDB lineage: Bacteria > Acidobacteriota > Blastocatellia > Pyrinomonadales > Pyrinomonadaceae > QHXN01. The sequence continues at coordinate 2,519 of DASZKF010000192.1, read as the reverse complement.
CGGCGCGAGGCCAACGCCCTTTTGCGCGACCCGCTCACGCCGCTCTTCAACCGCGCCATCCGCGGCCGCTACCCGCCCGGCTCGACGTGGAAGATTCCGATGGCCCTGGCCGGGCTCGAGCAGGGCGCGATCACGCCGCAGAAGTCGAACCTCGTCTGCGGCGGCGGCATCACCATCGGAAACAAGTTCACGCGCTGCATGGGCAGCCACGGCTCGCCGGAGGTGCGCTACGCCATCCGCGTCTCGTGCGACGGCTACTTCTACCGCCTCGGCCTCAAGATGGGCCTCGAAGGCATCATGAAGATGGTGGACGACTACGACCTCGACAAGCGGACGGGCGTAGACCTCCCGCACGAGCTGAAGAGCTGGACGCCGTCGCGCGAGTTCAAGGCGCGCTTCAACCCGCGCGACCCGAACTGGCGCGACATAGACACCGTCTACGCCTCGTTCGGGCAGGTCTACGACTTCGTGACGCCTTTGGCGATGCTGCGGACGGTGGCCGGCATCGGCGTCGGCGGCCGCTTCTACGTGCCGCACCTCCTGAAGGAGGCGAAGGCGGTGCCGGCCATCGGGCCTTTCCCGGCCCGCCCGGCGAAGGGCTTCGACCGCCCCGACCCGAAGGTCGTCCCCATCTCGGCGCAGAACCACCAGCTCGTGATGGAGGGCATGTGGCAGGTCGTCAACGCCGGCGGCACGGGCGGGCGCATCAAGATGGAGGGCTTCGACATCGCCGGCAAGACCGGCACGGCGCAGGTCGTCTCTCTGGGCAAGGACGTTGGCAAGAACAAGGATCACGCTTGGTTCGTCTCGGTCGCGCCGGCCTACAAGCCGGAGATCGCGGCCATCGCGCTCATCGAGAACGTCGGCTTCGGCGGCACCTACGCGGCCCCGGCCGTCCGCGCCGTCTACGACGTCTACGTCTCGAAGACGCACCCCGACCTCGCGCCCAAGCCGACGCCGGAACAGCTCGCGAAGCGGTAGTTCAAAGTTGCAAGTTCAAGGTTCAAAGTTAAAGACCGGCTTTTGACCTCGAACTTGAAACTTTGAACCTGGAACTTTGAACTTTGAACTATGGTCGCAATCCTCGAACACCGCCGCCTCCGCGACTTCGACTGGCTGCTGACGCTTCTGGCGCTGGCGATTGCCATCTTCGGGACGTGGCAGATCTACAACGCGCAGCCGGAGCTGGGCTACTGGAAGAAGCAGTTGCTCGGCCTCGCCGTCTCGGTCGCCGTGATGCTGGCCGTGGCGTTCACGGACTACCGCAAGCTCGTCAACATCGCGCCGGTCTTTTACGCCTTCGGCCTCCTGCTGCTCGTCATCGTGCTGGTGCCCGGAATCGGGCTGAAGATCAACGGGCAGCGGGCCTGGATCGGGGTGCCCGGCCTCGGCCAGTTCCAGCCGTCGGAGTTCATGAAGATTCCGACGGTGCTGATGCTGGCGCGCTACTTCGGCCGCCCCCGGCAGGGCCGGCTCACCATCAAGGAGACGCTGATCGGCCTCGCCATCCTCGCCCTCCCCGTGGGCCTCATCCTGCTCGAGCCGGACGCCGGGCAGGCCATCACCTACATGCCCCTGCTCGCCGTCGTGCTCTTCCTCTCGTCGGTGCGGATGTGGCTCGTCGTCGCCGCGCTCGTCCTCGGAACGGCCGCCATCCCGGCCGCCTACTACGTCGGCGTTAAGACGGGCGTCGTCAAGGGCTACCAGCAGGAGCGCATCAACGTCATCCTCGACCCGGAGAACGCCGACCGCCGCAGCATCGGCTACCACACCTGGCAGTCCATCATCACGGTCGGCAAGGGTCGGCTGACCGGCACGCAGGTCGAGCGCGACGCCACCCAGAGCAGCCTCAAGTTCCTGCCCGAGCCGCACACCGACTTCATCTTCGCCGTCACGGCCGAGAACACGGGCTTCGTCGGCTCGGTGCTCCTGCTCCTGGCCTACGCCGTGCTGCTGACGAAACTCATCCACGGCGCGCGGCGCGCGCCCGACCGGACTGGGATGCTCGTCATCATGGCGATCGTCGGCGGCCTGGCCTTTCAAATCTTCATCAACGTCGGCATGGCCCTCGGCATCGTGCCCGTCATAGGCGTCCCGCTGCCTTTGATGAGCGCCGGCCTCTCGGCCATCCTCGCCACCTCGGTCGCCATCGGCTTCGCCATCAGCATCCGGCTGCGCCGCTTCGTCAACTGAAGGCGGCACGCCTTCCGCCGCGGCTCGCGTTTTCGGCGCGGCCTCGTTTATACTGGCCGCGCCTGTCTTTTGCCTGAACTTAAACCTTCCGGCCAGGGCGCACCCCCACCAGAAACGTCAACGTTCGGTCGTGACGGTGCGCCCCTCGATAAGACGGGGCGAAGTTTTTGAGAAGTTCATGGGGCGAGGCGCGTCAACGGGCGCGCGCCGCCCCGCGACCGACTTCAGGTCGAGATGTTTCCCGCCGGGCCGCAAGCTGCGAGGGCCGCGGCGAGTCCGCCGGGGGGCGGGCGCGAGGGCTTCCGTCGGCTCGTGCCGAGCGCCCG
>DASZKF010000191.1:0-14101 GCA_035947355.1 Pyrinomonadaceae bacterium | reverse complement strand
ATGCTGTCCGACGGGTCAGAGTACGCGGGCATGGCCCGCTACTTCGTCAGGGTCGAGTGGGACGACGAGCTCGGAGACTTCAACTTCTAGGGCGTCCCGGCAGCACGCGGGCGCAGAGAGGGGGGCCGCCCTAGAAGTTGAAGTCTCCGAGCTCGTCGTCCCACTCGACCCTGACGAAGTAGCGGGCCATGCCCGCGTACTCTGACCCGTCGGACAGCATATCCCTGATCTGGGCCTCGATTTCGTCAGCCAGGTCGTCGTTACCGCCGGCCTGCGCCGACAGCAGGGACTTCTTAAACGTCTCCAAGATTTTGTAAACCTTCCAGCGCTCCCCCTTCAGTTCCGGGCGGTTCAGGCCGAGCGCCTCCTCGGCCGCCTTGAAGGCCCGCCTCGTCGCCGCCTTATTGTTACGCGGGGCCAGTGCGACCTCCTTGAGCACGGGGTCGGCGACCCACTTGAAGAGCGGCTCCGGGTCCACGACGTAAGGGTCTATGAGCCCGCACTTCTCCTTGTCGGACAGCTTGGCGAAGTCCGCGGCGGGGAAGCCCTCGGCGTCAACGAGCGGGTCCGGCGCGAGGCGCTGCGCGAGGGCCTTGACCTGCGCGGGCGTCATCTTCGACGGCAGGGGCGGGTCGAGGGCCATCGCCGTGCCCTCCAGGGGGAACTTGTCGCCCTTGAAGCTCTGGTTGCAAATCTGGCAGGAGAAGAGGTAGTTGTCGTAACAGTAAGCCAGCCACCAGTAGACGCTCTTGGGGCGGAAGTGCTCGACGTCGCCGTGGGCGACGGCCTTGACCGGGGCCTCGCAGTAGGCGCACTTGCCGTTGGTCTCGACCTTGAGCTGCTTCTTGGCCGCCTTCCAGAAGTCGCTCTTGAACTCCTGCCGGTCGCCGTGCGCGAGCCGCCCCTCGATGAGGAGGACGGCCTTCTCCACCCTCTTGGGGCCGCGGAGGCCCGCCGTGATCGCCTGCTTGGTACGCACGCGCTGAAGTTTAATCATGAGGCACCACCCGTCGGAGTCTTCCGCGGCCGTCTCACTTCCTGCCCGTCGTCGCCCGGCTGCCCTTCTTCGCGCCCTTCCTGGAGCCCCGCTTCGTGCCCTTCGCCGCCGAGCCGTTGCCGCCGAGCGCCTGGTCGATTTTCTCGAGGAGGGCGAGCCGCTTCTTCTCGGCGGGGGTCGGGCGGGTCCACTCGGGCAGGTCCTGCAGCTCGGTCTTCAACCGGCCGAGGCGGGCCTTCTCGGCGGGCGTGCGCGAGCGCTTGTCCCGCAGCTCCTGGTACTCCTTCTTCATGCCCTCGACCGGGCGCGAGTCCGCCGTCTCGAGGCCGAAGATCGGGCTCATGAGCAACTGGTGGAGGAGGAGGGTGCGGGGCGCGCCGGGGTAGGCGATGAGGCGCGGCGGCTGATCCGGGGCCTCACGCTTGAGCACGAACAGCTCGCCCTCGCCGGCCTGGTGCACGGTCAGCGCCGAGTGGGTCGTGGCGATGATCTGGAAGTTCTTGAGCTTCTCGCCCAGGAAGTCGACGAGCTGCCGCTTCCAGAGCGGGTGGAGGTGGAGGTCAATCTCGTCTATGAGGAGGAGGCCGCGCGCGGCCAGCGGGTCCTTGTGGTCGGCGAAGACCTCGGAGACGCGGTAGAGGAGGTCGCCGCACCAGGCCGCGACGTTCTGGTAGCCATCGCTCATCTGCGCCAGCGGCAGGTCGCCGTCGGCGGTGTGGAACAGCAGCTCGCGCCGCTCCTTGTCGATTCTCAGGAACCGGACCCCCGGCAGCAGCTTGTCGAGCGACTTCCTGATGACGTTCAGCCCGTCCTTGCGCCGGTAGTCCAAGTCCATCGCCCAGGCCTCCAGCGGGTTGAGCGAGGCGTCCGCCGAGAAGAGGGTCGCCACCGACTGCGCGCGCGGGTGGCGGAACGCCTCGTTCTTGGCCGCGCCGAGGCTCTTCTCGCTGCTCAGGCGGCGCGAGACGCCGTAGCCGATGGTCATGTAGCTGCGGGCCGTGTGCCGGAGCGCGCTGTCGAGGTCGTCGAGCGACTCTTTGTTCTCCTCGAAAATCTCCTTGATGTTCTGGCCGCGCCGGAGGCGGAAGTCAATGGAGCGCTTCTCGCCGCCGGCCGTGACCAGGTCGGCGTGGATGGTGCACTCCTGCTTGCCGTGACGTATCCACGCCTCGGGGCTGACGCCGATCAGCTCGGGCAGCGCCTCGCTGCCGGCCAGGATCAGCGCGATGGAGCGCAGGACCGTGCTCTTGCCCGTCCCGTTCTCGCCGAGCAGGAACGTCCACTTGCGCGTGCCGCCGTCGGGGCCTATGAAGGGCAGTTCGAGATGCTCTATTGACCTGACATTCTCCAGGACGATTCTTTGTAGGAACATCGGCTCTTCTCCCATCACGCCGGGCGCGTTCAGTGGCCGCGCCGCGACGGTCCCGGCCGTCGGCGTTCACATTAACAGTCCTTCGCGTGAGAACTCTGGGCGGCGGTGCCGGGGCCAGGGCGCGCGGCGTACGGGACTTATACCACGGCGGCGCGGCGGCTGTCAGCCGAAGCAGTAGAGCTTGCCGTCCTGCGAGCCGATGACGACTCGCCCCGAGGCGACGGCGGGCGAGGCCGAGAGGGGCGCGCCGGCGTTGAACTCGGCGAGCTTGTGCCCGCGCTGGAAGTCGAGGACGTAGAAGCGGCCGTCGTTCGAGCCGACGAAGACGCGGCCGTCGGCCACGGCCGGCGAGGACTCGACGCGCGCCTGGGTGGCGAACGTCCAGTGGGCGCGGCCCGTATAGGCGTCGAGGCAGTGCACCAGCTTGTCGCGGCCGCCGACAATGACGCGCGCGTCTATCACGGCCGCCGAGGAGTAGTAGGGGAACTGCCGCTCGGGGTGCTGGTAGCGCCAGCCGACGCGGCGCGCGACGAGGTTGACGCCCAGGACCTCGTTGTTGAAGGTGCCGTAGAAGGCGTTGCCGGCCAGGAGCGCGGCGGACGCGCCCGTGTACGCGCCAGAGCGCACCTCGAACAACTGCCGGCCGTCGGCGACCCGCACGGCGCGCAGGATTTCGTCGCAGCCCGCGACGTAGGCCACGCCCTCGGCCACGCCGGCCGTCGCGTGCACCTGCCCGTTGGTCTTCAGCTTCCAGGCGGGGCGGCCCGCCGCGGCGCTCAGGCAGTAGAGGTGCGTGTCGTAGGAGCCGACGAGGACGCGCCCCGCGGAGACGACCGGCGAAGACTTGACCTCGGCACCCGTCTTGAAGGCCCAGAGCCTCTGGCCGTCGGCCGCGCGCACGGCGTGGACGACGCCGCCGAGGTCGCCGACGTAGACCGCGCCGCGCCCCACGGCCGGCGAGGACTCGCCGACGGGGTTGCCCGCCGCGTAGCGCCAGCGCACGCCGCCGTCCGAGAGGTTCAGCGCCACCAGCTCGCCCCTCTGCGTCCCGACGTAGACGACGCCGCCCGCGACGGCCGCCGAAGACTCGATGGACTCGCCGGCGTCGAACGTCCACAGCAGCCGCATGCTGTTCGGTATGCCCGAATTAGAGAAGCCCGTCAAAAGCGGGTTGCCGCGGAACTGCGGCCAGCCGTCGGCCGGCGCGGCGTAGCTGTTCCAGTTCGCGCGCGCCGCCGCCGGCAGCGCCCCGACCGCCAAAGCCGACAGCAGGAACGACCGCCGCGACAGACGCGACCCGGCCCGCCCGTGCTCTTTCATTTCGTCCGTTCTTCTTTCCGCCATCTTACTTCCCTGCCTTCAACTCTCACGCTCGACGTGAGAGTTCTGCCGACACGCCTTTAGTAGACCCGCTCATAAATCTCGCGCGCGGCGGCGGCGTCAAAGGGGCGCGGGTTGAAGCGGCCCGTCCACTGTGAGGCCGCGTCGTCGGCGAGGCGCGGCAAATCTTCGCGCGGCACGCCGGCCGCACCTAAACGGGTTAGCAGGCCGCCGGCCGCGACAAGCTCTTCGAGCCTCCGCGCGAGGCCCTCCGCGCCGCCGGCCCGCCGGCTTACGCTCAGCAACTCTTCGTAGCGCGCCGCGGCGGCCGGCGCGTTCCAGCGCACGACCGCCGGCAGCAGGAGCGCCACGGCCGCGCCGTGCTCCGTGCCGTAGCGCGCCGTCAGAGGGTTCGCGCAGGCGTGCGCCGCGCCGAGCATCGAGTTCTCGACGGCCGCGCCCGCCAGGTGCGCGCCGAGCAGCACGGCCCCGCGCGCCTCCACGTCGGACGGCGCTTCGAGCACGCGCCCGAAGCCGCCTTCCAGGAGCCGCCACGCCTCGCGCGCGAACATCTCGGAGAGCGGGTTGCGCGCCGACGAGACGTAAGACTCGACGGCGTGCCCGACCGCGTCGAGCCCGGCCGCGGCCGTCACGCCGCGCGGCGCCGTGACGGTCAGCTCCGGGTCGAGCAGCGCCACGCGGAATGAGGCCGAGGGGTCGCCGCAGGCCATCTTCTCGTGCGTCTCGGCGTCGGAGATGAGCGCGTAGGACTGCGCCTCGCTCCCCGTCCCGGCCGTCGTCGGAACGCCGATCATCGGCAGCAGCGGCCGGCGGGCGCGCCCGTAGCCGCGGAAGTCGCGCACGCGGCCGCCGTTCGTCAGGAGGAAGTTGATCCCCTTCGCGCAGTCGAGCGAGCTCCCGCCGCCGAGACCCACGACCGAATCAACGCCCAAAGGGGCTGCGAACTCGCGCCCGCGCTCGACCATCGCCGAGTCCGGATTAGACTCGAAGTCGTGGAACGCGAAGACCCTCACGCCCGCCTCTTCGAGAACCTTCGCCGCGCGGCCGGCGTGGCCCGCCTCGACCAGCCCGCGGTCGGCCACCAGCAGCGTCCGCCCGAACCCCAGCCCGCGCGCCGCCTCGCCGAGCCGCGCCAAAGCGGCGGCCCCGAAGATGACCCGCGTCCGAGGTTGGAAGTCAAAAGTTTCCATCAAGAAACGCGCGGGCTACTGCCGTGCTAGCTCCTCAGCTATATCGCCCGCAAACTTTCTCACCACCTTGTACAAGGGGCCGCGGAGGGAGACGGTCGTGCGGCCCTTCCTCATCACTATCGAGGTGTGTCCGCCGCGCAGGGCACCGGAGTAGAACGCGTCGTCGCCCAACCCCTCCAGCCGTTCCACGGTCCCCGCGGCGACGCTCCGCCCCGCGATCTCCAAAGCCCTAACAGCCTCTCCCTCGGAGGCGTACTCATTAATGTTGACCAGAACTTTGCGCCCCCTGACCTTCCACTCCTGCGCCACGTAATGGCCGCCGTCAATCCGCTCCTTCAGCTTGCGCTTCGGGTCTCTGGCCTTGAGCGCCGCCTCGATTTGGTCGGCACGCGCGGCGTAGTCCTGGCGGCCCGCCGCGCGTCCCGGCGGCGAGAGCGCGAGCGCCAGGCACAGGAGGATCAAAAATAATGCATGGCTCATTACTCGCACCCTCATCTAACTCCCGCTCGTGTTCCGGGCCGGTCGGTTTTCAACACAGAGGGCACAGAGGGTTCACACAGGACACAGAGAAGAAGTCGGTCTCTCTGTGAACTCTGTGCTTGCTCTGTGCCCTCTGTGTTAAACCTCGACTCCCGAAAGACGCGACCTGACGGTAGATCACTCGCCGCCGGCCGGCTTGGCGGGCGGGGCGGCCGGGGCGGCGCCCTCTGCGAGCGCGAAGAGCTGGTTGCGGTTCGTGATGAAGAGGACGCCGTTCGCGGGCACGGGCGTCGAGTAGACGGAGCTGCCCATGTTGATCTCGGCGAGCACCTTCTTCTCCTTGCCCGTCTGCATGATGACCACGTCGCCGTCCTCGTCGCCGAGGTAGAGCCGGCCGTCGGCCGTCACCATCGGCGACCCCCAGACGGCGGCGAACATGTCGTGCACCCAGAAGGGCTGCCCCGTCCGCGCGTCGAGCGCGTGGAGGAAGCCGCTGAAGTCGGGCTGGTAGACGATGCCGTCCACGATGGCCGGCGTCGAGATGGTGCGCCGAATCTTGTCGTAGTGCCAGACGCGTCCCGACTCGGTGATGTCGCCGCGCTTGGTGGCGTCTATGCAGTACATGTGGCCGACGCCCTCGCCGTGCTCCGGGTCCTGGCCGTTGGCGAGGTAGACCTTGTCCTCGTAGATGACGGGCGTGGCGATGATCTCGTTGCGCGTCTTCGGCCAGACCGAGTCCTTCGGGTTGGTGTCGAACTCCCAGAGCTTCTTGCCCGTCGCCGCCTCGTAGCCGCGCACCCAGCCGTCGCCCTGCCCCATCACGACCTGATCCACGCCGCCGATCTTCCCCACGGTCGGCGTAGACCACTGCCCGTGCAGAATCTTGTCGCCGGGCGAGGCGTCCTCCCAGACCAGCTTGCCCGTCTTCTTGTTGACGGCGACGATGGCCGGCGCTTTCGGCGCGGGGATGTTGACGTGGCTCTCGTCCTGCCCGTTCGAGGTCGAGACGTAGAGCAGCTCGCCCCACGAGACCGGCGAGGAGTTGGCGAGGTTGTGCGGGAAGGTGCCGACCTCCTCCATCATGTCGAAGCGCCAGACCACGTCGGCGAACCCCTCGCCCGAAAGCTTCTCGTCGGTGACGGGGCCGTCGTTCTCCTTGTCGCGGAAGCCGTGGAGGTCTACGCACATCAGCTCGGCCCGGTTCGAGACGTAGTAGGCGCGGTCGCCCTCGACCAAGGGCGAGGCGGCGATGCCCTGGAACGGCCAGTCGTTGACGCGGCCCGAGGCCAGCTTGTCGTGGACGGCCTGCCAGAGGAACGCGCCGGTCTTCTCGTCGAAGGCCATCAGCACGCCCTTGTCGCCCACGACCTTCGGGTCGCGCTTGCCCTCGTTGTTCGTCCCGACCAGGACGACGCCGCCCGCCACCGTGATGTTGCCGTAAGTCTGCGACCCCAACTCGGCCACCCACTTGACGTTCTTCCTCGTCTTCACGTCCCACGCCGCCGGCAGCCCCTTCGCCTTCGAGACCATGTTGCGGTCGGGCGTCCCGCCCCACATCGGCCACTCGCCGGTGCCAGGGTCGGAGAAAGAGTAGACAGTAGACAGTAGACAGTAGACAGTAGTTAAAACCGCCAGGCCCACACTGACGACCCGCATTCCCGTTTGACGCTTTCTCAACATTGATTTCATCTTCAACTTTCGCCTTCCCTCCTACTGGCTACTGACTACTGTCTACTGTCTACTTGTTCGCGTACACCTTTAGGTTGTCGAAATAGATTTCCGCGAGCGCGCTGCCGAAGATGCCGGGGCTGCCCTGGCGGTTGCCGATGGGGTCGGTGCGCTCGACCGTCCAGTTGGCCGGCTCCGGCTGGTCGGCGGGCCAGACCTTGCCGCGCGCCCGGACCTGCCCGTCCGGCAGGTTCTCGACCCGCAGCTTCATCCTGTACCAGGTGTCCGTCTTCCACTCGAACGGGACGCCGGCGGCGCGGGCGGTCTCGGGCTGCCACGGGGTCAGCTCCAGCTTCTGCCCGTTGCCGAAGAGCGTCAGCGAGTAGCGCTGCGCGATGACGCCGGCGTCGCCCACCTGCCGCCGCCTGGTCGTCGCCAGGATGTCGGCCTCGACCGTGTAGTCGTGGAGGTCGTTCGGCCCCATGTAGGCGCGCGCGCGGCTCAGGAGCGATGAGCCCTCGGTCGTCTTCACCAAGACTTTCCTGCCGCCCACCTCGCGCGTGATGAACTTCATCCCCGTGTTCGTCCAGTGCTGCGGGAAGGTGTCGGAGGCCATCGCGTCGAAGTTCTCCTCCCACGGCAGCGGCGGGACGACGCGGACGCGCGCCGCGCCCACGACGCCGCCGACGGCCGCGCGCACCTCGCCCGTCTGCACGACCGCGTCCGAGGCGGCGGTGAACTGCCCGGCCTCGGCCTTGCCGTTCAGTTTGTCGAGCGACCACGCCGCGCCCTTCTCCTCGCGCAGGAAATTGCCCCGCTCGTCGAAGAGGCGGACGCGGAACCGCACGCTCTCGCCGGGTCTCAGGAGCACGTCGGCGGGGACGACCTGGACGTGCGTGGGCGCCGCCGCGCCGGCGGCGTGCGAGGTGGCGACGGTGCGGGCCGGCGGGCCGGCGCCGCGGTCAACCTTCTTCCTGCCGATGCAGTAGAGGTTCGAGTCGGTGACGAGGAAGACGCGGCCGTCGGAGACGGCGACCGAGGCGATGATGGCCTCGGGCTGCTGCTCGGTGCCGAGCTGGTCCTCGTCGAGAATCTTCGCACCCGCCGCCGAGGGCTCGATGATGAAGAACTTGCCGTTCTCCGTCCCGACGTAGAGCTTGCCGTCGGCCAGCACCGGCGAGGCCTTCTGGATGGTGCCGAGGTTCTGGAGCCAGAGCTGCTTGCCGGAGTTTACGTCGAAGGCGGCGAGGTTCGCGCCGTTGTCCACCTGGTAGAGCCGTTCGCCGTCGAGCACGGGCGAGGAGAAGCCGCCCTGCCAGCCGTAGACCTTCCACTTGAGCTGCGACATCTTCAGCTCGCCGCGGAGCGAGGCGTCGAGCGCGGCGATCATCCCCATCTCGTTCGAATCTAAATTCTCCTCGCTGTGCGTGATGATGGCCGTCGTGCCCTTCACGACGACGCCGGTGTTGAGGCCGCGCTTCGAGACCTCGACCTTCCAGACCGGCTCGCCCGTCTGCGGCTTGACGGCGTGCACCCAGCCGTCGCTCGCGCCCTGGATGAGCATGCGCGTGCCCGCCACGTCGGCGATGATCGGCGCGGCGTAGGTCGTGTCGTAGGGGCGGGCGCCGGGCGCGCTCGTCCAGACCGTCTCGCCCGTCAGCTTGTCGAAGGCCATCCAGCGGTGCAGGCCGCGGTGGTGCGCGCCCCAGCTGAAGGTCACGCCGCTGACGATGACGAGGTCGCCGTCAACCAGGGGCGAGACGGTGCGCCCGCCGTGCGTCGTCAGGAGCCCGAAGTCCTCGCCGAGCGAGCGCTCCCAGAGCACCTTCCCGTCCTTGCCCGAGAGCCCGACGAGGTGGCCGCCGCCGCCGAAGGCGTAGACGTTGCCCGTGGCCGGGTCGCCGACCGGCGAGGCCCACCCGACGCGGTGCGGCGGCACGTCCGAGAGGTAGACGTTGAAGTGGCGCTCCCAGAGCACCTTGCCGGTGTCCGCGTCGAGGCACATCAGGCGCTCCTGTAACCGCTCGCCGCGCTCGGAGGCGTTGAAGAGGTAGACGCGGTTCGCCATCACGACCGGCGTCGAGCGGCCGCCGTAGGGGGCCTTCCACGCGAGGTTCTCGCCGGCGGGCGACCACTTCGCGGGCAGCCCCTTCTCGTGCGAGACGCCGTCGCGCGCCGGGCCGCGCCACTCGGCCCAGTCGGCGGCGCGCGCGGGCCGCGAGGCGGCGAGGAGCAACAGTGCGCAGAGGGCCAGGGCCGTGCGGCGGAGGATGAGAGCACTCATGTTCGGCACCTTCGGATGCGGGCGACCGGGGCGGTCGCCGGTTTCGAGTTACGAGTTTCAAGTTTCGAGTTAAAGCAAGTCTAAGCTCGGACGCTGAATCTCAAGGCCGAGCCGCGGACTCGAAACTCGTAACTCGAAACTCGAAACTTTCGAATCGTCTTAACGACTTATTATGAACATTCGGCCGGCGGATGTTGTAAAAATCGTGTAAAAAGAAACTTAGGGCGCGCCGGTTACGTTTCACTGCGGTGTAGAATCCGGAGCCGCCGTCGCCGCCGAGCCGCGGGAAAATTTCCCTGTTGCCGGCCCGCCACAGGTTGTAGATACGCAGCCGCGCCGCGTCTTGTTTTCGCGCCCCGGCGCGCCAGCATACCAGATCGCGGACGGCCTTCTAAACCGGCGGATTCCCGAGCCGCCGCGCCCGAGCCTACCGACGGGAGTGAAGACATGGCACCGAGACGCATCCTCCTCCTGACCGCGCTCCTCCTCGCCCTCGCGCCCGCGGCCCGCGCGCAGGAGGCCGCGGCGCAGAAGCTCAACGAGCAGCTCTACGAGGCCGTGCGCCGCGGCGACGCGGCCGAGGTCAAGGCCCTGCTCGACCGCGGCGCGGACGTGAACGCCAAGTTCCGCTACGGCGCGACGGCGCTCTTCAAGGCGGCCGAGCGCGGCCACGTCGAGGTCGTCAAGCTCCTGCTCGAACGCGGCGCGGACGCTACCGTCAAAGACACCTTCTACGGCGCGACGGCGATGACCTGGGCGCTCGACGGCAAGCACGTCGAGGTCGTCCGCGCGCTGCTGGCGAAAGACGCAGATTCCGTGAGCGACGTGCTGATGGCGGGCGTCCGCGAGGGCCGGGTCGAGTTCGTGCGCATGGCGCTCGACCGCGGCGGCCTCAAGCCCGAGTCCCTGACGAGCGCGCTCGTCGCCGCGACCGAGGACGGGGGCCGCGCCGAGATCGCCGACCTGCTGCGGAAGGCCGGCGCGCAGCCGCCGCCCGAGGTCTCGGCCGCGACGCTCGAATCTTATGCCGGCAAGTACCGCGGCGACCCCGGCCCGGAGGTCGCTATCACGCTCAAGGACGGCAAGCTCTACGCCACCCCGGCCGGGCAGAGGGCGTTCGTGCTCATGGCCGTTGACCAGACCACCTTCCGCCCAGCCGCCTTCGACGGCGTGAGCGTCACCTTCAACGTCGAGGGCGGCAAGGTCACGGGCCTGGCGCTCAAGCAGGGCCCGAACACGACGCAACTCAAGCGCGTCGAAGAGAACAAACAATGAGTCCCGGAGGGACTACTGAAAATAGCCCAGCGATTTATCGCTGGGACACACGGCGGAACTCAATGTAGTCCCGTAGGGACGGCTGAAATTTCATGCCCGATGCATCAGCCGTCCCTACGGGACTCAAATCCTTCTTACGTCTCTCTCCCCAGCGATAAATCGCTGGGCTATTATCAACCGCCCCTGTCGGGGCTTCGCCCGAACCTGCTCGGTTTTAGCAAAGGACTCTTCGAGGTTCCGTGATGAAACGACTCCTCCCTCTTTCTCTCTGCTGCCTGATTGCTTTCGCGGCGACGGCGCGGGCGCAGAACTGGCCTTCGTTCCGCGGCCCCAATGCTTCGGGCGTGGCCGAGGGCCGGGGCGCGCCCGTCAGGTGGGACGCCGCGAAGGCCGAGAACGTGCGCTGGAAGACGCCGATTCCGGGGCTCGGCCACTCGAGCCCGGTCGTCTGGGGCGACAAGGTCTTCGTCACGACCGCCGTCAGCAGCGCCGCCAAAGACGAGACGCGCTTCGGCCTCTACGGCGACGTGGCCCCGGTCAAGGACGACCCGAAGCACACCTGGAAAATCTACGCGCTCGACAAGCGGACGGGCAAAGTCCTCTGGGAGCGGGTCGCCTACGAGGGCGTGCCGAAGGTCAAGCGCCACCCGAAGTCCACGCACGCCGACGCGACGCCCGCCACCGACGGCAAAACGGTCGTCGCCCTCTTCGGCTCGCACGGCCTCTACGCCTACAGCACCTCGGGCAAGCTCCTCTGGAAGCAGGACCTCGGCGTGCTCGACGCGGGCTGGTTCTACGACCCCGACTACCAGTGGGAGTACGGCAGCTCGCCGATCATTTACAAGGGCCTCGTCATCGTGCAGGCCGACATCCAGAAGGACTCGTTCGTCGCGGCCTACGACCTGAAGACCGGCCGGCAGGTCTGGAAGACTTTGCGCGAGGGCGAGCTGCCCGGCTGGGGGACGCCCACCGTCTACGAGGGGAAGACGCGGGCCGAACTCATCACAACCGGCGCGAAGGCCGTGCGCGGCTACGACCCGCTGACGGGCAAGGAGCTGTGGCGGCTCGGGCCGATGTCGGAGATCACGACGCCGACGCCCTTCGTCGCCCACGACCTCATCTTCGTCACCAGCGGCTACGCGCCCATCCAGCCCATCTACGCCATCCGCCCCGGCGCTTCGGGCGACATCTCCCTGAAGGGCGACAAGGAGTCGAACGAGTTCGTCGCGTGGAGCAAGAAGCGCGGCGGCCCGTACATGCCGACGCCGGTCGTCTACGGCGACCTGCTCTACACGGTCTCGAACCAGGGCGTCGTGACCGCTTACAACGCGAAGACGGGCGAGCGCGTCTACCAGCAGCGCATCGCCGACCGCGGCGGCGCGTTCACGGCCTCTCCGGTCGCCTCGGACGGGAAGATTTACCTTTCGAGCGAGGACGGCGAAATCTTCGTCTTCCGTGCCGGGCCGAAGCACGAGCTGCTCTCGGTCAACCCCGTCGGCGAGGTCATCATGGCGACGCCGGCCATCTCCGACGGCATGCTCATCGTCCGCGGCCTCAAGCACGTCTACGCCATCGCCGAGACGAAGAAATGATGAATGCGGAATGATGAATGATGAATATAAGGCGACTTGAATGAGGAAATTCAACGTGCATTAAATTCATCATTCATCATTCCGCATTCATCATTTAAATCAACGCAACCTTGAAGGAATCATCCATCGTGAAATCACCAGCTACAATCTCTCTCGCCCTCGCCGCCTGCTTCGCCGCGGCGCTCGTCTTCGCGGGCAGCTCGGCCGCCCGCTTCGCCGACACCAACTGGCCGCAGTGGCGCGGCCCCGACGGCGCGGGCGTCTCGCCGGAGAAGAACCTCCCGGAGGAGTGGAGCGAGACGAAGAACGTCCGCTGGAAGACGCCGATCCCCGGCAAGGGCCACTCGAGCCCCATCGTCTGGGGCAAGCGCGTCTTCCTCACCACCGCCGTCGAGGGGCCGGTCATGCCCGGCGCGAAGGCCGTCACGCACAAAATCGAGGGGCAGGACTGGAAGCACCCGGACAGCGTCGGGGCCGACCGCAGGCACACCTTCAAGGTGCTCGCGCTCGACCGCGACACCGGCAAAATCCTCTGGGAGCAGACGGCCTGGGAGGGCACGCCCTACGACGACCGCCACCGCAAAAGCTCCTACGCCGCCTCGACGCCGGCCACCGACGGGAAGTCGGTCTTCGCCTTCTTCGGCGCGGAAGGTCTCTACGCCTTCGACGCGGCGTCGGGCAAGCTCCAGTGGAGGGCCGACCTCGGAAAGCTCGGCACCGTGGGGATGGGGACGGGCACGTCGCCGGTGCTCTACGACAAGCTGGTCATCATCCAGGCCGACGAGGAGGAGGGCAAGAACTCTTTCATCGCCGCGCTCGACAAGAAGACTGGCAAGGAGGTCTGGCGCACGCCGCGCAAGGTGCAGGTCAGCTGGGCCACGCCGATCTTAGTCGACACGGGCAAGCGCACCGAGCTGGTGACGAGCGGGGCGGAGTCGGTCGTCGCCTACGACCCGGCGACGGGCAAGGAGCTGTGGCGGTCGAAGGGCGTGGAGAGCAACGCCATCCCCTCGCCGGTCGCCACCACGTCGCACGACATGGTGATCGTCTCGGCCGGCTTCCCCGCTAAGATCGCCTACGCCATCCGCCTCGGCGCGTCGGGCGAGTTGAAGGAATCGGACATCGCCTGGAAGTACGCGAAGGGCACGGCCTACGTCCCGTCTCCGATCCTCTACGGCGATTACCTTTACCTGATTACGGACAAGGGCGTGATGACGTGCCTCGACGCGAAGACCGGCGAGGTCAAGTACGAGGGCGGGCGCGTGCCCGTGCCCGCGACGTTCACGGCCTCGCCCGTCGCCTTCGACGGCAAGATTCTCCTGACGAGCGAGGACGGCGACACCTTCTTCATCAAGGCCGGGCCGAAGCACGAGGTGCTGCGCACCAACTCGCTGGGCGAGCCGGTCTACGCCTCGCCCGCCATCGCCTCCGGCAACATTTTCATCCGCGGCGAGAAGCACCTCTACGCCATCGGCAAGTGAGTTTCAAGTTCCAGGTTTCAAGTTCCAGGTTAAAAACGTCTTGGTCTTTAACTTGGAACTTGAAACCTGGAACTTGGAACTTTTTTAGGAGCATAAGTCATGTCCGAAGAAGCGCCCCGGCCGTGGTTCTATTCGTGGCCGTTTCTGCTGGCCTCGGCCGTCGTCCTCCCGCCGGTCGGCCTCGTCCTGCTCCTGACGCGGCGCGACCTCGACGCGCCCCTCAAGGCGCTCGGCTCGCTGCTCATCCTGCTCGTCGGCGGCCTCTACGTCTACCTCCTCCTCGGCCCCTCGGCGCGGCCCAACACCGAGGCGCACTACGACGCGCTCGAACGCCACCGCGCCGAGCAGCGGCAGGCCGCGCTGCCCGCCGGAGCGGCCGCGCCCGCCGCCGCGGACGCCGCCGCGACGGCCCCGGCCGCCG
>DASZKF010000190.1:0-7578 GCA_035947355.1 Pyrinomonadaceae bacterium | reverse complement strand
CCCCCCCCCCCCCCCCCCCGCCTGCCTCTACTGCACTTCCGCGTCGCCCGACCCGCCGGCGGCCGCGTTGGTCGTCGAGACCGAGTCGCTGCCGAAGTTGACCGACCAGGCGTTGACCCCGTCGAACAGGACGGCGAGCGGCGTCTGCCCCACCTTGAAGGTGGCGAGGACGGCCCCGTCCGAGGGGCGCACCTTCGCCACGGCGTTGTCGCCGCTCAGGGCCACCCAGAGGTTGGCGCCGTCGTAGAAGAGGCCGGCCGGGTCGTGGCCGACCTTGTAGGTGCCGAGCGGCGCGCCGTCCGCCCCGTTCAGCTTCGTCAGGCTGTGGCCGAAGAAGTTGCTGACGACGACCACCGTACCGGCCGAGGCCACCCCGAACGGCCCGTCGCCGACGGCGTGCGTTCCGAGCCGCAGCCCGTCGGAGGCGCGCAGCCTCGTGACCGTGTCGTCGAGGTTGTTCGCCACCCAGACGACCCCCTCGCGGCAGGCGAGGCCCATCGGCCGCCGCCCCGTCTTGAAGGTGCCGAGGACGGCCCCGTCCGAGGCGCGCAGCTTCGTCACGGTGTCGGCGTTGCGGTTCGAGACCCAGACGTTGGCCCCGTCGAAGGCCAGCGCGCCGGGGCCGGCCCCGACGGCGAAAGTCCCCTGGCGGGCGCCGTCCGAGGCGCGCAGCTTCGTGACAGTGTTGTCTAAGAGGTTGGCCGACCAGATGCTGCCGGCGGCGTAGAGCAGCGCGACCGGCCCGCGGCCGACCGAGAAGGAGCCGCCCTTGCCGCCGTCCGCGGCCCGCACCCGCAGGACGGCGTTCTTGAACTGCCTCGGAATCCAGATGTAGGTGCCGTCGAAGACGATTGCCTCGGGGCCGCCCGTGGCCGTCGTGCCGGAGGTGGTCTTAGGTGACATGGCGGTGAAGCCGCCCGGGTCGGCCACCTCCTCCTCCTCTTCGCCGAGCGGCACCTCGTTGGTCGTGTCCTGCGCGCGCGCCGGCGGCGCGGCGAGCGCGAGGGCGAACAGCAGGGAGAGCGCGGCGAGGAGGGATTTAGTTCCGCTCAGGTTGGTGTTCATCATCGTCCTCCTTTCCCGCCGGCGTCGGGCGGTTCTTCCCGGTCGTCGCTGAGGCCGGCGATGGCGCTGGCGATGGCCGAGGCCCGCGCCAGGCCGGGGTGGGCGGCCCACAGCATCCGCGGCTCGTTTCCGAAGCGGACGTTGCCGATGTGGTTCGACTTGTCGCGGTCGACCACGGGGTCGGGGTCAACGAACCCGAGCTTGCGCCGCAGCGTCTCGATCTCGTCGGGCTTGCCCGTCAGGAAGAGCCAGCCCGAGCCCGGCTTGATCTTGTGCATCTCGGCGTAGTGCCTGAGCGCCTTCGGCGTGTCCTTCTCCGGCGCGATGGTGATCGAGTAGAAGAAGATATCTTTCCCGACGCGCGGGCCGAGCAGCTTGTGCACCCTCAGCAGGTTCGCCGTGATCGGCGTGCAGACGCCCTGGCACTGCGCGTACATCATGTTGATGACGACGATCTTATCTTTGACGAGGTCGTCGTAGAACTTGACCTGCTTCCCCTCGTGCGTCGTCAGCGTGAAGTTCGGGAGGTGGCGCTCGCGGATGCGCTCGCGCGGCGAGACGGCGCGCTCCGCCGGCTTGACCATCTGCTGGCCGGCGGACTGCGTCGCCAGCCCGGTGCCGACGACGGCCGCCCCCGACAGCGCGAGCCAGCGCCTTCGGTCTATGCTAGACATGGTGGCTTTTCTCCTTTCTACGGGGCGGCCGGTTACGGCTCGCGGATGGTGTCGGCCCCCTGGTCGACGATGTCGAACCGGAGCATCATGGCGTGATCCTCGTGCACCGTGTTGTGGCAGTGCATCGGGTAGCGCCCGCCGAAGTCGCGGAAGCGGAAGAAGAGCTTGACGGTCTCGTTCGGGCCGAGCCGCACCACGTCCTTGCGCGACTTCTCGACCGAGTTGTCGGGTATGGGCACGCCGTTGCGTTCGAGGATCTGGAACTCCTCGAAGTGGATGTGAATCGGGTGCGACCAGCCGCCCGAGTTGTTCTGGAGTATCCAGTGCTCGACGCTCGGCACGCCGACGCGGCCCCGCAGGACGCGGAAGCGCACCTCCTCGCAGGTCGGGTCCATCAGCCGGTTGTTGATGGCCCACTGGCCGTTGGTGCGGTCGAAGCGGAAGACGCGGGTGACGCGCGGCGGGTCGGCCGTCGAGGGCAGCGCGTAGAAGGCCTGCGTCGAGGGGTGGGCGCTGAGGTCGGGGGCCACGCCCGGCGCGACGACGATCTTCATGATCAGGTTGCCCTGCCCCGGCGGGAAGAGCTCGTTGCGCGGGCCGCGCCCGTCGTCCTGTATGAGGCGGTTCTCCAGGTAGAGGGTCTGGCCGGCGTACTGGCTGAAGTCCACGATGATGTCGGCGCGCTCGGCCACGCCGAGTTTGAGGCTGGTGACTGGGATGGGCCTGGGTAGGAGGTTGCCGTCGTTGGAAATCTGCCAGAAGCCGTTCTGCGCGTTCAGGTTTTGCAGGTTGGTGAGGAAGAGTTGGTAAAAGCGCGACGGGCCGGCGTCGAGTATCCGGAAGCGGTAGCGGCGCGGCTGCACGTTGAAGAAGGGCTGAATCTTGCCGTTGACCAGGAACTTGTCGCCGAGGATGCCGTCGAGCTCGAAGAGGTCGAAGCAGAGCAGCTTGGTCTCGCGGTCGAAGACGCGGTCGGTCAACATCAGCGGGATGTCGAACTCGGGGAAGCTCGGAAGGCGGAAGCCCGACTCCTCGTTGCCGGTGTCGAACTGGTTGAAGAGCAGGTAGAAGCCGGCCAGGCCCTTGTAGGTGTTCTGCGCCGTGAAGTCGACGCGGTGGTCGTGGTACCAGAGCGTGCTCATTGACTCGTTGATGTCGCCCGTGGGCGGGTGCGTCGAGTCGAAGCCGGCCAGCACGTTCGGGTAGTGCTGGTCGTAGAACTTGCCCGAGTTGTAGTAGTCGCAGGGGAAGCCGTCGGACTCCGACGGCGTGTGGCCGTTGTGCTGGTGCGTGGTGACCTGGTTGCGGCCGAACCCGTCGTTGTTGGCCGGCAGTTCGTTGAAGTTGCGGACGAGGACGGGGACGTTGTAGTCCTCGCGGTAGGTGGGGCCGGGCACCCAGGCCACGTCGGGCGGGTCTATGGCGCGCCCGAAGCCCCAGAGCGGTTGCAGCGGCAGCTGCGGGTGAACGCTCTTGAGCGTGCGCCGCTGGTGGACTTCGTAGAGCTTCTGCGGCGGGAAGCGGGCGAGCGCCTGGTGCGGGGCCCTGCGCCCCTCGCGCGGGCTGGGGCAGGGGGCGACCGGCGGCGGGAAGCACTCGCCGAAGGAGCCGACCGTGGTGTTCAGAACCATCCCGCCGTTGGTGTGTGTGGGCAGCGGCTCGAGGAAGGGCGTCGTGGGCGGGCTCTCCTCGCAGCCGTCGCGGTAGCCGGCGCTCGAGAGGGCGCGGGCGCTCAGGCCCCGCTTCGGGATGAGGTAGCCGGCGCTCGTGATGAGTCCCATCTTAAAAAGCTCGCGGCGCGAGAGGCCGGCCGCCGCGATCTCCTGACGGTTCTTCCTCGCGGCGCGCAGTTCCTTCTGACGTGTTTTCGAGATTTTCGCCATCGCGTTTCTCCTGTCGGCTCCGCCGCGACGAGACTTCAGGAAGCGGCGGGGGTAGGTTGGGGCCTTCGGAGGTCGCGGCGGCCGTCACGGGGCGTGGCGTGACCGCGGCCTCGACCTCGACGTGTTGAGTGAAGCTTTGTCAGGGCATGGGCGGACGCCCGCGCCCGCGTTTCATAGGGAGTTTCATCAGGGCCGCGTCGTCGGGAGTTTAGCGGCGCGGGGAAAGACGGTGCGGGAGACTGAGGTGGTTATCAGTCGCCCCGGCCCCGGCGGGCGCGGTGGCGTCGCCGGGTCGCTGGCCGGAGTCCGCACGGGCAGGCGACTGACTCCGCGGGCGAAGATTGCCGCGGCGCCGCGCGCCTGGTCGTTTGTCGGTTGAGTTTTCGAGACACGAGGGCTGTCCGCCGCCGGAGACACGAAGGGGGTTTGAGGTTTCGTGTCTGCGGAAAACTATTGGGGCAAGGGGAGCGAAACAAAAAACCGCGGAACGGGGTAGCAGACTCTACACCCGCCCGGCATGCGAAGTCAATGAAATTTTAATTTAACCGGCCATCCATTTTCGCGGACGGGTTCGGGGGCGGGATGGACGGCGGCCCGGCGTCCTTCTCAGCTCACCTCGACGACCACAGGGGCGGATTCGGCGCGCAGGCGCGGGACTTCCTTGAGGCGCTCGACGACCGCCTCCTCGCCGGGGTAGCCGATCATGCCGAGCCAGTCCTCTGCGTTGTCGCTCTCGGTCGAAAGGGTCAGGCGGAGTTCGTAGCGGCCTGGGTGCGCGGGGGCGAAGTTGGCGAAGGCGAGGAGGGGCAGGTAGTTCGGGCCTCGGGTCGGGTCGAAGCCCTCGCCGGGCGCGAGGAGGCGGAAGTCTTCGATGCGGAGCGGCGCGACGTTGCCGCAGCCGTCGGCCTCCTGGGGCGGGACGGGACGCGGCCCCTCGACGGAGGGCGTGTAGACCGGGTGGCGGTAGCCGGCCTCGCTGCCGTCGAGCACGCCGACCGCCCACAGGGGCCGCGCCGAGACGTTCCGCACCTCGACGCGGACGGGCACGACCGCGCCGACCTCGTGCGGCCCATCGGGGACGGTCAAAATAACTTCCAACGGCTCGCCGGCCATGTGGCTCTACTCCCTGTGTGACAATTCGATTGACACCGATGCCCGATCAATATATTGTGCGCCTGCCCTTACCTCATAACTCGTCGTTAAGCAGACGCCTCTCGGGGTCAACCTTACGTGGCCGCGCGGATGACGACCCGGGGCTTCACTCTCACCACCTCAGAAAGGACTTCACCATGCCTAAAGTTACACTCTTCCAGGACGCGAACTTCGGAGGCAAATACCTGACTCTCCAGCAGGCGGCCTCCAACCTCAAGAATCAAAATTTCAACGACATGACGACCGCCGTCCTCGTCTGTTCGGGCAACTGGAGGCTCTTCCAGAACGCGGATTTCGGCGGGATGTTTTGGGACGTAAAGGAGAACGGCGGCCCGAACGGCGACGGCCTCTATCCCAACTCCTCGTCTTGGGGCGGGAAGAACGACTCGATCTCCTCCGTCATGCCTCTCTGATGGGGTGGCGGCCTTGAGTTGAAAGAGTCTGTACGGAACGGGGCCACGTCTCGACTGGCAGCGATTACCTCGACCTTGAGCGGCCGGCGAATTCACCGGCCCGACTCGCCTTCCGTACAGACTCTCTTGCTGTGTGCGCGCTGATCTGATCCCTCTATCTGCCTTTGCGCGACGAGCCGCCGCCCTTCTTCGCGGTTGACTTGCGTGCTTTGCGGCCGGTCGCCGCCGCGCCGCCGTCCTTGAGGACTTCGGAGCGGAGGCCCGACGTGCGCTCCTCGATCTGGCGGACGACGTGCGGGCGGAGCTTGAGGCTGTCGCGGAAGAAGCTGACGAGGTCGTCGAGCGTGCGGGCCGCGGCCCGCTCGTCGCCGCCGCCCTCCTGCGCCCGCGCCAGCCGACGCATCGCCATGTTAAGCGTGATGTTGTCAACGCCCTTGCCCTTCTTCGACTTGTCAACGACCGTCTTCAGCGCCTCGACCGCCTCCTCGTGCTGCGGCGGCCTCTGGTCGAGGTTCTTCTCCTCGGTGATGGTCTTGAAGCTGCGGCCGGCGTTGATGCCGCGGACGAGGTGCGCGTAGACGGCCAGCGGGTGCTCGCCGTGTTTGTCTATCACGTTCTCGAAAGCCTTGTTGCCGGAGTCCAGCTCCTCCGAGTCGCTGCCCAGGAGGTGGAAGAGCGTGCCCTGGTCGTTGCCCGAGTAGAGTTCGGCGATCTCCTCCTCGTCGCGGTCGAGCGGGCTGCGCACGCGCAGCGTCAGGACGTTCGAGACGACCTGCGAGCCGTCGAGCGCGTGGTAGATGGCGCGCAGGTTGTAGAGGCCGGACTGGTCGAAGTAGAAGCCCTTGCGGCCGTAGCCGATGTAGGCGCTCGCGTAGATCGAAGGGTTCTCTTCGTCCAAGACGGTCGTCTCGGTCTCGGTGCACTGCTCGACGAGCGGCTGGTAGGGGATGGTCTGCCCGCTCGGCATCTGGACGGCGAGCTGGACGAAGCCGAAGTCGGGGTGGAGGCGCGTGTGGACGCGCCGCCCGCGCAGGTCCGTCGTCGAGAGCTTGATCTCGACGACGACCGGCTCGGACTGCACGAAGCTCTTGCGCGCGCGTAGTTCCAGCTTGAGGCCGGAGTTGTCTTCGAGCGGCTCGAAGAAGGACTCGGCGTCGAAGTCGGCCGCGCCCGTGCCGAAGTTGGCCCCGCCCATGATGACGTTGTCGCGGAAGGCGTGGCGCAGGTGGACGAGCTCGGGGTCGTCGAACTGGAACGGGAAGGCGGCCCAGTAGGCCGCGGCCCCGCCGGGGTAGTTCTGCACGTAGTTCATCCACGAGAGCGCGTCGAGGCGGTTCGGCTGCGGCGGCACGGCCAGCGACTTCTGCCACGAGTGCAGGAGGTTGAAGCAGTGGCCGAGTTCGTGGACGTAGGTGCGCAGCGCGGCCCTGCGCGCCGCGGCGTCGTCGCCCGAGATGCGGTCGTAGAAGACGGCGCAGCCCTGCCGCTGCTTGCCGGCCTGGTCGAACATGATGCCGCGCAGGTCGCCGCGCTCGTGGTCGGTGGCGACCAGCAGCCAGACCTTCCACTGCGGCGAGTCGCGCCAGAGGCTGAACTGCCGCACCATCGAGGCGTGCAGCTCGGCGTTGCTCCACTTGCGATCCGCGCCGGAGCCCCCGGGGTCGAGGACGTTCGACATCCCGGCGACCTGCACCTCGATGCCGGCCTCGGCGTAGGCCGAGACGACCGAGAGCGTGCGCGACGCGCCGCCCGAAGGGAGCTGGCCCGTGTCGTAGCTGTCGAAGGCCAGCGTCCCCTTCACCACGTCCTGCTCGTACTGCACGCTGCGGAAGAAGGGCGAGACGAAGTCGCAGGCGTAGGACGCCCCGCGGCGGCCGGCCGCGTCGTAGAAGCCGACCGTGGCGGCGGCCGGCTGCTGGTGCGGGGCGACGCGCGGGATCGTCACCTCGACCACCGGGTAAGGGTTCGGGTAGGAGTAGGAGAACTGGGCCGAGCCCCTGATCCTGACGAGCGAGGGGCTGGCCCTGACGGTCGGCAAGTTGACGATGAAGGAGCTGCTGTAGGAAGTGGTCGCGCCGGACTTGCGGAAGAAGTCGCCGCTGACGCGCAAGGTCGGGCGCACCCCGTCCACGTCCACGCGCAGCTCCAGCTCGAAGGGCCGCCCGCTGCTGCGGTAGCGGCCGCTGACGGGGCGGCGCGGCGTGGCGGCCGGCGGCTGCGCCGGCGGCGCGGGCTCGGCGGGCGGCTGGGTGGCGGGCACGTCCGAGTCCTCGGACGGGTCAACGGCGCGGGCGGCGGCGGCCTCGGGCGCGCCGACTTCCTCGTCCATCTGCGCGATCTCGTCAACCGTCCACTGCTTTTCGGAGAAGGCCGTGCCGCCCCCGGGCGGGG
>DASZKF010000189.1:0-3884 GCA_035947355.1 Pyrinomonadaceae bacterium | reverse complement strand
AAACAACCTCTTCTCTGTGCCCTCCGTGCCCCCTCCGCGCCCTCTGTGTGAACCGTGCCTGCTTTACACTCGACAGTGATGCCTTCTAATTCTCCGCCGGGGGCCGCCTCATGCGGCGAATGCCGCGGGTCGGGGCCGGGGCCTCCTTGAGGGCGTAGTCGGCGGGCACCTGGAAGAGGGCCGCGCCGGGCTCGCCGCGGCTGATGTTGGTCAGGCGGTAGGTCGTCTCGCCGAAGCGCGGGTCGCTGTGGCGCGTCATCACGACGAGCTGTAGCTCGGGCGAGTACCAGCGCTCGTGGACGATCTGGATCGGCTGCTCGTTGCCGATCTCGCCGGCCGGGATGGTCGTCACCGTGCGCTGGCCCTCGGCCTCGACGCCCTCGACGACACGCTTCTCCAGCTTCTCCGTCTTCGTCTCGGCCCTCGACGAGTGGCCGAAGAAGACCACGTCCGGCCCTCCGGGGCCGTGGCCGGGCGGCGGTGGCGCGGGCGCGGCGAAGACGAAGCCGTGCGCGGCCGCCTCCTCGCCCTCGACCTTCATCCTCTCCTCGACCTTCACCCTCCGCCTCACCTTGTCCTGGACCGCGGGCTCTCTGCCCTCGGCGCGGAACCGGAACTCGAAGGCGGGGAGCTTGCGCGCCGTCTTCGTGCGCGGGTCGAGGACGTAGTTGACCCCGGCCACGGGGTCGTTGATGAAGGAGGTCTGCGGCGCGTCGCCGGCCGAGGCGAAGGGGCCGACGTGGCCGAGCGTCTGGTCGCGGCGCGTGCGCCCCTCGGAGTCGCGGTAGACGGCGGCCGAGTTCTTGCGCACGATGCGGTTGCCGTCGCCGAGCGTCTGCACGGTCTCGGTCACGGCCTGCGCCGAGTAGGGCACGCCCTTCACGACCTTGCCGCCGAAGCTCATCTCGGTCGAGAGGAAGACGAAGGTGTCGCCCGCCATCTCGGCCCCGCCGCCCGGCGGCGAGATGAACAACTCTTCCACCTCGACATCGTGCGGCGGAGGCGGCGGCGCGGGCCTCCGCTCCTGCGCCCCGGCGGCCGCGGTGTTAACGGCCAGCAGCCCCGCCAGCGCCAGCGTCGTCCACATTCTTCGCATGGTTGATTTCCTTTCGCTACTCTGTTTGATGGCCCGATGAGAATTTTGATTCAGTCATCAGTCGTCAGTCATCAGTCGTCAGTTTTTTGTCTTTACTGATGACTGACGACTGACGACTTCACTTTCAGCGGACGAAGCGGATGGCGCGCGCGACGCCGTCGTGGCCGAGCAGCACGTCGGCCTTGACGCGGCCGCCGGCCAGTTCGACGTTCATCGGCAGGCCGAAGCGCTGGAGGGCCGTGCGCGGCAGCTCGACCCTCACCATCTGCCCGCCCTCCGAGACGGCGAAGCGCGCGTCCTGCGTGAGCGGGATGAAGTCGGTGGCGATCTCCGCCCCGCCCGGCTCGAAGCCGCGTGCGCCTCGGGCGGCGCGGCCCGCGCCATTCCGGTAGCTCGCCGGCCGGCTTTCGGGCCGGGCGGGCGCGACGCGCGGGCTTGTGTTGCCGCGCGGCGTGACGATCAACGCGACGTCGCCCTGGGCATCCCGCGGGCCGCCGTCGGCCACCATCGGCGCGACGGCAAGCGGCGACGAGGGAGTAGCCTGCGACGCGACGCTTGCGTCCGGCCGCGGCGCGTTCGGCGCGACCGCGCGACGCGTCGGCCCGGACTCCGGCGGGATGAGCGCGAAGAGAGTCACTGCCGCGGCGGCCGCGGTCGCCGACGCGGCCGCCGTCTTCACCCAACTCCAGCGCCGCGCGGCCTGCGGCCTCGCCAGCGGCACGACCTTCCCGGCCGCGGGTAAAGTCCGTTCGCGTGCGGGTTCGACATGCGCGGCAGCGCGGAAGGCCGCGAGGAGATTCGCTTCGACGCGGGGCGGGGCCGCGGCCGCCTCCGTGCTCGCGGCCAGGCGGCGAAGGCCCGCCGACAGCGCGCGCTCGTCGGCGAGGCGCGCGGCACAATTCGCGCAGGACTCCTTGTGCTCACGGGCCTCCCGGCGCGCGCGCGCGTCCAGCGGCACGCCGCGCGCGAGGTCGCCGACGACGGTCTCGAAATTCTGACAGTTCATGCGAAACACCTCGCCGTCCGTAAAGCCTTCGGCCCGCCCCCGCCCGCCTCCGCCCCGCCCCCGCGGGCCGCCTCGGCTCGCTGCCGCTCGTCGCGCAGCTTCGCGGCGAGCATCGCCCGCGCGCGGTGCAGGCGCGAGCGCACGGTGCCGACGGCGCAGCCGAGCGCCGCGGCCGCCTCGGCGTAACTCAGCTCGTGCAGCTCGCAGAGCACGACCACCTCGCGGTAGTGCGCCGGCAGGGCCACGACCGCCTGCCTCAGCTTCTCAAGCATCTCGCCGCGCGTCAGGTCGCCGAGCGGGTCGTCGGCCGCGACGAGGTCGGGGGCGGCCGCCTCCTCGCCCCCGCCCCCTTCGGCCAGGGGCACGAGGGCGCGCTCGCGCTCGAAGGCGCGCAGGACGTGGTTGCGCGCGATGCCGTAGAGGTACGCGGCCACCGAGCCGCGCGACGGGTCGAAGTTGCGCCCGTCACGGATGAGCACGATGAAGGACTCCTGCACCACGTCCTCGGCCAGCGCCTCCGACCCGCCCATGTGGAGCGCGAAGCGGTAGACGCCGCCCTGCCGCCGCCGGAAGAGGGTCGTGAAGGCGGCCTCGTCGCCCGCGAGCGAGAGCCGCAGCAGTTCCGCGTCGCTGGTGTTGTTGGGAGGTGTCATCCGCGCCCCGGCCCCTGAAACCCTCGAACCGCCGTCCGACACCTGTACTTCGCGCGTGGCGTCGGGAAAGTTCCAGGAAAGTCCGCGAAAATTTTTCGCGCCCCGCCCCGCGCCGGGCGAAAACCCTTGCCAGGAGCGTCGTTTGCGCCGCCGGAGGCCCCGGCGCCGGGCCTCGGGCGCAAGAAGTTCTGGAACCGGCGAGGGATTTGGAGTATCTTCCCTGGTAAGCGCGGAGTTGCCCCCTCGCCTATCCCGCACGGTGGTTCTGACGGATTGCCTCCCGGAAGCGCCGCCGCCGGTGGTGATTTCTCCTATCGCCGCCCTGACCTACAGCCTACCGAGTGCCGACCCGTCCGTTCCCACGGAGGTAAGGTTTATGACAGGATCAATCCGGCGGGCACACAAGTCTTTCCTCCCCTGTCTCGCGGCCCTCGGGTTCGTGTTGCTCTGCCAGGGGTCGGCGCGAGCCGACGAGGTGTACATCGCGGGCTACACCGGGGCCTGCTTCGCCACGGCGAACACCCCCTGCCAGCCGCCGAACACCGGCGGCGCCCCGCAGACGGCCACCTTCCTCGGCCTGACCTACTCGAACGCCACCTTCCAGGGCGTCACCGCCAACGGCACGCTCGGCTTCGGCGGCGACCCGGCCGCCCCGCCCGCCCAGAACGTCAACAACTTCGGGTCGCTCTTCCTCGACCCGAACGTCGCGGCCACCTACGACGGCACCGACCTGCGCCTCCGGCTGGTGTTTACGGCCCCGCAGGGGGTCGGCGACCCGTCGCGGGTCTTCGTCGCCGACATCATCGGGACGGTCAGGTCGGACGAGGGCGGGGGCGTCCTGATCGACTTCGGCAACAACATCAACAACCAGGGGGTGCTCTTCACCTTCGTCGACACGGAGTGCGAGGAGAACCCGCTGCCCAATGATGCGCCGCCGGGCGAGGCGGTGACGTGCGGTTCGGGGTCTTTCCGGGTGAGGATCGCCGACGTGGCGATCAACCCGGGGCAGACGGCCGAGATCACGGGGTTCATCGTCTCTGGGCAGCAGGCGGCGATCCCGGAGCCGGCGACGCTCGTCCTGCTCGGGACGGGGCTCACCGGCATAGCCGCTGGCATCCGCCGCAGGCGC
>DASZKF010000188.1:0-9190 GCA_035947355.1 Pyrinomonadaceae bacterium | reverse complement strand
GAATCACAGAGGGCACAGAGAAAACCAATTTCTTCTCTGTGTCCTCTGTGATTCCTCCGCGCCCTCTGTGTTAAATAACCCTCTGCCAAACATCCAAACTCCGCTTCACCGCCGCCCCCCACCCACTCCCGCCCTGACCGGTCAGCCCGTCAGAATGAAAGCCCGGTCGTGTCACGCTGACCGAGCCCGTCAAAACAACCTCCCGCCGGACTCGTTTTTCGCCCGCTTTTGCTGAGTTTCTTGCGCCGCCGCGCTGGCACGCGGGTAGCTAAGGTGTGCGGCCTCATTGCGCGGCCGCCGCCTGATTTCCCCCCTACGGAATGCGTGACTGAGATGAAGTCCACAGAACGTTTCAAGCGGACCTTGAACGGCGCGGCCACCGCGCTCCTGCTTCTCTCCCTCTGCCTCGGCGGCGCGGCCGTCCCCTCGGCCGCCGCCGCGGAAGGCGGCAGTCGCGGGGCGAGACGCGCCGAGGGCGGCAAGGTCTCCGAGAGGCTGCAAGGGCTGGCGCGCGGCGGCGACTCGTCGGGCCGCGTCGAGGTCATCATCCAGCTCGAGGGGAAGATGAGCGCCGGCCTCAAGGACTTGCTCAAGCGCCACGGCGCGAACGTCCGCAAGGAGCTGCGCCAGGTGGGCGCGGCCGTCGTCGCGCTGCCGCCCGCGGCCCTCGCCGAGCTGGAGCAGTTCGAAGAAGTCACATACGTTACGCCGGACGACGACACGCGGGTGCTCGGCCACGTCTCGCGCGTGACGGGCGCTGATACGGCCGCCGCGCAGACCTACACCAGCATCTCGAAGCTCGACGGCACGGGCGTCGCCATCGCCGTCATAGACTCGGGCATCTACGACGCCCACGCCGCCTTCCTCAACGCCTCGGGCACCGCCAGCCGCGTCGTCTACAACCAGAACTTCGTCGCCACCGAGTCGCGCACCGACGACCCCTACGGCCACGGCACGCACGTCGCGGGGCTCGCGGCCGGGGGCGACCGCGTGCAGGCCGGGGCCTACCGCGGCGTCGCCCCGGACGCCAACCTCTTAGACCTCCGCGTGCTCGACGCGCAGGGCCGCGGCAAGACCTCCTGGCTGCTGGCCGCGCTCGACTGGGTCGCTGCCAACCACCGCGCCTACAACGTCCGCGTCGTCAACCTCTCGCTGGGCGCGCCGGCCATCGAGTCGTACAAGACCGACCCGGTCTGCCGCGCCGTCGAGCGCCTCTACGACCTCGACATCGTCGTCGTCGCGGCGGCCGGCAACCACGGCAAGAACGCCGCCGGCCAGAAGGTCTACGGGCAGATTCACGCGCCCGGCAACAGCCCGCACGCCGTCACGGTCGGGGCCTCCAACACCTTCGGCACCGACACGCGCACCGACGACGCCGTCACGACCTTCTCGTCGCGCGGGCCGACGCGCAGCTACACCGTCGAGGTCTCGGGCGCGCGCCGCTACGACAACCTGCTCAAGCCCGAGCTGGTCGCGCCGGGCAACAAGCTGGTCTCGGCCCAGTCGAGCCCGAACGCGCTCCTCTCCCAGAACCCGGCGCTCGCCGCCTACGACGCGCCCGACCAGCGGCAGGACATGATGTACATGAGCGGCACCTCGATGGCCGCGCCGCTCGTGGCCGGCACCGTGGCGCTGATGTTCGAGGTCAACCCGAAACTCACGGCCGGGATGGTGAGGACACTCCTGCAGTACACGGCCACCCCGATCAAGGGCTTCAACCTGTTGGAGCAGGGCGCGGGCCAGCTCAACGTCGCGGGCGCGACGAAGCTCGCCGACCTCGTCCGCCGCGACCTCGCGCCGGCCACCGCCCCGGTCGGCACGCCGATGCTCACGGCCGCCGCGCCCTCGCCGCAGACCTACCTGGGCGACCGCAACTACGCCTGGGCGCAGGGCATCACCTTCGAGTACACCTTCGGCACGGGCGTCGAGCTGATCAACAGGCTCCAGGAGGGCTACCGCCCGACCTTCTACATCACCAACGACGTCCACCCGAACTCCGACGGCGTGCTCGTCAAGAACCTGAGCATGCTGACGGCCGGCGTCGTCATCGGCCGCAACGTCTACACGAGCGGAGGCGGCGCGCTCGGCACGGGCACGGTGCTGCCCCTCGCGCTGCGCGGCAGCGGCGTCATCCTCTCCGACGGCGTCATCCTCTCCGACGGCGCGCTCCTCTCCGACGGCGTCATCCTCAGCGACGGAGTCATCCTCTCCGACGGCGTGATCCTCGCCGACGGCGTCATCCTGAGCGACACGCTCCTCGGCACGTCTACGCTCGCCTACGGCGAGCAGACGGCGTACATGGCCCCCTGACCGGGCGGCACTTCCGTAGCAGGTCAGACGGAGAACGACATGTCGGTCGCTTCCTTCATAGACGGCGTGATGGCGGAGAGCGCCTACCTGCCCGCGCCCGGACTGGGCGCCGCGGTCGGCGAGCTGACCGAGGCCGACCGCGCCGAGGTGCTCGCGCTCCTTTCGGAGCGGCCCGTGCACACGGTCGGCATGGCCGGCCTGATCCGCGACAACGGGCTGGTGAGCGAGCACAACCGCGGCACCTTCTACGGCTGCCGCAACTCCGAGGGGCGGCTCGAAGGCGTCGCCCTCGTCGGCCACCACACGCTCGTCGAGGCGCGCACGCGGCGGGCGCTCGCCGAGTTCGCCCTCGTCGCCCAAGGGTGCGCGCGCACGCACGTCATCATGGGCGAGGTCGAGGCGGTCGAGGAGTTCTGGAACGGCTACGCCGACGAGGGGCGCGAGATGCGCCGCGTCTGCCGCGAGGTCTTGTTCGAGCTGCGCCGGCCGGCGCTCGCGGGGCTGAATCACCTGATGGAGGAGGCCGGCGGCGAGCTGCGCCTGGCGACCGCGGCGGACGTGGACTTGATCGCGCCCGTCCACGCCGCGCTGGCCGAGGCCGAGAGCGGCGTCAACCCGCTCGACGCTGACCCGTCGGGGTTCGTCGCCCGCTGCCTGCGCCGCATCGCGCAGGGGCGGACGTGGGTCGTCGTCAGCGGCGAGCGGCTCGTCTTCAAGGCCGACGTGCAGGCCGACACGCCCGAGGTCGTCTACCTCGAAGGCGTCTACGTCCACCCGTCCGAGCGCGGCACCACGCTCGGCCGCCGCCTGATGGCCCGGCTCTGCCGCCGCCTCCTCGCGCGCACCCGAGTCGTCTGCCTGCTCGCCAACGAGGAGAACGAGCGCGCCCAGCGCTTCTACCGCACCTGCGGCTTCAAGGCCCGCTCCGTCTACGACACGATTTACCTTCGGTAAACAAAGAGTTTCGAGTTTCGAGTTTCGAGTTAAAAGACAACTTCTTAACAGAGCCGCGGGCGGCTCTGTTCCTGACTCGAAACTCGTAACTCGAAACTCGAAACTTTATTTCGCCGTCAGCGCCTCGATCTCTTCGATCTGCTTCGGGGCCTTGTCGGTGAGGACGCGGTGGCCTCCGGGGGTGACGAGCACGTCGTCCTCGATGCGGACGCCGATGCCGCGGTACTTGTCGGGCACGCCCTCGGCCTCCGGGGAGATGTAGAGGCCGGGCTCGACCGTCATCACGATGCCGGCCTCGACGGGGCGCGGCTGGCCGTCCTGCTGGTAGAGGCCGACGTCATGCACGTCCATCCCAAGGTAGTGGCCGAGGCGGTGCATGTAGAACTTCTTGTACCCCTCCTCCTCGATCAGCTTCTTCACGTCGCCTTCGAGCAGTCCCAGACGCACCATCCCCTCGGTCAGAATCTCGACCGAGCGCGCGTGCATCTCTTCGAGCGTCACGCCGGGCGCGACCATCGCGACGCACTGCTCCTGGCAGTCGAGGACGAGCCGGTAGATGTCCCGCTGCGCCTCGCTGAAGCGCCCCCCGACGGGGAAGGTGCGGGTGATGTCGGAGGCGTAGCCCTGGTACTCGGCCCCGGCGTCCACGAGGAGCAGGTCGCCCTCGCGCATCTCGGCGTCG
The DNA here is from genome assembly GCA_035947355.1 of Pyrinomonadaceae bacterium. Lineage (GTDB taxonomy): Bacteria > Acidobacteriota > Blastocatellia > Pyrinomonadales > Pyrinomonadaceae > QHXN01. The sequence goes on along the minus strand of DASZKF010000188.1, from coordinate 5,244 downwards.
TTGGCCGTGTAGTGGAGGACGGTGGCGTTGGCGCCCGCGCCGACGATGGAGCCGTAGGCCGGGGCGGCCGCGCCGCTCTTGCGGAAGATGTATTCGATGAGGGCCTCGATCTCGTACTCCCGCGCGCCGGGGCGGGCCGCGCGCATCGCCTCGCGGTGGGCCTCGGCGGCGATGTCGGCGGCGCGCTGCATCAACTCGACCTCCTCGTCGGTCTTAAACAGCCGCATCTCGTGGAGGATCACGCCGGGGTCAACGATGGCGTGCGGCGGCTGGACGCCCTTGCGGCCCATCGCGCGCATCCGCGAGAGCTGGCGGACGATGGTCTGGTCGAGGTCGGGCTGGCCCGCGCCGAGCCGGTAGTAGAGCTGGCGGGCACCGTTCAAAAGATCGGTCAGCTTCTCCTGGAACTCCTCGACGGGGAAGGCGGCGTCGGCGCCGAACTGCTCGCGCGCGCCCTCGACGCCGGCCCGCCGGCCCGTCCAGACCTCCTTCTCGGGGTCGCGCGGCCGGACGAAGAGCGTGAAGCGCTCCTCCTTCGAGGGCGCGACGACGGCGATGGAGTCGGGCTCGCCGAAGCCGGTCAGGTAGTAGAAGTCTGAGTCCTGGCGGAAGCGGTACTCGGTGTCGTTCGAGCGCGTCACCTCGCGCGCGCCCGGCAGGATGGCGACCGAGTTCGGCTCCATCCGCCGCATGAACTCGGCCAGCTGCGGTCTCGTCATCAATCGTCTCCCCTCTGTCGGCACGGCTTCTGCCTGAAGAGCCATTCTAACCGACCGGCCGAGTGGTGAGGAAACGCGGCCGCCGCAAGTCCCGCCGGAGCTTTAAATGTTCCCGCCTTTAGCGCCATAATGCCTCGCCATGGCAACACGAATCTCGGAAGCTCAAACCGCGGCCCCGCAAGCCGAAACCCCGCGCGAGGTGATCTCTTACGACCCGGCGACGGGCGAGGAGGTCGGGCGCGTGCCGCTCGCAACTTCAGAGGAGGTGGCCGCGGCGGTGGAGCGCGCGAGGGCGGCGCAGAAGGGTTGGGGCGCGCACAGTTTCCGCGAGCGCGCGGCCGTCGTGATGCGGGCGCGCGCCCTCGTCCTGGAAGAGATGGACGAGGTGGCGGCGCTCATCTCGCGCGAGTCGGGCAAGCCCTCGGCCGAGGCCCTGGCGATGGAGGTCGTCCCCACGCTCGACCTCATGCAGTTCTTCGCGCGGCGCACGGCGCGGATGCTGCGGCCGGAGAAATTAGACATCGGCCTCTACCGCTTCATGGGCCGCACGTCCACGGTCGTCTACCGCCCGCTCGGCGTCGTCGGCATCATCTCGCCGTGGAACTTCCCCTGGGCCATCCCCCTGGGCGAGGTCGTCATGGCGCTGATGGCCGGCAACTCCGTCGTGCTCAAGCCGAGCGAGCTGACGCCGTTCGTCGCGCTCAAGATCGGCGAGGTCTTCAGGCGCGCCGGCCTGCCCGCGGGCGTGTTAGAAGTCCTGACCGGCGACGGGCGGACGGGCGCGGCGCTCACGGAGGCCGGCGTAGATAAAATCATGTTCACGGGGAGCGTCGCGACGGGCCGGCGTGTGGCCGAGGCCGCCGCGCGCCGCCTCACTCCGGTCGTCCTCGAACTCGGCGGCAAAGACCCGATGATCGTCTTCGAGGACGCAGACCTCTCGGCGGCGGCGGGCGCGGCCGTCTGGGGCGCGTTCGCCAACTCGGGGCAGGCGTGCGCCTCGGTCGAGCGCTGCTACGTGCAGGAGTCGGTGGCCGAAGATTTCACGGCGCGCGTCGTCCGCCTGGTGAAGTCCCTGCGGCAAGACCTCGGCGCGCGCGAGGGGACGGACCTGGGCGCGATGTCGAGCGAGCGTCAGCTCCGGACGGTCGAGGAGCACGTCAGCGACGCGGTCGCGCGCGGCGCGCGCGTGCTCGCGGGCGGCCGCCGCCTGAAGGACGCGCCCGCGGGCGGCTGCTTCCACGAGCCGACGGTGCTCGCGGGCGTTGACCACTCGATGGCCGTCATGCGCGAGGAGACGTTCGGGCCGGTGCTGCCGCTGATGACTTTCAAGACCGAGGAGGAGGCCGTCCGTTTAGCTAACGACAGCGAGTTCGGGCTGACAGCGAGCGTGTGGACGCGTGATTTACGGAAGGGCCGGCGCGTCGCCTCACGGATTGAGGCCGGGACGGTGATGGTCAACGAGGTGCTCTACACGCACGGCATCGCGCAGGCGCCGTGGGGCGGCGTCAAGCAGAGCGGGCTGGGGCGCACGCACGGCCGGCTCGGCCTCCTGGAGATGGTCGCGCCGCACCACATCCACGTCAACCGCCTCGCGCTCCTCCAGGACGTCTGGTGGTTCAACTACACGCCCGGCGCGGCCGCCCTCTTCCGCTCGCTCGCGCGCCGCTTCGCCACGGGGTCGCTCCTGCAGACCCTGCTGCTCTCGCCGCAGATGCTGCGCCGCTACCGCGAGCGCTGGCGAAATAAGGTTTAAGAATCGAGGACGAAGGCCCGCGCGGCGGCGACGAGATTTAATCGCCGCCGCCATCACCGTCGGCTCGACGACCTCGACCGACGCCAAGTCGGACTTCTCGAACATCGGAACCTGCCTCGACCTCTTCGCGCCGGGTTCGAGCATCCAGTCGGCGTGGTACACCTCCGACACGGCGACCAACACCATCGGCGGCACCTCGATGGCGACGCCGCACGTCGCCGGGGCGGCGGCGCTCTACCTGCAAAACAACCCCTCGGCCTCGCCCGCGACCGTCTGCGACCAGATCGTCAACACGGCGACGACGAACCGCCTGACCGGCATCGGGACGGGCTCACCCAACCGCCTGCTCTACTCGCCGCTGACGACCGGCAGCGGCCCCTCCCCGCCCTCGGCCTGCACCGGCGGGACGCTCTACACGGGGGCGCTCTCGTTCACCGGCGACTTCGACTACCACCCGAACGGCAGCTACTACTACAGTTCCGTCTCCGGCTACCACAAGGGCTGCCTGGCCGGGCCGGCCTCCGGGGCGGACTTCGACCTCTACCTGCAGAAGTGGAACGGCGCGGCGTGGGTCATCGTCGCCCGCGCCGAGAGCGTGACTTCCAACGAGACCATCTCCTACTCCGGCACGGCCGGCTATTACCGCTGGCAGATTTACTCCTACAGCGGCTCCAGCAGCTACAACTGCTGGCGCCTCAGCCCGTGAGAAGGAGTTTCGAGTTGCGAGTTGCGAGTTTCGAGTTAAAGGCAAATTAACCACAGAGGCATGGTTAAAGTCTTCTGCTTTAACCGTGCCTCTGTAACTCTGTGGTGAAGTTGTTTTAAACTCGCAACTCGCAACTCGAAACTTCCGCCCGCCCGCCCGGCGGGCCGCAAAAAAATTTCCTGCCGGCCGCCGGCGGTGCTATACTCCACCCCTCTTTCGCTCAGCCGGCCCTCGCTTCAACCCGTCTGTTCTCGTTCTTCTAGGTCTTCATCGCCGCCCCGCCGCACGGGTGCTGCATCCCGTAACTGTCGGCCCCGAACCTCTCACGCGAACGGCAGGCCGAGGTCTGCCCTCGGTTAAAACAACCACCGGAGAAAGAGAATGAAGAGAAAATTCGTCCTACCCTCCCTCGCCTTGCTCGCCCTCGCGGCGCTGCCCGCCCCCGCCCTCGCGCAGCGCGCCGCCGTCATGAAGAAGCCCGAAGTCGGGCGCGCCGCCAAGCACGACGTGTCCAAGCCGCTGCGCGAGATCATGCCGGCGGCGCCCGTCAAGCGCAACCGCGTCGAGAACCCGATGAACTTCATGGCTAAGAGCCGGGAGCCGCAGGCCGACCCCATCGTCCAGGCCAACGTCTCCCCGAACGTCCCCGTCACGGGCGGCCTCAACTTCGAGGGCGTCGGCGACGGGGCGTACGGCTTCGACGTGCTGTTCTCCCCGCCCGACACGACGGGCGACGTGGGCGACACGCAATACGTCCAGTGGATCAACACCGAGTTCGCCGTCTTCCGCAAGTCCGACGGTCTTCTGCTCTACGGCCCGGCCCCCGGCAACACCATCTGGGCGGGCTTCGGCGGGGCCTGCGAGACCTCGAACGACGGCGACCCCATCGTCCAGTACGACCAGTTCGCCAGCCGCTGGATCATGACGCAGTTCGCCGTGCCGGGCGGCGCGGCCGGCTACTGGCAGTGCGTCGCCGTCTCGCAGACCTCGGACGCGACCGGCGCTTACAACCGCTACGCCTTCCAGTACAACCAGTTCCCCGACTTCCCCAAACTCTCCGTCTGGCCCGACGCCTACTACATCACCTTTAACATGTTCACCAACTTCTTCGCCGGCGCGCGCCTCTGCGCCTACGACCGCGCGAAGATGCTCGCCGGCCTGCCGGCCACGCAGCAGTGCTTCCAGCTCTCGACCAGCTTCGGCAGCGTCCTGCCGGCCGACGTGGACGGCCCCCTGCCGCCCGCCGGGTCGCCCAACTACATGCTCACCGACGGGTCGAACTCGCTCCTGTTGTGGAAGTTCAGCGTCAACTGGGTGACGCCCGCGAGCACGACCCTGACGGGGCCGACGAGCATCCCCGTGGCCGCCTTCAGTCACCCGTGCCCGACGACCTCGCGCGGGGCCTGCGTCCCGCAGCCCGGCACCACCCAGAAGCTCGAATCCCTGGCCGACCGCCTCCAGTACCGGCTCGCCTACCGCAACTTCGGGACGCACGAGTCGCTAGTCGTCACGCAGCCGGTCAACGTCGGGACGAACAAGAAGAACGCGCGCACGGGCATCCGCTGGTACGAATTGCGCAACCCGAACGGCGCGGTCACCGTCCACCAGCAGTCCACCTACGCGCCGGGCACGGCCGACTGGCGCTGGATGAGCAGCGCGGCGATGGACAAGCAGGGGAACCTCGCCATCGGCTACAGCATCTCGAACGCCACGAGCCTGCGGCCGACCATCCGCTTCGCCGGCCGCGCCTTCAACGACCCGCTCAACACCCTTTCGAGCGAGACCAACCTGCACACGGGCACCGGCGTGCAGACGCAAGGGCTCGCCCGCTGGGGCGACTACAGCACGCTCAGCGTTGACCCCGTGGACGACTGCACGATGTGGTACACCAACGAGTACCTCGCCACCAACGGCACCTGGAACTGGCACACCCGCATCGCCTCCTTCAAGCTCGGCACCTGCCGCCTCCCCCCCACCGCCACCACCGTCGCCACCGCAAGCGCCCAGCGTCAAGACGACGAGTGTCACGAGCAGCACCAGCCGAACGGCTGACCTCACTAGTGTCG
>DASZKF010000187.1:0-3853 GCA_035947355.1 Pyrinomonadaceae bacterium | reverse complement strand
TTGACAGGACATCAACGCTGCGGTCGGCAGCGAACTCGGGCTGACGCGCGAGAAGATCGAGGCGCTCGCGGACTACGCCGCGAGCCCCCTCTACGGCGAGGCCGAGCGCGCCGCGCTCGCCTACGCCGACGCGATGACGATCACCGGCCACGACGTTTCGGACGAGCTGTTCGCCCGGCTGCGCCGGTTCTACGACGACGACCAGATCGTCGAGCTGACCGAGATCATCGCCTGGGAGAACGCCTCCAGCAAATTCAACCGCGCCCTCCGCATCCCCTCCCAGAACCTCTGGAAGCGCGATAGCAATTAAGAATTAAGAATTTAGAATGGCGTGGCGACGGAGCGCCCTTCAACACTCTGGACACACCAATTCTTAATTCTTAATTCTTAATTTTACTCAGCCCGCGATGCCTGCCCTGCGCTCGCGCGCTCCAATCGTTACCGACCGGCGGAGGCCGCCGAGCGCGTCGGCCAGCCGGCGGACGCCTTCGCGTATCTCGCGCCCGTCGTAGGCGGCGTAGCCGAGGACGAGGCCGCCGGCGCGCGCCGGGCCGAGGTGGAAGGCCGAGAGCGGCTGCGCCTCGACGCCGCGCGCCTCGGCCGCGCGCGAAGCCTCAAGGTCGCTCACGCCCTCCGGCAGAAGCCCCGTCAGGTGCAGCCCCGCGTCCGCCGGCTTAAGTTCCAAGAGCCCGCCCAGCTCCTCCCGGCAGGCGGCGACGAGCGCGGCCTGCCGCTCGGCGTAGAGCGCGCGCATGCGGCGGATGTGGCGCGCGAAGTGGCCCTCGCTGATGAAGTCCGCGAGGATGGCCTGCTCGACCGTCGGCGAGTGTCGGTCGGAGAGTGCGCGGGCCGAGCGGAAAGCGTCCACCAGGTCAACGGGGACGACCATGTAGCCGATCCGGAGGGCGGGGAAGAGCACCTTGCTGAAGGTGCCGAGGTAGACGACCCGCTGCTCGCGGTCGAGCCCTTGCAGCGCCGCCAGCGGCCGGCCGGCGTAGCGGTACTCGCTGTCGTAGTCGTCCTCGATGATCCACGCGCCGGCGCGCCCGGCCCATTCGAGCAGCGCGAGGCGCCGCGCCAGGCTCATCGTCACCCCCGTCGGGTACTGGTGCGAGGGCGAGGCGTAGACGAGCCGCGGCCACGGCGCGAGCCGCGCGCCGGCCTCGACGCTCAGGCCCTCTTCGTCGAGCGGCACGGGGACGAGCCGCGCGCCGGCCGCGGCCAGCGCGCCCTTCGCGCCGAGGTAGCCCGGCTCCTCGACCCACACGTCGTCGCCCGCGTCCGTCAGCACCCGCGCGCCGAGGTCGAGCGCCTGCTGCGCGCCGGCGACGACGATGACCTGCTCCGGCTCGCAGCGCACGGCCCGCGCCGCGCCGAGGTAGGAGGCGATGGCCTCGCGCAGGGGCGCGTAGCCGGCCGCGTCGCCGTAGTTGAGCAGGTCCCGGCGCGGGCGGCGCCAGTGGCGCGAGACGAGGCGCGACCAAAGCTCGAAGGGGAAGGCGTCTATGGCCGGGATGCCGGGCCGGAAGGGGCGCGTCGCGCCGGCCGCGCGCGCGACGGCCGAGGGCGTCGCCGCCAGCAGCCGGCCGCGCGCCGAAAGGTCTCGGCCCTTGCGCGCCGCGCGCGGGGCGCGGGGCGGCACCGCGCGCGCGTGCAGGAGTTCCTCCGGCAGCAGCCGCGAGACGTAGGTGCCAGAGCCGGTCTGCCCCTCGACGTAGCCTTCGGCGAGCAGTTGCTCGTAGGCGTTCATCACGGTGTTGCGCGAGACGCGGAGGTCTCCGGCCAGCTCGCGCGTCGAGGGCAGCCGCGTGCCGGGCTTGAGCTGGCCGGCGAGAATCGCGCGGCGCAGCGCCTCGTAGAGCTGCCGGTAGAGCGGGGCGCGCGCCCGCGCGTCGAGCGCGACGTCGGCGAGGCTGAGCGATGTGGCGAGCTTCAAAGGGTTCCCGAAACCTCACTTTCCGCGGGCGGCCGCGCCCACATCCTAAAAGAAATTGGCCCCGCGCGCACCGAAAAAATGGAGCTTCGCGCCGGGCCAATCTGTGCTAGTCTGCGTCGAGACTTTGACCCGCTTGTGACGGAGGTTGCCGAGCAGATGTCAGACCACTACCACGACGAGAACGACCTGAAGCTCCTGGGGCAGATGCGGAGGCTCGCGCCGGCGGACTTCGAGGCGTGGCTCGGCCTCAACAACATCGTCGGGCGCGAGGACGGGGCCGTCCCGCGCAAGTACAGGGAGCTGATCGCCCTCGCCGTGGCCTGCACGACCCAGTGCCCCTACTGCATCGAGGCGCACGCGGCGGCCGCGAAGGCGGCCGGGGCCACGCGCGAGGAGGTCGTCGAGGCGGCCTTCGTCGCGGCGGCGCTGCGCGCGGGCGGGGCGGCCACGCACGGCGCGATGGCCCTGAAGTTCTTCGACCGCGACTGAGGCCGGCCGGGGCCGCCTGCAAAACCGCTCAACCGAATCTTCTTCCGCGCGGGGCGGCGGCGACCGACCGCGCCAAGGGGGCGTGTGTCTCATGGACGACTTCAAGCAGACCGAGAGGACGAAGCTGAGGCGGCTGCCGCAGAGGGGTTCTTACGACCGGGAGGTCGTCTACGGGATTCTCGACGAGGGCTTCGTCTGTCACGTCGGCTTCGTCTCCGGCGGCAAGCCCTTCGTCATCCCGACGGCCTACGGGCGCGTCGGCGACCAACTCTTCATCCACGGCGCGCGGGCGAGCCGGATGCTCAAGGCGCTGCGCGAAGGGGCCGAGGTCTGCGTGACGGTGACGCTCGTGGACGGGCTGGTGCTCGCGCGCTCGGCCTTCCACCACTCGATCAACTACCGCTCGGTCGTCGTCTTCGGCCAGGCGCGCCTGATCGAGCCCGCCGAGGAGCGCCTCAAGGCGCTCGAGCTCTTCGCCGAGAAGCTCGTGCCCGGCCGCTGGGCGGAGGTTAGGCCGCCCACGCGCCAGGAGCTCAAGGGCACCAAGGTCCTGGAGCTGCCGCTGACCGAGGCCTCCGCCAAGGTCCGCACCGGACCGCCGATCGACGACGACGAGGACTACGCGCTGCCGGTGTGGGCCGGCGTCCTGCCACTGCGCACCGTGGTCGATCCTCCCGAGCCCGATCCCCGCCTCGACGAGGGGATCGAGACGCCGGCCCACGTGGCCGACTGGCGCCCGTGAGCCCCCCGCCGCGTTGCTACCGTAGCTCTGATGTCCATCCTCGACCGCGCGCTGCGGGTCGGCGAGTCGAAGAAGTTCAAGACCTTCGAGCGGAACGTCGCCCGCATCAACGACTACGAGCCCGAGCTGGAGCTCGAGTCGGACGACGAGCTGCGCGCTCGGTACGAGTCGCTGCGCGAGCGCTACCTGAACGGCGAGCCGCTCGAGGACCTGCTCTTCGAGTCCTTCGCGCTCACCCGCGAGGCCGGCAAGCGCACGCTCGACCAGCGCCACTTCGACGTGCAGCTGATCGGCGGGATGGTGCTCCACGACGGGTCGATCGCCGAGATGAAGACCGGCGAGGGGAAGACCCTGACCGCCACGCTGCCGATCGTGCTGAACGGGTTGGCCTCGCGCGACGAGAACGGCTACCCCGTCCGCGGCAGGGGCATCCACCTCGTCACGGTCAATGACTACCTCGCCCGCCGTGATGCCGAGTGGATGGCCCCGATCTACAACGCCCTGGGCCTGACCGTCGGCGTGCTGCAGAACATGCAGCCCTACGAGGAGAAGCGCGCCGCCTACGCCGCCGACATCACGTACGGCACGAACTCGGAGTTCGGCTTCGACTATCTGCGCGACAACATGGCCGTCAGCCTCGAGGGCGTCGTCCAGCGCGGCCATTCCTACGCGATCGTCGACGAGGT
>DASZKF010000186.1:0-22284 GCA_035947355.1 Pyrinomonadaceae bacterium | reverse complement strand
AAGTGCAGAATCAAAGCAACCGTTTTAATTCTGCACTCTGCACTCTGCACTCGTCACTGCTTTTTGATTCTTCCCGCGAAGTACTCGACCGTCCGCTTGAGGCCGTCGCGCAGGGGGACGGTGGGCGACCAGCCGAGGAGCTGCTGGGCGCGGGTGATGTCGGGGCGGCGCTGGCGCGGGTCGTCCTGCGGGAGCGGGCAGTAGCGCGTCCGCACCTCGACGCCGGCGGCGCGGCCGACCTCGTCGGCCAGTTCGCGCATCGTGAACTCGCCGGGGTTGCCGACGTTGACCGGGCCGTGCACGTCCAGCCCCGGGTGCGCGCCCTCCTCGACGTTCATCAGGCGGATCATGCCCTCGACGAGGTCGTCCACGTAGCAGAACGAGCGCGTCTGGCTGCCGTCGCCGTAGATGGTCAGCTCCTCGCCGCGCAGCGCCTGCACCACGAAGTTCGAGACCACCCGCCCGTCGTTCTCCAGCATCCGGGGGCCGTAGGTGTTGAAGATGCGGATGATCCGCGTGTCCACCCGGTTCTGCCGGTGGTAGTCCATCATCAGCGTCTCGGCCAGCCGCTTGCCTTCGTCGTAACAATTACCGCAAAAAGCGGCGCGGCCGTTGCGCCGGACGCAGATCACGTGGTTGCGGACATTGACGCAATAGACATAACCGGCGTAGCGGACTCGCTCGGGCCGCGCCAAGTTCGCGTCTACGGGCGGCCGAATGTTGACGCGGAAAAGCTCGCGCCCGACGGCGTGCGAGACGACCGAAGCCGCGTACCCGCAGCGCAGGGCCAACTCCTGCACGTCGTCGGCCAACCGCTTCGACTTCGTATAGTAGGCGTAGGAATTACCGCGGCGGGAACCGTCCCCCAGCATCAGGGCGTCGAACAGGATTTTCGACTGCCGGCGCGACAGCCGGAGAAACTCGCGCGGGATGTACTTGTCGCCCGACTTTCCGAGCGGTGACAGGATGGCGGCCAGTTGCTTGCTGCAAATCCGAAACTGGTGGTCGTCCGACTGGAAGAACCTTAAGCCGAGGCGGCCCAGGCAGCCGGCGATTGCCTCGCGCCCGGACGGATTCTCCTGGGCAATCAGCACGTTGTAGTCGGCGATCTCGTAGTCGTGACCGCCCACGGCGCGAACCCGCCGGCGGACGTGCACGCAGCCTTCAGAAATGTAGTACCCGAGGAATTCCAACCAGTCGTCCATCCGGATGCGCTCGACGCTGACTTTCGCGTTCGCAGGCGGCGCACCTAACTCGAACCACTCCGCCTCCTCGCCGGCGAAGTCGCCGCCCGTCACGGCGCGGTAGTGATACCAGCCCACTCCCTCGTCGGCCCTCATGAACCTGGTTCTGCCCGTGCGGTCGCGCACGTACATCTGATGGTTCGGGGTCACGCAGAAGTCGTATTTCGAGTTGGCGAACCTCAGCAACTCCCCGACGTAAGGCTGCGCGATGTACTCGTCCGGGACGTGGTACTCGACCTCGCCGTCTGCGTTCAGCGTGGCGACGCGGGCGCCCGGCCTCAACTCCGGGAAAGCGACCCAGCCGTCTTCGGTCAGGATTTCCGTCGCCGCGTCGTAGCAGGCGCGCAAACCGTTGCAGTTGACGTTGCCCCAGTAGGTTTCGGGCTGCGGGTGGACGGCCGGGTCGCCGTAGACCTCGGAGGTCGAGGCCTGGAGGATGCGGGCCCTGACACGCTTGGCGAGGCCGAGCATGTTGATGGTGCCCATGACGTTGGTCTTGACGGTCTTGACCGGGTTGTACTGGTAATGGACGGGCGAGGCCGGGCAGGCCAGGTTGTAAATCTGGTCGACTTCGAGCAGGACGGGCTCGATGATGTCGTGGCGCAGCAGCTCGAAGCGCTTCGAGTCCATCAGGCGGTGGACGTTCTCGCGCCGCCCCGTGAAGAAGTTGTCGAGGCAGATGACCTCGTGCCCCTCGCCGAGCAGCCGCTCGCAGAGGTGCGAGCCGATGAAGCCGGCCCCGCCGGTGACTAGAACCCTCATGCCGCGATCCGTCCCCTTTCGTGATCCCCGGCGCGGCGGCGGCGCCGGCGCGTCGTCTCCGCCTCCTCGACCCGCCCGTTGACGGTCGCCAGCGCGGCGAGCACCAGGAAGAGGAGCGCGTTGGCCGTGGTGTGGAGCGTGAAGTCGAAGAAGCTGTGGACGAGCACGCCCGCGCAGCCGGCCAGCGCGCCGAGGGCGACCCCGCGCCGGAACCTGTCGTGCGACTGCATGCGCGCCACCGCCATCCGGAAGAGCGCGGCGACGAAGACGAGCCCGAGCAGGCCACCGACCACCCCGGCGTCCGAGAGGATTTGCAGGTAGTCGTTGTGCGCCTGCTCCAGCCGGTAGGAGCCGCTCGAGGTGTCGTAGGCCGTGTAGGCCGCGGCGAACGCGCCGAGGCCCGCGCCGAGCACCGGCCGGTCTTTAATCATCTGCCAGGTGCCCCGCCAGAAGTGTGCCCGGCCCGTCGTCGGGTCTTCGGCGTTGACGGTGCCGAACAGCCGGCTGACCGCGTCCTCGCCGCCGAAGTAGAGCACGCCGACGAAGATCGCGAGCACCAGCGCGAAGGCCACCCCGAGCCGGGCCGCCAGCGCCCGCACGCGCCCGCCCCGCGCCTCGCCCTCGGCCGGCTCCTCGCCGCGCGCGCGCCGGCGCACGGCCCCCGCCACGAGGACGAGGAAGAAGACCTCGGCCATCATGCTCAGCATGCCGCCGCGCGAGTTCGTCATCACCAGCGCGACGCCCATGATGCCGCTCGCGAAGGCGTAGAGCGGGACGCGCTCGCGCGCGACCGCCCCGGCGAAGATGAGCCCGAGCGGCAGCGCCAGCGTCAGCTCCATGTAGCCGGCGAAGTGGTGGCGGTTGATGTAGGGGCCGAAGGGCGCGGCCTGCTTCGGCTCGCGCACGAAGTAGATGGCGGCCGGGTTGACGAAGTGCTGCATCAGCCCGTAGAGCGCCAGCAGGAAGCCGAAGATGATGACCGTGCGGACGACGACGCGCAGGCGGCGCGGGCTGTCCAGGAAGGCGAGCGCGGCGGCGAAGAAGACCGTGAGCGAGGCGAGCTGGACGAGCGCGTAGCGCGTCGCGTGCGGGTCGAGCGTGAGCAGCGGCTCCGATCCGGCCGGCAGCCCCGCCCCGGCCCCGAGCGGGAGCAGCTGCACGAGCCCGACGGCGATCAGCCCGGCGAGCGGCAGTTGCAGCGGGTTGCGGCTCACGCGCAGCGCGCCCGTCCGCCAGGCGTCCATCATCCAGAGGGCGACGACCGCCGCCGCGCTCAGCTGGAAGAGGGCGAGCGCCCACGCGTGGACGGTGCCGAACGCGAGCGTCGTCATCACGACGGCGAGGCAGAGCAGGAGGATGATGAAGCGGCTCCAGACCGTGCGCGGCACCTCCGCGGCCGCCGGGCGCGGGGCGCCGGCCGGCGCGGGCGGGGCCGGCGCCTCGGCCGCCGCGAGCGCCTCAGCGCGCGGCGTCGCGGCCGGCTGTGCGTTGGAGGTCGAAATCGTCATACCAGATTTTACCGAAGATCGGGCAGAGGCCGTCGGGGCAGCCCGCCCGCGTGAGCCGCACGATGACGGCCTCGGTGCGCGGCCCCGTCGTGAACTCGAAGGAGACGGGCTGCCACCCGGCCGTGCCGGCCGCCACCGGCTCGGAGGCACCGAGCGGGGTGGGCTGCGCGGCCGAGGCGTCGAGCACCTGCGCCAGGAGCGTCGCCGCGCTCCGCAGCTCCTCCGTCCGGACGTAGAAGCCGAGCCGGTAGCGCGTCGCCGGCTCGACGACGACGAACTGGAGGACGTTGCCGAACGGCACCTGCGAGCGCGCGTTGAAGGTGACGCGCATCGAGCGCGAGCCGGTGTGCGGGCCGCGCGCGTCGAGCGCGACCTGCACGCCCTGCGACGAGGGCACGACCTGCCACCCCAGGAGCTTCTTGCCCGCCGGCCCGATGTCCGACTCGAACCCGCCGTTGGCGATCTTCTCCGGCTCGACCGCCTCGCCCCCGACCGCGGCCGCCCCCGCCTCGGCCAGCACCTGGAGGGCGAGCCGGAACCGCTTCTGCTCCTGAAGCTCGCGGGCGAGCGTCTCGCCGATCGCGGCGTGCGCGCGCCGGTCGGCCCCGCCGAGCGACGACCAGACGGCCAGCGCGTCGTCGAGCTGGCCGCGCCGCGCGAGCATGTTGATTAACTGCGCGCGCGCCGAGGGCGTGCGGCCGACGGCCTCGACGGCCCGCGTCAGGTCGCGGTCGTAGAGCTGCCACGCGAGGCTGAAGACCTGCGGGCGGAGGCTCGGGTCTGCGTCGGCCGCGCGGCGCAGCTCGGCGAAGGCCTCCTCGGTGCGGCCCGCGCGCAGCAGCGCGTTCCCCAGATGCCAGCGCGGCATCGCGTACGACGGCGCCAGCCCGGCGGCGCGCGCGAAGGCCGCGACCGCGCCCTCCAGGTCGCCCGCCTCGCCGCGCGCACGGCCCAGCTCCGACCAGACCAGGTAGTCGTGCGGGGCGAGCGCCGCCGCCCGCTCGTAGCCTTCGAGGGCGGCCGCCATCTCGTCGGGCAGGTAGCTGGCGCGGCGCAGGCGCGCGAGCCGGAGGTGCGTGTGCGGGTTGCGGGGCGCGAACCGCGTCGCCGCCTCGGCCGTCGTCAACTCCCGCGCGTACTCCGCCAGCGTCGCCCCCACGCACCAGCGCACCCCGTACCACGCCGCCACCAGCGCCAGCCCCGCCGGCACCAACAGCAGCGCCCGCCGCCACGCGGCCCGCACGTTGATGAAGGAGATTTGCTCAGGCATTAAAGCAGTAGACAGTAGTCAGTAGCCAGTAGAAAACCGTTCGCTATCGAATCTTCAGGGTGTCGGCGTCAGCGGTCGCGGCGCGGAGCGCTACTGTCTACTGACTACTGGCTACTGTCTACTCCTCAGTATTCGTGGCCGACCAGCTCGATCTCGATGCGCATGCGCTTGAGGGTGATGCGGGCCTCTTCGCAGTCGCGGAGGATTTCGCGGAGCCGCTCGTCGGTGATCTTGGAGCTGGAGATGAGCACCTCGTCCACGCGCTGCTCGTCGCAGACGCGGCGGAGGTGGCCGTTGCCGCCGAAGACCTTGAGGCCGTGCAGCACCTTCCCCTTCTTGAACGGGTCGTCGTCAACGAACCCGACCGGCGTGTACTGGAGCCGGAGGTTGTTGCGCATCTCGCGCAGGAGGAGTTCGCCGGCGTCGCCCGCCCCGTAGATGAGGACGCGGCGGCCCCCGCCGTTCGGGGCCGGGATCATCTGCCGGAAGAGGCGGAAGGCCATCCGGCTCCCGGCCAGCATCAGGAAGAAGATCATCGCGTCGAGCACGAAGACGGCGCGCGAGAAGCCCTCGAAGCGGAAGGCGAACAGGAGCGCCAGCACGCTCGCCACCGACCCGGCCCCGACCGCCTTCGCGTAGACGATCAGGTTGTCCACGCTCACGTAGCGCCAGATGCCGCGGTAGACGCCCGTCACGAGCAGCGCCGACATCTTGACGAAGATGAGGACCGGGATCGTCTTCAGGAAGAGGTTCCACAGCGCCGGGCTCCACTGCGAGCCGAAGAGCAGCAGGTAGGCGCTGTAGTAGGCGAGGATGACGAGCACCAGGTCTAAGAGCACCTCGAAGATGCGCCGCTTGTAGGAGAGGTCTACGAGGAACGAGACGAGCGGCTTCTCGCGCGCCGCCTGCACCTCGGCCTCGTCGTAGACCTTCACCCCCGCCAGGTAGACGCCGAGGAGGGTGAGCACCACCGCGAACCCGAGCACCGCCGCGATGCCGACCTGGTAGTCGAACTCGCGCACGAAGAGGGCGATGACGCCCGAGGCGGCCGCGAAGGCGTAGAGCATCCAGACGGCGTGGCGCTCGGAGAGGCCGAGGGCGACGAGCCGGTGCGAAGTGTGGTCGCGCCCGCCCTGCGAGGCCGCCCGCCCCGAGAGCTTGCGCACCACGGTGACGAGCGTCGTGTCGAAGATCGGGATGAAGAGGATGAGGACGGGGACGGCGACGACGACGATGAAGCTGCGGCCGCGCGCGCCGCCCGCGCTCAAAAGCGCCGAGCTCGCCAGGAAGAAGCCGACGAACATCGAGCCGCAGTCGCCCATGAAGATCGAGGCCGGGTTGGCGTTGTAGGCGAGGAAGCCCAGGAGCGAGGCGGCGAAGACCGAGAGCATCAGCGCCTCGGTCGTCTGCCCGTTGATGGCGAGGCTGGCGGCGATGAAGACGGCCGCGATGGCCGAGACGCCCGCGGCGAGGCCGTCCATGTTGTCGAGCAGGTTGATGGCGTTCGTGATCCCGATGAGCCAGAAGATGGTGACGGCCATCGAGAGCGAGGGCGCCCAGCCCCACGGCAGCGTCAGCCCGAAGTAGACGACGACGCTCGCGCCCAGCACCTGCCCGATCAGCTTCTGGTACGGCTTGATGTGGAGGAAGTCGTCCAGGAGCCCGACGGCGAAGAGGAACGAGCTGGCCGCCATCACGACCCAGCCCTGGCGGTCGTGCGGGACGAAGAGGAGGTAGGTGATGGCGACCGTGGCGAAGATCGCCACGCCGCCCATCATCGCCGTCGGCCGGCGGTTCCAGCGGTCGGCCCGCGGCTTGGCGACCGCCCCGAGCCGGCGGGCCAGCGCCCGCACTAGCGGCGTCAGCGCCAGCGCGAGCGCGAGCGCGAAGCAGACGGGCACGAGGTAGCGGCTGGTGAAAGGCATGGGGCTCCGGTTCCTACAGAGGCTCTCAAGAGGCTCTCGGCGCGTGTGCCCGTAGAAGCTATTAAAACCGGCAGGAGAAATCAAGTTGCGGGTTGCGGGTTTCGAGTTTGTTCGGCGCGGGTTGAAAGGCTCTGGCGCGCGCCGCCCGAACTCGAAACCCGAAACCCGTAACTCGAAACTTCGTTACCGGCCGCTGTAGTACTCGATGACGGACTGGAGGATGCCGTCGAGCGGCATCGCGGGGCGGAAGCCGACGAGGGCCGAGACCTTCGAGATGTCGGGGACGCGGCGCGGCATGTCCTCGAAGCCCTCCTCGTAAGCCTCGGCGTAGGGGACGGTGACGATCTCGGAATCCGACCCGGCCAGCTCCTTGACGCGCCGGGCCAGCTCCATGATCGAGACCTCCTCGTTCGAGCCGACGTTGAAGACCTGCCCCGTCGCCTCCTCCCGGTCCATCAGCGCGACGAGCGCGCCGACCACGTCCTTGACGTAGCCGAAGCAGCGCGTCTGCGTCCCGTCGCCGTAGACGGTGATGGGCCGGCCCGCGAGCGCCTGCTTGACGAAGGTCGGGATGACCATCCCGTACTGGCCGGTCTGGCGCGGCCCCACGGTGTTGAAGAGGCGCACGACCACGGTGGGGAGCTTCTTCTCGCGCCAGTAGGCCAGGGCCAGGAACTCGTCAATCGCCTTCGAGCAGGCGTAGCTCCAGCGCCCCTTCGTCGTCGCCCCCATCACGAGGTTGCCGTCCTCGCGGAAGGGCACGTCGTTCGACAGGCCGTAGACCTCCGAGGTCGAAGTCACCAGCACCTTCTTCTTCTTCTTGTTCGCCTGCGCGAGCACGACCTCCGTGCAGTGGACGTTGGTCTCGATGGTGCGCACGGGGCTCTCGACGATCAGCTTGACGCCGACGGCGGCCGCGAGGTGGAAGACCACGTCGCACCAGTCAACCAGCTCGGCCACCACCGGCACGTTCTGCACGGCGTCAACACGGTAGTGGAAGCGTGGGTGCTCCTTGAGGTGCGCGATGTTCTCGATGGAGCCGGTCGAGAGGTCGTCGAGGCAGAAGACCTCGTCGCCGCGCGCGACGTACGCGTCCGCGAGGTGCGAGCCGACGAAACCCGCGCCGCCTGTGATTAGGACTCTCATGCTCTGCTCGCCGTGCCCTCCCTGTCGGGGCGCGCCTCCGCGCCGGTTACCTCGCCGCCCGCGCCGCGCCGGTCGAAGCGCTCGATGCGCTCGGGATGGCGGGCGAGGAGCATCTCGTAGACGTCGGCGATCTGCCTGACCATCGTCTCGGCGCGGAAGGCCGGGTCTACGTGGCGGCGGCCGGCCTCGCCCATCCGCGCCCGCAAGCCGGGGTCGGCGATGAGGCGCGAGAGGCTCTCGGCCAGGCCCGCCGAGTCGTTCGGCCGCACCAGGTAGCCGGTCTTGTCGGGGATGACGACCTCGGGCGCGCCGTCAATGTCGAAAGAGACGCACGGCTTGCCCATCGCGAGGGCCTGCGGCAGCACGCGGGCGAGGCCCTCGCGCAGAGACGTGTGGACGACCACGTCCATCGCCGAGATCATCTCGGGGATGCGCTCGCGGTCTATGAGGCCGGCGAAGACGAAGTTGTCGAGGATGCCGGCGGCGCGCGCGCGCTCGCGCAGGTGGTCGTAGAGGATGCCGTCGCCGACGAGGAAGAAGCGCACGTCGGGGTGGCGGCGGACGATCTCGGGCGCGGCGTCCATCAGCTGGTCGTGACCCTTGAGCGGGAAGAGGCGGGCGATCTTGCCGACGACGGGCGCGTCCTCCGGGATGCCGAACTCGCGGCGGACGGCCCGGCCGTCAACTTTCGCGTTCAGGAACCAGTCGAGCTCCATCCCGCTGTAGATGGTGCAGAACTTCTCGGGGCGGTCAACGCCGGCGGCGACCGCCTTGTCCACGATGATGCTCGACACGCTGATGAAATGATCCGTCATCGGCGCGCAGATTTTCTTGATCGCCCGCCAGGTCTTGTTGACCGCCCACGGCTGGTACTCGTGGAAGACGAGGCTGTGGAGCGTGTGGACGACGAAGGGCGTGCCGGCCAGCTTCGCCGCCACGCGGCCGAGCACGCCGGCCTTCGACGAGTGCGTGTGAACGATGTGGTAGCGGCCGCGCTTAATCAACCGGTAGAGCTTCCAGAAGGCGGCGAGGTCGGCGGCCGGGTTGATGTCGCGCCCCAGCTCCGGGATGATGACGAGCCGCGTCGTCGCGCGCGCGCGCGTCAGCAGCTCGCCCTCGGGGCCGTTGTCCACGCCGCTCGCCAGAGTGACCTCGTACTCCGGCATCCGGTCGAGGCCCTCGACCGTCAGCAGCGTGTTCTCCTGCGCGCCCCCGACGATCATGCGGGTGATGACGTGCAGCACTCGGATGGGTTTGCGGTTCGGCATAGAAGCGGTCTTACAGGTGCGCCACGACGAGGTAGTCGCGGTCGAGGTTGATCCACTCGTAGTCCTTGACGCCCGCCTCGGCGAGGATTCTTTTGACCTGCCCCTCGCGGTAGAGGAAGAGCGGCGTCCCCTTGAGCCAGAAGCGGAGGCGGCGGACGGGCACGCGCCACTCGACCGCCTTCGGGAAGCTCATGATCATCGTCTCGCGCGTCAGCTCGCGCATCCGGGCGATGAGCGGGACGGGGTGCTCGACGTAGTCGAAGAAGCCGTTGGCGGTCGAGGCGTCGAACGTCTCGTCGCCGACGGCCTCGGGGAACGCGCCGGCGATGAAGTGGCAGCGGTCGGCGACGCCGGCCTGCGCGGCGAGGCGGTCGGCGATCTCGATCATCGCGGCGGCGAAGTCTACGCCGACGACGCGCGCCGCCCCGCGCTCGGCGTAGGCGATGCAGAAGCGCCCCGACCCGCAGCCCACGTCGAGCACCGACTTCCCCTTGAGGGGCTCGAGCTTTTCGAGGTTGACTTCGAGCCTCTTGCGGACGACGCCGCGCCACCAGTTGTCTATGAAGCGCGTGAGCGGCCCCTTGCGCTCCTCGTAGATGGCGTCGAAGCGGCTGGCGTCGGCGTGGAAGTGCTCGCGGACTTTCCGCTCAACTTGCGACATTTAAGACCTCCCTCATCGGCGCGAACTCGAAATCGTGCAGGAGCCTCCGCAGGCGTCGCTCGGTCGCGCCGAGGTTGAAGTAGTGCGTCAGCGCGATTCGCCGCGGGAGCGGGATGCGCGGGTGTCCGGGGTCTATCTCCCAGGGGTGGAGGTAGAAGGTGAAGGGCCGGCCCTCGCGGTTGACCGCGCGCAGGCCGCGCCGCGTGAAGCGGTACGGGTAGATGCGGAAGTACGCGCCGCCCGCGATCGGAACGTTCTGCCCCATCACCTGCCAGATGGAAATCGGAAACTCCGTCAGCGTGTGGCGGCCGGTCTTGATCTCGTAGGGCCAGCGCGGCGCGTCGGCGATGCCGTAGCGGTAGTTGTGGACGGGGAAGATGCTCGAATCGTACCGGATGCCGAGGTCGCCGAGGATGTCGAGCGCCCACAGAGACTCCTTCGTGATCGAGAAGAACGGCGCGCGGTGGCCGACGACCGCGGCGCCGGCCGCGTCCTCGACCGCGCCGACGGCCCGGCGCAGCTCCTCGCGGAAGACCTCCGGCGTCTGCCGGTAGATGAGCGTGTGCGAGTAGCCGTGGGTTCCGACCTCGTGGCCGGCCTCGGCGATGGCGCGCACCACCCGCGGGTGGCGCTCGGCGACGTAGCCGAGGACGAAGAAGGTCGCGCGCACGCCCGCCTCCGAGAGCAGCCCGAGCAGGCGGTGGCCGACCGGCTCGATTCTATCCTCGAAGCCGGCCCAGTCGGTGTGCGGGATTTCGAGGCCCTGATACCAGTCCTCGAAGTCAACCGTCAGCGCGTTCGTGACCTGTGGCGTACTCATCTCGACTCAAACCCGACCCGCCCGCCGGCCCCGCCGCGCAGACCGGGGGGGCGGGCGCGCACCCGCCCGCCGTCCGTCCCCGCTCTGTGACTCTGTGGTGGGCCGTCAGACCTTAACCCAAACCCGCCGCCCCGCACAACTTTAGCGGCCCGTCCCGGCGTGGCTGGCGTCGCCCTCGTCGAGTTTGTTGGCCCCGGTCTCGGCGACGAGGTTGGCGGCGCGCAGCAGCGACTCGAAGGTGCCGGCGTCCGTCCACCAGCCTTCCAGCTCGTCCCAGGTCATCTCGCCGCGCCCGATGTAGACGTTGTTGACGTCCGTGATTTCGAGCTCGCCGCGGGCCGAGGGCTTGAGCGTGCGGATGATGTCGAAGACCTCGGCGTCGTACATGTAGACGCCGATGACGGCGTATTCGGACTTCGGCTCCTTCGGCTTCTCCTCGATGCGGAGCACCCGGCGGCCGTCGAGCTCGGGGACGCCGAAGCGCTGCGGGTCGGGCACCTGCTTGAGGAGGATTTTGGCCCCGCCGCCCTGGTGGCGGTACGAGCGCACGGCCCGCGTGATGTTGCGCTCGATGATGTTGTCGCCTAAGACGACGCAGACCGGCTCGCCGTCGGCGAAGTCCTCGCAGAGCCGCAGCGCGTCGGCGATGCCGCCCTCGCCCTCCTGGTAGGTGTAGTTGATGTGCTTGAGGCCGAAGTCCTTCCCGTTCTTGAGGAGCTTCAGGAAGTCGCCGGCCGAGTTGCCGCCGGTGACGATCATGATGTCGCGGATGCCGGCGTTGACGAGCGTCTGGATCGGGTAGTAGATCATCGGCTTGTCGTAGACCGGCAGCAGGTGCTTGTTGGTGACGGCGGTCAGCGGCCGCAGACGCGACCCCAGCCCGCCGGCTAACACGATTCCTTTCAAAAGAGGAGTCCTCCGAAAAAAAGTAGTCAGTAGACAGTAGTCAGTAGACAGTAGAAAGACGGTCGCCAGGGAATCGTCCGGGTGTCAGCGTCAGCACCCGCGGCAGAACCTACCGGCTACTGACTACTGGCTACTGTCTACTGCTTTTCATTTCTCCGCCCAAACTTTTATCGAGTCGCCGAGGCGGGTCGCGCCGAGGGCGGCGTTGAGGGCGGCCTTCGCGGCGCGCGTCGCGCCGTTCGACATCAGCGCGGCGTTCAGGCGGTAGCCGCTCTCGACGCGGGCGCAGCCTTCGCTGAGCGCCGGCTGTTCGCCGGTGGCGGCGCCCGCGGAGGCCGCGCCGTTGGCTCTGCCCGCGCCCGTCGAGCCGCGCAGCACGCGCCAGATTTCGAAGGGGTCGAAGCCGCGCGAGGCGACGCGCGCGCGGCGGAAGCCCGCCTCGCGCAGCATCCGGCGCAGGCCGCCGAGCGAGAAGAGCTGGAGGTGCTCGGGCGGGGCGACGACGCTCCAGCGCAGGCCGAGGACGCGCGCCGTCAGCCCGCGCCCGTGCGGCGTCGTCGCCCAGAAGAGGCCGCCCGGCCGGAGCACGCGCGCCGCCTGGCGGATCATCGCGCGCGGGTCGGCGAGGTGCTCGATGATCTCGCTGGCCGTCACCACGTCGAAGTGTCCGTCCGGGTAGGGCGCGCCGCCGAGGTCGCCGTGGAAGACCTCGAAGCCGGCGCGGCGCGCGTGCTCGACGGCCGGGGGCGAGACCTCCGTCCCGAAAGCCTCCCAGCCCGCCCGGCGCGCCGCTTCGAGCAGCGAGCCGGCGCCGCAGCCGATGTCGAGCAGCCGGTTCGTCCGCCGGTAGGGCGCGAAGGAGGCGAAGATTTCGTCGAGCCGCGCGCCGACGACCTCGGGCACCGAGAGGTTCGCCTCGTCGTAGTAGCCGTCGTAGTCGAAGGCCGCGGGCGCCGACTCGGCGTAGAGCGTCGCGCAGGCGCGGCACTCCGCGAGCGCGACGCCGTTCTTGGCCCCGCGCCCGACAGCGACCTCGCCGGCGCAGGCCGGGCAGCGGCGCTCACCCATCCTCGTCCGACCTCCTCAGTCTATGAAGCGCCGGAACCAAAGCTCCAGCATGAGCAGCATCCAGAGCCGGTGCGTGTGGTCGCGCCGCCCCTCGATGTGCTCCTCGACCATGCGGGCGACCGCCTCGGGCCGCAGGTACCCGCGCCGCGCCGCCTTCTCCGAGAGCAGGTGCTCGCGCAGGAAGGGCTGCATCTCGCCGCGGAACCAGTGGCCCACGGGGACGCCGAAGCCCATCTTGCCGCGCGAGAGGTTCGCGGCCGGCAGGAGCTTCTTGAGCGTCCGCTTCAGGATGTACTTCGTCGTCAGCCCGCGCAGCTTGAGGCGCTCGGGCAGCTGCGCCGCGAACTCGATGACGTGGTGGTCGAGGAAGGGCGAGCGCGCCTCCAGGCTGACGGCCATGCTCGCGATGTCTACCTTGACGAGCAGGTCGTTCGGCAGGTAGGTCATCGTGTCGGCCAGGAGCGACGCGTCGACGACGCCCGCGCCGTTGACCCGCGCGAACCAGGGCGCGAGCCACTGCCGCCCGTCGCTCCCGGACATCTCGCGGAAGAACTCGTCCGTGTACACCTCCCGCTTGGCCGCGGGGTCGAGGGCGCTCACCCAGTGCAGGTAGCGCTCGACGGGCGGGAGGCTCGCCGCGTGCAGGAACCGCTTCAGGTTGCGCACGCGCCCGCGGCTCAGCTCGAAAGACGGCAGGAGGTTGAAGACCTGCCGGATGACGCCCTCGCGCAGGGGCGCGGGCAGACGCCGGTAGCGCTCCGCGAGGCGCATCGCCACGTGGCGCTCGTAGCCGGCGAAAGCCTCGTCGCCGCCGTCGCCGTTTAAGGCGACGGTGACGTGGCGGCGCGTCTCGCGCGCGACGTAGTAGGTCGGGATGGCGGAGGAGTCGGCGTAGGGCTCGCCGTAGTGCTCGACGAGCGTCGGGAGGACTTCGAGCGCGTCGGGCCGGACGATGAACTCGCGGTGCTCGGCCCCGACGTGCTCGGCGACGCGGCGCGCGTGGTGCAGCTCCGAGAAGTCCTGCTCCTCGAAGCCGATGGAGAAGGTCTTGACCGGCTCCGAGCTGACCTCGCTCATCAGCGCGACGACGGCCGAAGAGTCTATCCCGCCCGAGAGGAAGGCGCCCAGGGGCACCTCCGACATGAGCCGCACGCGCACGGCGTCGCGCAGAAGCTCCAGCGTCCTCTCGCCCGCCTCCTCCTCCGTGATCTTGAGCTTCTTCGAGAAGTCGGGCTGCCAGTAGCGCTCGGTCTTGACCTCGCCCGCGCGCGTGAGCCGGAGCGTGTGGCCCGGCTCCAGCTTGCGGATGTCGCGGTAGGCCGTGAGCGGCGCGGGCACGCATATGAAGGAGAGGTAGTGGTGGATGGCCTCGCGGTTGACCTCGCGGCCGACCGAGGGGTGGAGCAGCAGCGCCGAGAACTCGGAGCCGAAGACGAACGTCTGCCCGACCTTCGCGTAGAGCAGGGGCTTCTTGCCGACGCGGTCGCGGGCCAGGAAAAGCTCCCCGCGGCGCTCGTCCCAGATGGCGAAGGCGAACATGCCGCGCAGGTGCTTGGGGCAGTCCGTGCCGTACTGCTCGTAGGCGTGGACGACGGCCTCCGTGTCGCAGTCGGTGCGGAAGCGGTGGCCGAGCTTTTCGAGCCGCTCCTTGAGTTCGCGGAAGTTGTAGATTTCGCCGTTGAAGACGATCCAGGCCGTGCGGTCCTCGTTGGCGATGGGCTGCTGGCCGCCGGCGAGGTCTATGATGGCGAGGCGGCGCATCGCCATCCCGACGTGCCCGTTGAGGTAGGTGCCGTCCTCGTCGGGGCCGCGGTGGCGGATGGCCTCGTTCATGCGGGCGAGCAGGCCGGCGTCGGCCGGCCGCCCGTCGAGGTTAACGAATCCGGTGATGCCGCACATCGGTCAGAACTTGATCCTCTCGGAGATGTCGCGCGCCACGGCCTCGATCTGCTTCTCCTGCTTCTGCCTCCAGGCCTCGTAGCGGCGGCGGGCCTGCGCCGTGCGCCAGTTCTCGACGGCCGCCTGCTTCTTCGCCACCCCCTCGCGCCGCCGATCCTCCTGCCGCTCCTTGAGCAGCACGGCCCCGGCCGCGACGAAGATGAAGTAGAAGACGAGGAGCTGCGCGCGCTGGCGGTAGGCCGTCCCGATGTTGCCCTGGAAGAGCGAGTAGGCCAGCGTCAGCATCCCCGTGAAGAGTAGGATCGGAAGGGCCTGGCGGAGCCGGAACTTGAAGGTGAACCAGAGGCCGATGGCGAGCATCGGGAAGCTCCCCCACCAGATCAGCATCTCCGGGATCGCGATGCTCTGGCGCAGGTTCGCCACCTGCCACGGGAAGGGGGCGAAGAGCAGGTAGACGAGGCCGATGGGGATGAAGCTGATGGCCCCCTCGGTGGTCGAGACGTCTACGTCCTCGCCGAAGCCGGAGTTGGCCCGGCCGGCGAGGTCGGCGCGGCTGCGCTGGACGGCCTCCAGGTTGCCGTACCTCTCCAGCTGGGTGCCCGCGTTGCGGAGCACGCCGAGGTAGGTCAGCGACAGCCCGAGCGCCACGACGACGGCGATCTGGCGGATGAGGCCCCGCGTGCCCTGCGGCCTCATCCCGACGAGGAAGGCCCCGCCGATGGCCGCCACCAGCATGTAGAAGACGTAGAACCGGAGCGTCATGATCGAGGCCAGCGCGAGCAGCAGCACCGCCGCGTACTTGACGCTGAGGCGCTCGCCCAGTTCGAGCGTGGCGAGCATGGCGAGGGCCAGCAGGAAGACGATGGGCGCGTCCTTGAGCCCCTGCGACGACCACAGCACGAGGCTCGGGTAGAAGGCGACGCCGAAGGCGGCCAGCTTGGCGACGCGCTGGTTGCGGAAGATCTGCCAGGCGCAGAGGAAGATGATGGCCGCGGTGGCCGCCCCGAGCACGGCGTTGAAGAACTGCACGGCCAGCATGTTGCGGCCCAGCACGAGGTAGATGACCCCCACGAAGTAGGTCATGCCCCAGCCGCCGCCGGAGGCCGCCGCCCACTCCTTGAGGTAGAGCGTCGCCACCTGGTTGCCGCGCAACGACTGCGTCAGCGAGTGGCCGAGGATGTCGTAGGTCAGGGCGTCGCCGCCGAAGAAGTTCTGCAGGCCGAGGCCGTAGATGAGCGTCCCGATCAGCATCCGCACGAGCAGCCCGCCGACGAAGATTTGCAGCAGGAAGGTGCGGTGCTCGCGGACGCGCGCGATGGCGACCCCGGCCGGGACCGCGACCACGACGCAGAGCACGACGGCGCCCGCCCCGCCCTGCACCGTGAGGGCCACCACGGCGGCGAGGATGACGGCCAGCGCGGCGATGAGAGCGTTCATAACAGAAAGGCGCGAGCGGCCCGCGGGCGGCCGCCGCTCACAAGTCCTCCGGCATGTCGGGGCGCGTCTTGTACTCGATCAGGAAGCGGTCTTCCTCGCTGAGCGGCTTGACGGGCCGGGCCGGGACGCCGGCGATCAGCGCGTACTCGCCTTCGAGCTTCCCCGTCACGACCGACCCCATGCCGACGACGCAGCGGGATGGTATCACGCCCCCCGGCGCGACGCGAATCTCGGAGCCGACGTAAGTCAGCTCGCCGACCGTCACGGGCCGCGTCCGCTGCCGGTTGTGCGTCCAGAAGGAGGAGTTGCGCCCGCCGATGATCGAGCGCCGGCCGATCTCGACCCGGTCGGTGAAGTCTATCTTGTGGCCGGTGGTGACGACCGCGCCGTCGCCGAGGAGGAAGCGCGGCTCGGTCGGGTTGACCACGTCCGGCTCGGGAATCGAGTTGATCTCGTTCATCCGGATGATCTCGGCGTAGCGCCCGAGGCGCACCTCCTCGCCGCCGCGCACCACGTTGAGGTGGCCGATCCGCACGTGATCGCCGAGGCTCAGCCGGCCGACCCCGACGATCAGGTTGAGGTGGCCGATCCGCACGTCGTCGGCCAGCTCGCACTCGGCCGCGTCCACGACGCTGAGGCCGATGCGGACGCGGCGGCCCACCCGGTAGCCGAAGAAGAGGCGGTAGCACGCGCGCTTGAGCGGGGAGGGCAGCGGGGCGAGCAGCAGCATCAGGCCCAGGCGGAATTTACTCGGCTTGTGCGCTCGCATCGGGTGAAGCTACCAGAGTTCGGGCGGCCGCACTAGCGCACGAGCTGGCGCGACTCCAGCTCCGTGGTCGCCTGCGCGACGCGGTCGGTCGCCTCCTGCTCGCGCACCCAGGAGAGGAGTTCCGGGATGCCGTCTTCGAGCGCGACGCGCGGCTCGTAGCCGAGCAGGCGGCGGGCGCGCGTGATGTCGGCGATGCAGTGGCGGATGTCGCCCTCGCGGTACTTGCCGACGAACTCGGCGTCGGCCTCCCGGCCGAGCCCCTCGGCCAGGAGGCGCGCGACCTCGCGGACGCTCGTCGCCCGCCCCGTCCCGACGTTGACGGCCGTGTAGTCGGCCGCGTCCGTCTCGAGTGCGAGGAGGTTGGCCTGGACGATGTCGCTGACGTGGACGAAGTCGCGGGCCTGCCCGCCGTCCTCGAAGATGACCGGCCGCTGGCCGTTCAGGAGGCGCGAGGAGAAGATGGCGCAGACGCCCGTGTAGGGGTTCGAGAGCGCCTGCCGCGTCCCGTAGACGTTGAAGTAGCGCAGGGCCACGGCCGGGATGTTGTAGGCGCGCCCGACGACGAGGCAGAGCTGCTCCTGATCCTGCTTCGTGATGGCGTAGACCGAGGTCGGGAAGAGCGGCTTCTCCTCGTTCGTCGGGATGGGCCGCAGCTCCGACCCGCACCTGTCGCACTCGGCCTCCCAGCGCCGGGCCTGGAGCTGCGCGGTCGGCCGCAGCTGCGGGTAGACCGCGCCGTGGGCCGGGCAGGCGTAGGCGCCCTCGCCGTAGATGGACATCGAGGAGGCGACGACGAGCTTCCGTATCCGGTCGCGGCGCGCGACGACCTGTTCGAGCAGGGCCGAGGTGCCGAAGGTGTTGGCGCGGACGTAGCGCTGCATCTCGTACATGGACTGCCCGACGCCGACCTCGGCCGCCTCGTGGTAGACCACCTCGACGCCTTCGAGCGCCCGGCCGAGCGCGCCCTCGTCGCAGACGTCGCCGCGGACGAACTCGGCCTCCGGGTTGAGGTGCGCCGGGCGCCCGCCCCCGGCGTGCACCTGCGGGACGAGCGCGTCGAGCACGCGGACGCGGTGGCCGCGCGCGACGAGCGCGTCAACGAGGTGCGAGCCGATGAAGCCCGCCCCGCCTGTCACCAGAATGTTCACTCGGTCGTTCCTCCTGGAAAGGCAGTAGACAGTAGTCAGTAGTCAGTAGAAAAACCTCCGCCTGCGAATCGTTCACGTGTCAGCGTCAGCATCCCGACGCGGAGCCTACTGTCTACTGACTACTGTCTACTGTCTACTGCTTTTATCTTGCTGGTGCGGGCCGCCCGACGACGCGCCCCGGCGAGCCGTCGCGGCGCGCGCCGACGACCGACTCGATGATGCGGAAGACGCGCGGGGCCTGGACGCGCGCCGAGTAGTGCTCCTCGACCGTCGCGCGGCCCGCCCGGCCGAGGCGCTCGCGCAGCTCCGGCGAGCGGAGCAGCCGCGAGAGGCGCTCGACCCACTCGTCGTCCGTGGCGGCGAGCATCCCGTTCTCGCCGTCGCGGATGATCTCGGAGTTGACGCCGACGGGCGAGCAGACGGCCGGCGTGCCGAGCGCCATGTATTGCAGCGCCTTCAGCCCGCACTTGCCGCGGCTCCAGGGGTCGTCGGGCAGCGGCATGATGCCGATGTCTATGGCGCGCAGCTCGGCCACCTCGGTCTCGGCCCGCCACGGCATCGCCTCCACGTCCACGCCGTCTATCTTGAAGCCCGGCGCGCCGATGACCCGCAGGCGGAAGCGCTCGCGGAGCGCGAGCTTCTGCAGCGCCGCGCGCAGGGTGGCGAGGTGCTGCGCCGTCGAGTAGCTGCCCGACCAGCCGACGACCGGCGGGTCGTTCGCGGGCCGCGGCTCGACCGTGTACTTCTCCGTGTCGATCGTCGTCGGGACGATGGTGACGTTCGGGTTGACGGCGCGCGCGTAGTCGGCGAGGTAGGAGTTGCCGGCCATGACGTGCGCGGCGAGGCGGCAGATGGAGCGCGTCTTGCCGGGGAACTTGAGGTAACTCAGGTAGCCGTTGGCGGGGCTGACGTAGGGGACGAAGACGGCGTCGTCGAAGTCGAAGATGAAGGGCACGCCCGAGCGCGCGACCATCCGCTCGAAGAGCGGCGGGCCGAGTAGCGCCGCCTCGCGCAGGATGTAGACGGCGTCGTAGTCGCGCGCCCGGCGCACCTCGCCGAAGCGGCGGGCCAGCGCCCGCGTCACGAGCCGCAGCTTCTCGGCCGTCCGCCCCGGCTTGTAGAGCACGGCGTTGAGCTCCCTCGACTCGAAGGGCTTGAACGTGACCTCGACGCCGCGCTCGCGCAGGAGCGGCGCCCACTGCTCCATGCGGAAGCGCTGGCTCGGGGTCGTGTCGCAGATACTGGGGACGATGGCAAGCAGTCGCATAGGCTCTGAGCTCAAAACCCTTCTGTTCTCCGGCTCGGGCGGTAACGTCAAAGGCGCGCATTATACACGCCGGCCCCGCGCCGAGGCCAACGGGCCCCGGGCGGTCGCGGGGCGCGCCGGGCCGCGCTCACCCCGCCCGGGGGCGGCGGCCGTCCGCGTCGCGGCCCTGCAGCACGCGGCGGTAGAGGCGCCGGTAGCCTTCGCCGCCGACCCGCGCGAGGTCGAAGCGGCGGGCGGCGGTCTCGCGCAGGCGGGCCGCGCCGCCCGGCTCGCGCCGCAGCTCCTCGACGCGTTCGAGCGCCTCGCGGTAAGCCTCGCGGCTCAGCTCGCGCACGACGACGCCGGCGCGCTCGCCCTCGACGACCGCGTCCACGTCGCCGATGCCGGCCGTGTGGACGACGGGCAGTCCGGCCGCGAGGTACTCGGCCAGCTTGGTCGGCGAAGAGGAGAGCTTCGAGAAGCAGGGCTTGATGAAGGAGACGGCGAGGTCGGCGGCCTTCAGATACCGCGGCACGTCGGCGGGCGCGACTTCGCGGACGAGGAAGTCTGCTTCCGGGACGCCGCGCGCGCGCAAGGGGCCGGCGATCATCTCGGGCGGGCTCTGCGTCAGGACGAGCGAGAAGGTCTTCGGGTCCTGCTCGTGCGCGCAGGCCAAAAGCTCCGCCGTCTCCTCGGTCAGATACCAGCCGCCGAGCGCCCCGACGTAGACGACGACCCGCCGCCCCCCGACGCCCAGCTCCCTGCGCACCTCCTCGCGCGAGACCGCGTCGCCCGCGCCGAAGCGCGCCATGTCAACGCAGCACGGGATGACCTCGACGGGGCGCGCGCCCGGCTCGGCGTGGCCGGGGAAGAGCAGGTCGCGGGCCTTCTCCGTGAGGACGACGAAGCCGTCGGCCGCGTCGAGCAGGCGGCGCTCGACGCGCTTCGCCAGGCGGTAGAGGCGGCCGCCCGCGGGCCACACGCCGGCGTCCACGTACTCCTCGGGCAGGAAGCCGCGGATGTCGAAGATGAAGGGCCGCCCCGTCAGGCGCTTGACGGCCGCGGCCATCGCCGCCCCGACGTGGCTGCGCCCGTGCACCACGTCTATCTTGTGCCGGCGGACGAGCCGCGCCGCGGCCAGCGCCCCGGCCGCGATGTCGTAGACGGTCGCCGGCAGCGAGGGGCTCTTGTGGTAGGCGAGCGCGCGCCAGGTGATGCCCTGCTCGGCGAGGCGCGCCCGCTCGTCGCGCGCCTCCTCGTCCGTCCACCTCCGCCGCATCTCCGGCTCGAAGGTCAGCAGGAAGACCTCGACGCCGCCCCCGACGAGCTGGCGCAGGTACGGCAGCACCTGCGTCTGCACGAGCGGCTCGCGGAGGCCGAAATAGCAGAGGTAGAGTGTGCTCGTCGCCATCCTGAACAGTCGGTCGGGTCGGCCGCGCCCCGGCCCTAAGGCTCGGCCTCGCCCGCCCCGGCCCGCGCCGGCGGCCGCGAGAGCAGGGCCTGCGCCCAGCCCGTGAAGGTCGCGAGGTCAATGGCGAGGGTGATCGCCGCCACGTACAGCAGCCGCGCCGGGTTGAGCGCCCAACGGAGCCCGCGCCCCTCGCGGTGGCGCCAGACGCTGCGCGCCGCGCGCCCCCCCAGCCCGAGCGCGGGCACGGCCAGCCACCACGCGCTGTGGGCGAGCGCGAGGGCCAGGAAGAGGAGCGCCGCCGCGTAATGCCGGGCGACGCCGTAGTGCCAGTGGCGCTGGCGCCCGGCCCAGACGTTGTGCTTCGAGTAGAGCGCGAACCTCGCGTAGGTGCGCGCCAGCGTCGGCTGCAGTTGCCACCAGACGGTCGCCCGTGGCGACCAGCCCGTCCGGCAGCCCTCGGCCTCGACCCGCTCCATGAACATGAGGTCCTCGGCGGCCCGCAGGTCGGGGAACCCGCCGACGCGCCGCCAGACCTCGCGGCGCACCATCGAGGACGCGATGAACGGCCCCCGCATCCGCCCCCCGGGCCGCTCCTGCTTCGGCGCGGCGTAGGCGATGGCCGCCGCCCGCGCGAAGGGCGTCTCGGCCTGCACCTCGTAGTTGCCGTAGACCACTTCGAGCGACGGGTCGCGCTCGACCTCGCGCACCAGCCGCTCGAGCCACGTCGGCTCGACGCGGATGCCGGCGTCCGTGTAAGCGACCCACTCGGAGCGGGCCGCCGCCGTTCCGACGTTGCGGCCGCGCCCCGGCGTCGCCGCCCCGGCCTCGATGATGCGGAACCTCTCGTCGCCGCCGGCCAGGCGGCGGGCGACCTCGACCGTCGCGTCCGTCGAGCCGCCGTCAACGATGAGGACCTCGGCCGGCGGGAAGGTCTGCGCCCGCAGCGAGGCGACGAGCGCGGGCAGAGACTTCTCCTCGTTGCGCACGGGGACGACGACCGACACCGAGACGGGCGGGGCGGGGCCGCCGGCCCCCGGCCCCGCCCCACCCGCCCGGCTCTCTTTCGAAGGTGCGGCTCCCATCCCCAGGCTTCAGGCGGCCGGCGCGGGGCGGGCGGCGGCGGCCGCCGGCTTCCCGCAGATGTAGAAGCGCTCCGGCACGATGCCGTAGCGCCGGCATTCCTGCGGCGACAGGTCGTGCGCGAGCGCCTCGACCGTCAGGCCGCTCTCGGCGAGCCGGTCGGCGAAGTCGTCGCCGTACATGCGCCAGTGGCCCGACTGCCGCGGGTCGGCGAACCCGTACTCGTGCGTCCGCGTGCCCGGCTCCATCGGCACCGAGACGATCAACTCGCCCGTGCCGGGGCGCAGCACGCGGCACAGCTCGGCGATGGCCTCGCGGTCACGCTCGACGTGTTCGAGCACGTGGTGGCACCAGATCAGGTCTACGGAGTCCGACCCGAAGGGCAGGCGCTCGAGGCTCGCCCGCAGGTCGACGCCGCGCGCGGCGGCGATGTCGACGCGGGCGACCTTCAGCCGCCTTGCCTCCTCCCAGAGAGGCGCGAGGGCCTTCTCCGGGGCGAAGACGAGCGCGAGGCCCGCGCGCCCGGCGAGCGGGTAGTCGCGTCGCAGCCAGAGGTAGAAGGCGCGGTGGCGCGGGTGGCTGTCGCAGCGCGGGCACGCGGCGTCGCGCACGGCGTAGCCGACCTCGATGTAGTCGAGGAACCTCCGCCCCCGCCACCCGCAGCAGGGGCACTCCCGCGTCGCCGGCAGGAGGCGGTTCGCCAGCTCCGCGCGCGC
>DASZKF010000185.1:0-27370 GCA_035947355.1 Pyrinomonadaceae bacterium | reverse complement strand
CGGTCTGCTGGGGGCCGGACCGGATAGACCTCTTCGTCGTCGGGACCGACTCGGCGCTCTACCACAAGTGGTGGAACGGGTCGGCCTGGGGGCCGTCGCTGACGGGCTACGAGCGCCAGGGCGGCGTCATCTCCGACTTCTAGTCCGATTGAGCGTCGCGCGTCCCGTGGCAAAAACCTTCACCGCTGAGGGCACAGAGATTACGTGAAGGTTTGAATAGACTCCAATCTGAATATGTAAACCATAATGCGTCACTTGGTGACGCATTATGGTTTAAGCGACATTTTGGTCGAGGCCAGCACTGTCCCCGCAGTTCATTCAGCGGCCGGACGCCGCAGACGTACTCAAGCCGGAGGCTGGTCATAAAATCGAGCAGTACCTGACGGGGGTCTTCACGTGGATGACCGCCCACAAAAGTGATAAGCGGTCAGGCGGATTCGCCGTTGACACTCGGCCCCGCGCGGAATATCTTGCGTCCGCGCCGCGCGGGTCGGACGAAGCGCGGCCGGGCAGACAGGGGGAGGTGGCGGATGGCCTGCCGCGCGAGACTCATATTCCTCATCATCTTCATCCTGAGCTTCCAGACCTCCGCCGCCGCGCAGCGACTCGCGTCGGCCGAAGAAGGGCCGGGCGCTTCGGACGCGAAAAGCCGTGCGGGTCGGAGAGGGCAGGCATCTACGGACGGGGCGCAGCGCGGGGGCTGGGTCGTCGCGGCTTACGCCGGCGGGGCGCGCACGGCCGACACGCCCCTGAGCGTCTCGCAGCCGGCGCTCGGAACCGCCTTGACCTTCCGTGACGTGAGCCTCCGTTCGAGGTCGTTCGACCCGCCGCTCTACTACGGCTTCCGCGGCGGATACTTCCTGCGCCGGCTGCCGGCGGTCGGCTTCGAGGCGGAGTTCATCCACCTGAAGGTCTTCTCCGACCCGCGGCAGCGAGTCCGCGTCGCCGGCCTGCGCCGCGGCGTCCCCGTAGAAGGCGAGCTGCCGCTCGGCCAGATCGTCGAGCAGTACTCCGTCTCGCACGGCGTCAACCTTCTGCTCTTCAACGTCGCCGCGCGCCGCGGCCTGTGGCGCGGGGAGGACGCGCCCGACGGGCGTCTGATCCTGGCCGCGCGCTTCGGCGCCGGCCCGACCCTGCCTCACACCGAGAGCAGCGTCGAGGGGCTTCGGCAGGAGCAGTACGAGGTCGGGCGGCCGGCGTGGCAGGCGGCGGGCGGCGCGGAGCTGAAGGTCTGGCGGGGCCTGTACGCCCTCGGCGAATACAAGTTCACGCGCACGCGGCAGCGCGGGCGGATACACTCCGGCACGGCCGAGTCTCTGCTGCGCACGCACCACGGCGTGTTCGGCCTGAGTTATCACTTCTGAGCGCGCCGGCCGCGCCGGCGGACTAGACGGGTTAAAGGTATGTTTGACGAAGAGACGCAGGTCTTCTCCGACATCACTCTGTCGCGCCGCCTCGAAGCGGCCGAGGCGCGGAGCAACGTCGAGTTCGTCGAGGCCCGCGCGGAGGCCGAGCCGGGGGGCGGGGCGTGCTGGATCGGCGTGGCCGGCGCTTTCGCCATGTACGACGGGGCCGCCTCGCCGCTGACGCAGACCTTCGGGCTGGGCCTGTTCGACCCCGTCTCGGCGGCCGACATGCAAAGGGTCGAGGAGTTCTTCCGCGGCCGCGGCGCGCCCGTCTTCCACGAGGTCAGCCCGCTGGCCGACGCCTCGCTGCTCGCGCTGCTCAACGGGCGCGGCTACCGGCCCGTGGAGTTTACGAGCGTGATGTTCCGGCCGCTCCGGACGGGGCTGCGCGTCACCGCGCCGCGCGACGAGAGGATCAGCGTGCGCGCCGTCGGCGAGGACGAGCACGAGCTTTGGGCGCGGACGGCGGCGCGGGGCTGGAGCGAGTTCCCCGAGGTCGCCGGCCAGATGTACGGGCTGGGGCTGATCAGCGCGAAGCGGCCGGGCGCGCTCTCGTTTTTGGCGGAACTCGGAGGCGAGCCGATAGCTACGGGCGCGCTCGCCCTCTGCGAAGGGGTGGCGCTGCTGGCGGGCGCGAGCACCGTCCCCGAAGGTCGCAGGCGGGGCGCGCAGACGGCGCTGCTCGACGCCCGCCTGCGCTACGCCGCCGGGCGCGGATGCGACCTCGCGATGATGTGTGCCCTCCCGGGCAGCGCCTCGCAGCGCAACGCCGAGCGGCAGGGCTTCCGCATCGCCTACACGCGCGTCAAGTGGCACCTGCCCGACACGACCTGACTGCGGCCAGGCCGCCCCGGCGCTGAGGGCCGCTAGTCAGCCTCGTCAGAAGAGGGAGACAGCGACGAGCCTGTTTTTCATGATAACCTCTCGTCGTCGAAGATTAACGAGTGGGCCGCGGGCCACCCGCCGACGGTGAGGCTTCGGCGAGCAGTGTTCCACAAGGCGGCGTGCGAAAGTCCTGCGGGACCTGCCGGGGCGGAAAGGCTGGACACGTTGAAAAGCAGGCTGCGAATCTTCCTCGCCCTCTCCCAAGTCTTCGTCTGCGGCGCGGCGGCCGCGGGCCAGGCGACGAGCGGCGCGATCTCCGGCACCGTGACCGACTCGCGCGGCGCGGTCGTCGTCGGCGCGGAGGTCGCCGTCGAGAACCTGGAGACCGGGCTGCGGCGGAAGGCTTCGAGCGACGACGACGGCTTCTACCGCGTGACGGGGCTGCCGCTCGGCCGCTACGAGTTGCGCGTGGATCACCGCGGCTTCAACTCCGAGGTGCGGACGGGGCTGACGCTCACCGTGACGCAGGAGGCGGTCGTTAACCTCAGCCTCGAGGTGAGTCCGTTGAGGGAGGCGCTGGTCGTCAGCGCCGCGGGGGCCGCGGTCGAGACGGCGAGCCCGACCGTCAGCGCGCTCGTGGACGACAAGGAGATTCGCGACCTGCCGCTCAACGGCCGCGACATCGCGCAGCTAATCCTGCTCCAGCCCGGCGTCGTCAACAGCCGCGCCAGCGTGCAGTCGGTCAATACGGGGCGCGGCACGCGCTTCTCGGTCGCCGGGTCGCGCCCGAGCCAGAACCTCTTCACGCTCGACGGGACGACCATCAACGACGCGCTCAACAACACGCCGGGCGGCGCGCAGGGACTCCTGCTCGGCGTCGAGACGGTCAAGGAGTTCCGGGTGCTCGTGAGCACCTACAGCGCCGAGTACGGCCGCGCGACGGGCGGCGTCTTCGTCGCCGTCACCAAGTCGGGCACCAACGAGCTGCACGGCTCGCTCTTCGAGTTCCTGCGCAACGACGCCTTCGACGCGCGCAACTTCTTCGACCGCGAGAAGCCCGCCTTCCGCCGCAACCAGTTCGGCTTCACCGCGGGCGGCCCCCTGGTCAAAAACCGAACCTTCTTCTTCGGCGGCTACGAGGGCCTGCGCGAGTACAAGGGCATCACCCGCGTCGCCATCGTGCCGGACGACGACGCGCGCCGAGGCATCCTGCCCGGCGGCCAATCGGCCGCCGTAGACCCGCGCAGCCGCCCCATCCTCGAACTCTTCCCCAGGGCCAACGGCCGCGAGTTCGGCGACGGGACGGCCGAGTTCGTCGGCACCACCGACCGCGTCTCCGACGCGGACTTCTTCACCGCCAGGGTGGATCACGAACTCTCCGCGTCCGACTCCGTCTTCGTCCGCTACCTCTTCGACGACTCCTCGCAGGTGCTCCCGCGCAACTTCCCCGAATTCCCCAACTTCGCCGTCAACCGGAAGCAGGTCGTCACGATAGAAGGGCGGAAGGTCATCTCGCCGCGCGCGGTCAACGAGCTGCGGTTCGGCTTCAACCGCAGCACGCCTTCGGAGCTTGTCCCGCCCACGACGCGCACGCTCGAGCTGATCGCCGGCCAGGACCTCGGCGAAATCTCCGTCGCCGGCTTGACGGACATCGGAACCGAACGCACCAGCCCGAAGACCTTCGTCGAGAATAATTTTCAGCTCGCCGACCAGCTCTTCGTCACCCTCGGCCGCCACGCCCTGAAGGCCGGCGGGAGCTTCGAACGCTTCCAGTTCAACGGCCGCTCGGAGAGCCGCACGCGCGGCCAGTTGCGCTTCCGCTCGCTCGCGGACCTGCTCCGCTTCCGCGTCAGGGACTTGCAGGGCGCGACGCTTGATTCCGACTTCGGGCGCGGCTACCGCCAATCGCTGCTGGCCTTCTACCTGCAAGACGACCTGCGGCTCGGCCGCCGCCTCACGCTCGGCCTCGGGCTGCGCTACGAGCTGGTCACGACGCCCACCGAGGCCGACGGCAAGGTCTCGAACCTGAGAGACATCGGCGACAGGCAGGTGACGGTCGGCGGCCCGTACTTCGTCCCGTCGCGCAAGAACTTCGCGCCGCGCGCGGGCTTCGCGCTCGACCTGTTCGGCGACGGGCGCACCGCCCTGCGCGGCGGCTTCGGCGTCTTCTTCGACCAGCCGCTCTTCCACCAGTACCGCAGCCCGCTCTTCCGCTCGCTGCCCTTCGTCAACCGCGGGAGGCTGACGCAGGTCGCGTCGCTCCCCGTCCCGGCGTCGAGCTTCAGCGGCGTCGAGGTCGCGACCGAGTCGTTCCAGTTCCGGCTGCGCCCGAGCTACGTGATGCGCTACGGGCTGAACCTGCAGAGGGAGCTGGCGGGCACGGTCGTCTCCGCCTCCTACGCGGGCGCGCGCGGCGTCAACCTCTTCGGGCAGGCCGACATCAACACGGCCGTCCCGCGAATCCTCCCCGACGGGCGCGAGTTCTTCCCCGAGGGGAGCCGCCGCCGCAACCCCGCCTTCGACCAGGTGCGCGCCATCTTCCAGGGCTTCAGCTCCTTCCACAACTCCCTGAGCCTCGGCGCGACGAGGCGCGCGGCCGGCGGCCTGCATCTCCAGGCCGCGTACACCTTGGGGAAGACGATTGACGAGCGGTCGGGCGTGAGCGGCCGGCAGGAGTACGCCAACGGGCAGTCGCGCGCGCTCGCGCCTTACGACCGCCGCCTCGACCGCGCGCGCTCGGACTTCGACGTGAGGCACAGCTTCACCGCCAACGCCTCTTACGACCTGCCCTTCGGCGGCGGCCGCCGCGGCCTCGGGCGCGCGCTCGCGGCCGGCTGGCAGCTCAACGCCATCGTGACGCTCAGCTCGGGGCTGCCCTTCACGCCCTACGTGGACGGAGACCCCGACCGCGACGCCACCGAGGACAACACCGCGCGCCCCGACGTGGTTCCGGGCGTGAGCTTCACGCCGCCGGGCGGCCCGACTCCCGACCTCTGGTTCAACCCCGCGGCCTTCGCGCCCCCGCGGCTCGGCTTCCGCGGCACGGCCGGGAGGAACATCCTTTCGGGGCCGGATTACAAGAGCGTGGACTTCTCGGTCGTCAAGAACTTTCGGGCGGGCGAGGCGCGCGCCGTCCAGCTCCGGGCCGAGGCTTTCAACCTCTTCAACCGCGCCAACTTCGACCTGCCGTCGAACTCCGAGGAGGGCGAGCTGATCTACACCTTCACCCCGGCCTCGGGCGTCCGCCCCGCGCGCTTCGCGCCGGCCGCGAGCGTCGGCAAAATCTTCAACACCGTCGGGGACTCGCGCGAGATACAGTTCGGCGTGAAGTTCATCTTTTAGGGCGAGAGACCAACCATGCGGGCTGTCGCAGAGTCCGGTCAGGCTGCGGAACAGGTCGTCGTCTCGGAGCGCGCGCGGACGCCCGTGCGCAAGCGGGTCGGCCGCGTCCTGATGGCGGTCGTGCCGGTCGCCGTCTGGTTCGCGCCGCTCGACCTCGAGCCGCAGGCCAAGCGCGCGCTCGCCGTCGCCTCCTTCATGATCGTCTCCTGGATGACCGAGGCGCTGGGCTTCGCGCTGACCGGCTTCATCGGCTGCTACCTGTTCTGGGCGCTCGGCGTCGCCGCGTTCGGCGTGGCCTTCGGCGGCTTCGCCACCGAGACGCCGTGGTTCTGTTTCGGCGCGCTCCTCTTCGGCGCGATGGCGACGAAGACCGGCCTCGCGCGCCGGCTCGCCTACCTCGTCATCTCGCGCGTCGGCCAGACGCACTCGCGCGTGCTGCTCGGCTTCACGCTCGTCTCTCTGGTGCTGACCTTCCTGGTGCCTTCGGGGGCGGCGCGCGTCGTCATCCTGGCGGCGATGGCGCTCGGCCTGATGCAGGCTTACGGGCTCGGCCCCGGCACCAACCTCGGCCGCGCCGTCTTCATCGTCGTCACCTACTCGGCCGGCCTCTTCGACAAGATGATCATCGCCGGTTCGAGCAGCATCCTGGCGCGCGGGCTGATCGAGCGGACGGGCGGCGTCCGCGTGCCGTGGAGCCTCTGGTTCATCGCCTTCCTGCCCTGCACGCTGCTCACCGTCTTCGTCGTCTGGCGCCTGGCGCTTTGGCTCTTCCCGCCGGAGGGGGAGGCGGCGACGCAGGGCGGGGCGGCCTTCCTCCGGGAAGAGTTGCGCAGGATGGGCGGCTGGAGCGGGGGCGAGAGGAAGGCGGCGCTTCTGATGCTCGCGGCCGTGGGCCTGTGGGCGACAGACTTCCTGCACCGGGCCTCGCCGGCGATGGTCTGCCTCGGCGTCGGCCTCTCGGCCACGCTGCCGCGCCTCGGCGTCCTGGACAGCGAGGACGTGCGGCGGCTCAACTACCTGCCGGTCTTCTTCGTCGCCGCCGCGGCCGGGATGAGCGAGGTGCTGATCCGGACGGGGGCGATAGAGGTTCTGACGGGCCTGATGTTCGCGTGGATGGGGCCGCTCGTGACGAACGCTTACGCGCAGGTGGCCGTGCCCTTCTGGACGGCCGTCGGCTACCACCTGCTGTTGGGTAACAACGTCTCGATGCTGAGCACGTCGCTGCCGCCGCTGATGAGCTTCGCCGCGTCGCGCGGCCTCGACCCGCTCGCGCTCGGCATGATCTGGACGTTCACGGGCGGGTGCAAGCTCTTCGTCTACCAGTCGGCGGTGCTCATCGTCGGCTACTCCTACGGCTACTTCAGCGGCCGCGACCTCTTCCGCTTCGCCGCCTGCCTGACGGTCGTAGAGTTCGTGCTCGTGCTCCTGCTGGCGACCCTCTACTGGCCGCTCATCGGCCTCGGCTGATTGTGTGGCTTTAAAAGGAAGAACGTGACGACGGGTTTCATGTCACAGCAACGGACGGCACGCGCCGCCCCGGCCGGCGACTTCGAGAGGTTCGAGCCGCGCGAGGTCGAGCAGTCGGTCGCGCGACGCTTCGAGTCGCGGGCCGCGAGGTATCCGGGCCGCGTCGCCGTCAAGACCAGGAGCCACCGGCTCACCTACGCGGATTTGAACGCCGAGGCCAACCGGGTGGCGCGGGCCGTCCTCGAAAGGGCCGGGGGCGGCGCGGCCGGGCCGGTCGCGCTCCTTTTGGAGAAGGGCGCGCCGGCGGTCGCGGCCATGCTCGGCGTGCTGAAGGCGGGGCTTCCGCAGGCCGCGCTCGACCCCTCGTTCCCGCGCGCGCGCCTCGCCGCCCTGCTGGAGGATTTGGGTTCGGGGCTGGTCGTGACCGACGCCCGCGGCCTCGCGCTCGCAACCGAACTGGCGGGCGCGGGGCGCGGCGTGCTCAACGTTGACGAGATCGGCGCGGGCGCGCCCGCCGACAATCTATCTTTAGATATCGCGCCCGGCGCGCTCGCCTTCGTCATCTACACCTCCGGCTCGACCGGCGAGCCGAAGGGCGTCTGCCTCGAACAACGCACGCTCCTCCACAGGGTTCTGCGGCAGACCAACAGCTTCCGCATCCGCGCCGAAGACCGCCTGAGCCACCTCGCCTCGTTCGGCACCGGCCAGGGGCTCCTGAACATTTTCTGCGCCCTGCTCAACGGGGCGGGCCTCTACCCGCTCGACGTGCGGGCCGAGGGCCTCGCCGGGCTGGCCGCGTGGCTCGCCGACGAAGAGATCACCATCTACCGTTCGAGCGCCTCCGTCTTCCGCTACTTCACGGACACCCTCTCGGGGCGCGAGCGGTTCCCCGCGCTCCGCCTCGCGAGGCTTTCGAGCGAGCAGGTCACGAGGCGCGACATAGAGCTTTGCAAGAAACACTTCCCCGCCGGCTGCGTCTTCGTCAACGGCCTCTCGACGAGCGAGACCGGCATCGTCCGCGAGTTCTTCATGGACGCGGGGACTTTGATAGAAGGCAACAGCGTGCCGGTCGGCTACCCGGTCGAAGGGATGTCGGTGCGTCTGCTCGGAGAGGCGGGCGGGGAGGTCCCGCCCGGCGAGGTCGGCGAGATCGCGGTCACGAGCCGCCAC
Organism: Pyrinomonadaceae bacterium; assembly: GCA_035947355.1. Classification (GTDB taxonomy): domain Bacteria; phylum Acidobacteriota; class Blastocatellia; order Pyrinomonadales; family Pyrinomonadaceae; genus QHXN01. The sequence continues at coordinate 19,160 of DASZKF010000185.1, read as the reverse complement.
CTCTCCCCCGGCTACTGGCGCAGGCCCGAGCTGACGCGCTCCGCCTTCCGCGAAGACCCGGCGGGCGGCGGCCGCGTCTACCTGACAGGCGACATGGGGCGGATGCTGCCCGGCGGCCTGCTCCTGCACGTCGGGCGGAAAGATTTTCAGTTGAAGGTCAGGGGCCACCGCGTCGAGGTCGGGGAGGCCGAGGCGGCGCTGCTCGGCTGCGCGGGCGTCAAGGAGGCAGTCGTCGCGGCCCGCGCCGACGCGCGCGGCGAGACGCGCCTCGTCGCCTACCTCGTCGCCGAACGCGGCGCTTCGCTGAACACGGACGCGCTGCGCCGCTCGCTGCGCGAGACGCTGCCGGAGTACATGTTGCCCTCGGCCTTCGAGGTGCTCGACGCGCTGCCGCTCACGCCGAGCGGCAAGGTCAACCGCCTGGCCCTGCCGGCGTCGAGCCCGACGACGCGGAGGGCGGCGACGGATTACGTCGCGCCGCGCACGGAGGCCGAGCGGGTGCTGGCAGAGATTTGGGCCGAGGTGCTCGGCCTCGAACGGGTCGGCGTCGGGGAGGATTTTTTCGACGCGGGCGGCCACTCGCTTCTGGCGACCAGGGTCGTCTCCCGAATCAACACGACCTTCCGGATTGAGCTGCCGCTGCGCGCCGTCTTCGAGTCGCCGACGGTCGCGGCGCTGGCCCTTTCGGTCGAGGGGCTAATCCTCGACGAGCTGGAAGCTTTGAGCGAGGAGGAGGCCCGGCGGCTGCTCGACGCCTCCCCCGCGGGCGGAGGCGTCGGGGCGTGACGACGAGGGACGACGTGACGGCGCGGAGGTCGAGCCTCTCACCGGCCAAGCGCGAGTTGTTCGAGCGGCGCGTGCGCGGCGAGTTCGCGGGCCGCGCGGGCGCGGCCGCCATCCGCAGGCGGCTCCAGCGCAACTTCGTCCCGCTCTCCTTCGCGCAGCAGCGGCTCTGGTTCCTGCACCAGATGGAGCCGCGCGGCTTCGCCTACAACCTCCGCCGGGCCGTGCGCGTAGACGGCGCGCTCGACGCGGCGGCGCTGCACAGAACCCTTGAAGCCCTCGTCGAGCGCCACGAGTCGCTTCGCACCAACTTCGCCGTCGTGGACGGCCGCCCCGTGCAGGTCATCGGCGAGGGCCGCCCCGTCGGGCTTACGTTCATAGACCTCCGGGAGAGGCCCGACGTGAGGAGCGAGGAGGAGATCGAAGACCTGCTCCGCCGCGAGTCGCAGAGGCCCTTCGACCTCTCGAAGGATTTGCTGCTGCGGCCGACGCTGCTGCGGCTCGGGCCGGACGAGCACATACTGCTCCTCGCGTCTCACCAGATCGTCACGGACCTCTGGTCGAACTTCATCCTGCTCCGGGATTTCGCGGCGCTCTACGAAGCCTTCTCCGAGGGCCGGCCCTCTCCGCTCGCCGAACTCCCCATCCAGTACGCGGACTTCGCCGTCTGGCAGCGCGAGTGGCTCACGGGCGAGGTGCTCGAGTCGCAGCTCTCCTACTGGAAGCGGCAGCTCGGCGAGCACCCCGCGCCGGCGCTCGAACTGCCGGCCGACCGCCCGCGCCCGGCCGTCCAGACCTTCCGCGGCGAGCGGCTGTATACGACCTTCCCGCCGCCGCTGCTCGAAGGGCTGAAGGCGCTCGGCCGGCGCGAGGGCGCGACGCTGTTCATGACTTTGCTGGCCGCGTTCCAGGCCCTGCTCCACCGCTACACCGGCCGGGACGACGTGACGGTCGGCGCGCCCATCGCCAACCGCAACCGGCCGGAGACCGAAGGCGTCGTCGGCTTCTTCCTCAACACGCTGGCGCTGCGTACGGACTTCTCCGGCGACCCTTCGTTTTGCGAGCTGCTGGCGCGCGTCCGCGAGGTCGCGCTCGGCGCTTACGCGCACCAGGACTTGCCCTTCGAGAAGCTGGTCGAGGAGCTGCGCCTCGACCGCGACCTGAGCAGCCACCCCCTCTTCAACGTCGTCTTCAACGTCCCCAACGCCAGCCAGCCGGTCTTCGAGCTGCCGGGCCTGACCCTGACGCCGCTGGAGTTCGACATGCGCTCGGCGAAGTTCGACCTGACGCTCTTCATGGAAGAAGCGCCGGAGGGGCTGCGCCTGTACCTGGAGTACAACACAGACCTGTTCGGGGCGGAGACTATCGCGCGCATGGCCGGCCACCTCCGAACCCTCCTGGAGGCGGCCGCGGCCGAGCCGTCCCGGAGGGTTTCAGAGTTGCCGCTGCTGACCGAAGAGGAACGGCGGCGACTGTTATACGGATGGAACGATACCGCGGCCGAGTACAACGGCTGCGCGCTCGCGCACGAGTTGTTCGAGGCCCAGGCGGCGCGCACGCCGTCGGCCGCGGCGGTCGTCTGCGGCGGAGAGCGTTTGACCTACGCCGAGTTGAACCGCCGCGCTAACCGTCTGGCGCGTTACCTTCGGCGTCAAGGCGCGGGGCCGGAGGTGATCGTCGGCGTCTGCATGGAGAGGAGCGTCGGGATGCTGGTCGCGCTCCTCGGCATCCTCAAGGCCGGCGCGGCCTACCTGCCGCTCGACCCTTCCTACCCGGAGGAGCGGCTCTCGTTCATGCTCGCGGACGCGCGCGCGCCGCTCGTCGTGACAGAGGAGCGCGCCGCGAAGAACCTGCCGCGGACGGGGGCGCGCCTCGTGCTGTTAGACGCCGAGCGGGACTTGATCGAGCGCGAGAGCGGCGACGACCCCGAGCGCGCCGCGTCCGCGGAGAACCTCGCTTACGTCATCTACACCTCCGGCTCGACCGGCGAGCCGAAGGGCGTCTGCCTGGAGCACCGCAACACAGCCGCCTTCCTCGACTCTGCCCTCAAGACTTTCACGCGCGAGCAGCTCGCCGGCACGCTCGCGGCCGCCTCGCTCAGCTTCGACCTCTCGGTGTTCGAGTTGTTCGTCCCCCTCTCCGCGGGCGGCCGCGTCACCCTCATCGAAAACATCCTGGAGCTTTCGACGCCCGGCGCGGCCGAGGGCCTGACGATGATCAGCGCCGTCCCCTCGGCCGCCGCCGAACTGTTGAGGGCGGGTGCCATCCCCGCCTCCGTCGGAACGGTGAGCCTCGGCGGCGAGCCGCTGCCCGCGTGCCTCGTCCGAGAGGTCTACGGACAGCGGGGCGTGCGCCGCGTCTTCAACCTCTACGGCCCGACGGAGTGCACCACCTATTCGACGCTCGCGCTGAGGACGCCGGACGGGCCGGAGACCATCGGCCGCCCCGTCTCTAACACGCAGGTCTACATCCTCGACAGACATTTGCAACCATCGCCCACGGGGGTTCCCGGCGAGCTGTACATCGGCGGGGCCGGCGTCTCGCGCGGCTACCTCGGCCGCCCCGACCTGACCGCGGAGAGGTTCATCCCCGACCCCTTCGGCGCGGCCGGCGGCCGCCTCTACCGCACGGGCGACCTCGCGCGCCGCCTGCCCGACGGGAACATAGAGTTTCTCGGAAGGCTCGACCAGCAGGTGAAGGTTCGCGGCTTCCGCGTCGAGCCGGGCGAGGTCGAGGCGGCCCTCGGACGCCACCCCGGCGTGGCCGAGTGCGCGGTCGCGGCCAGGGAGGAGACGGCCGGAGATAAGCGTCTCGTGGCTTACGTCGTCGCGCGCGGCGATGGCGGGCCGAAGGCGGGCGAGCTCCGCGCCTTCCTGCGGCGACGCCTGCCGGAGTACATGATCCCTTCCGCCTTCGTGCCGCTCGGCGAATTGCCGCGGCTGCCCAGCGGCAAGCTAGACCGCCGGGCGCTGCCCCGGCCCGAGCGCGCGAGGCCCGACGGCGGCGGGGAGTTCGTCGCGCCGCGCACGCCGCTCGAAGAGGGCATCGCCCGCACCTGGTCGTCCGTCCTCGGCGTCGAGCGCATCGGCGTCCGCGACAACTTCTTCGAGCTGGGCGGCCACTCCCTGCTCGCGACGCAGGTCGTCTCGCGCCTGCGGGACGAGGCGCGGGTCGAGGTGCCGCTGCGCTCGCTGTTCGAGAACCCGACCGTGGAGGGGCTGGCCGCGGCCGTCGCCCGCCTCCGTTCGGAGCAGGCCGAAGGGTCGGAGGTCGCAGACCTTCTGGCCGAGCTTGAGTCGCTCTCCAAAGAGGACGCGCGGCGACTCCTGTCTGACGAACGCTCTGGCGAGTAACACGCCGGGCCGGGGAGACTCTTGGAACCGAAGGCTTCACGTCTGAAGGACATCTCGGAGCGGCTCGCCGCGCTGAGCCCCGAGCAGCGGGCGCTGGTCGCCGCGCGCGTCAGGGGCGACGGCCCGCCTCGGCAAGAGACGGCGCGAATCCCCCGGCGCGAGGCGGGAGGCCCGCTGCCCCTTTCCTTCGCGCAGCAGCGCCTTTGGTTCCTCCAGCGGCTCGACCCCTCGGACTTCAGTTACAACGTCTCGCTCGCCGTCCGCCTCAAGGGGCGGCTCGACGCGGCCGCGCTCGGCGAGAGCCTGAACGAGATCGTCAAACGACACGAGGTGCTGCGCACGAGCTTCTCTTCTGTCGAAGGCGAGCCGCGCCAGACCGTCACGGCGTCGCTCCGCCTCCGCCTCGCCGCGGTTGATCTGAGCGACGCGCCGCACGAAGGCGCGGCGGAGAGAGCGCGGCGGCTCGCGGCGGAGGCGGCCCGCCGGCCGTTCGACCTCACGCAGGCACCTCTCCTGAAGCCGCTGTTGATCCGTCTGGGCGAGGAGGAGCACGTCCTCTCGCTCACGATGCATCACATCGTCTGCGACGGCTGGTCTCTCGGCGTGTTCGCGCGCGAGCTGGGCGCGCTCTACAACGCCTTCTCGCTCGGCTCTCCGCCCCAACTGCCCGAACTCCCCGTCCAGTACGCCGACTTCGCCGCCTGGCAGCGCGAACGCCTCAGCGGCGAGCTGCTCGAAAGCCAGCTCGCCTACTGGCGGCGACAGCTCGACGGTCAAGTCTCTCCGCTCGAACTGCCCGCCGACCGCCCCCGCACGGCCGCCCGAACCCGCGCCGGCGCGCGCCGGCAAATCACGCTCGCGAAGTCGCTGACCGAAGCGCTCAAGGAACTCTCGCGGCGCGAGGGCGCGACGCTGTTCATGACGCTGCTGGCCGCGTTCCAGGCCCTGCTCCACCGCTACACCGGCCGGGACGACGTGACGGTCGGCGCGCCCATCGCCAACCGCACCCGCTCGGAGGTCGAACCGCTCATAGGGTTCTTCGTCAACACGCTGTTGATGAGGACGAGCTTTGCGGGCGACCCGACCTTCCGCGAGCTGCTGGCGCGCGTCAGGGAGACGGCGCTCGGCGCTTACGCGCACCAGGACTTGCCCTTCGAGAAGCTGGTCGAGGAGCTACAACCCGAGCGCGGCCTCGGCCGCACGCCGCTCTTCAACGTCAGCTTCGCCCTCCAGAACGCGCCGGCCGTCGCCCTCCGGCTGCGCGGCCTGACGGCCGAGCCTCTGGAGTTGGACAGAGCCGCCTCTAAGTTCGACCTCAACTTCCAAATGTCCGAAGAGGCAGGCGCGCTGCGCGCCTCGGCGACCTACGCCACAGACCTCTTCGAGCCGGCGACCGTCGAGCGGATGCTCGGCCACTTCCGAACCCTGCTCGAAGCCGTCGCCGCAGACCCCGCGCGGCGCGTCTCCGAGCTGCCGCTCCTGACAGACGCAGAGCGCCGGCAACTCATCTTCGAATGGAACGACACCGCGACCCCTTACCCGCGCCGCTCGGTCAAAGAGCTTTTCGAAGCGCAGGCCGAGCGCAGGGCGGACGAGCCGGCCGTCGTCTTCGGGGAAGAGCGTTTGACCTACGGCGAGCTGAACCGGCGGGCGAACCGTCTGGCGCATCACCTGAGCCGGCGCGGCGTCGGGCCGGAGGTCAGGGTGGGCGTGCTGTCGGAGCGTTCACCCTCGATGGTCCTGGCCTGGCTCGCGGTGCTGAAGGCGGGCGGCGCTTACGTGCACCTAGACCCTTCCAACCCGCCGGGGCGAATCCGCCTGATGCTGGAAGACGCCGGCGTCTCCGTGCTGCTCACCGAGGGGCACGCGGCCGAGGGCCTGCCGACCGAAGGCGTCGAGGTCGTCTCGCTCGGCGCCGGCCGCGAACTGATCGCGCGCGCGAGCGAGGACAACCCGCCTAACCTTGCGTCGGCCGAAAGCGCCGCGTGCGTCATCTACACCTCCGGCTCGACGGGCCGCCCGAAGGGCGTCTCTGTCCCGCACCGCGCCATCGTCCGGCTCGTCTGCGACACGAACTACGTCAGCCTCGACGCGGCAGACGGCGTGGCGCAGGCCGCCAGCGCCTCCTTCGACGCGGCCCTCTTCGAGGTCTGGGGCGCGCTCGTCCACGGCGCGCGCCTCGTCGGCATCGAGCGGGAGCTTTACCTCTCGCCGCGCGACTTCGCCGCGCAACTGCGCGAGCGCCGCGTCACGGTGATGTTTCTGACGACGGCCCTCTTCAACCAGATCGCGGCCGCCGCGCCGTCGGCCTTCGCCCCGCTCCGGTGCCTGCTCTTCGGCGGCGAGAAGCCGAGCCCCCAGGCCGTCAGGGAGGTCTTGCGGGCCGGGCCGCCGCGCCGACTCCTTCACGTCTACGGCCCGACGGAGGGCACGACGTTCGCCTCCTGGCACGAGGTCAGGGACGTGCCGGAGTCGGCCGCGACGATCCCCATCGGGCTCCCCGTCTCGAACACCCGCATCCACGTGCTCGACGAGCGGCTGCGGCTCGTCCCCGCCGGCGTCCCCGGCGAACTCTACATCGGCGGCGACGGCCTCGCCCGCGGCTACCTGGACAACCCGCGCCTGACGGCCGAGCGTTTCCTGCCCGACCCCTTCGGGGCCGCGCCCGGCGCGCGCCTCTACCGGACGGGCGACATCGCCCGCCGGCTCTCAGACGGCCGCCTCGAATTCATCGAGCGCCGCGACGCGCAGGTGAAGCTCCGCGGCCACCGCGTCGAGCCGGGCGAGATCGAGTCGGCGCTCTGCGCGCACCCCGCGGTGAAGCAGGCCGCGGTTCTCGTCGCCGGGGCCGGGGATCAAGACCGGCGGCTCGTCGCCTACGTCGCGTGCGACCCTCGCGGGGAAGAGACACTGACGGCTGACCTCCGCGCGTACCTGAAGGGGAAGCTCCCGGACTACATGTTGCCCGCCGAGCTCGTGCTCCTCGACGCCCTGCCGCTCACGCCTAACGGGAAGGTGGATCGCCGGTCACTCTCTTCCTTAGCGCCCGTGCGCGCGCGGCCCGCCGGCTCTTACGAGCCGCCGCGCGGCCCGCTGGAGCGGCGACTGGCCGAGATTTGGGAGGAGGTGCTCGGCGTCCGCCCCGTCGGCGTCCGCGACAACTTCTTCGACCTGGGCGGCCACTCGCTGCTGGCCGCCTCGATGATGGACAGGGTCGAACGCCTCTGCGGCAGGAAGCTCCCGCTCGCCGTCTTGTTCGAGGAGGCGACGGTCGAGCACCTCGCGCGCGCCTTCGGGCGGCAGCCGCCCGAAGGGCCCGCGTCCCCGCTCCTGGAGGTTCAGCGCGGGGGCTCGCGCGCGCCCTTCTTCTTCCTGCACGGCGACTACAGCGGCGGCGGCTTCTACTGCCTCGACCTGGCGCGGCGCCTCGGGGCGGAGCAGCCTTTCTACGCGCTGCCGCCGCACGGGCACGACGGCGCGACGACGCCGCCGACGGTCGAGGAGATGGCGGCCCGCCACCTCGCCGCGCTCCGAGCCTTCCGGCCCGAAGGCCCGTACCTCCTGGGCGGCTACTGCAACGGCGCGTTGGTCGCCTTCGAGATGGCCCGGCAACTGACAGCGCAGGGCGAGAGGGTTGACCTCCTCGTCCTGATCCACGCCGCGGCCAGAAGGCGCGGGCGCGCGAGGTTCTTGCGCGCGCTCGTCCGCCGCGCCGGCTCGCTCCTCGCGCTCAGGCCGGAGAACGAGCTGCGCCTCTGGTATCTCGTCACGCCGCTCGGGAAATTGTCCTGGCCGGAGCGCGGGGCCTTCCTCCTCGGAAAGGCCGGGCGGGCTTTGAGGCTCGCGGCCGGCAAGGTTACGAAGGGACTCCGCGGCGGGTCGGATGACGTGAGTATTAGTTGTGACCCGCGGCGCGGGGCGGAACTGGATTTGAGTTACCTCGGAGCCACGCACGGCTACGTTCCGAAGCCGTATCCCGGCCGCGTCACCCTCCTGTGGCCGGAGGAGGCGGCCGCGTCCGTCGGCGGCGACCCGACGATGGGCTGGCGCGGAGTGGCGGCCGAGGTGGAGGTGCGCGCCGTCCCCGGCGACCACGCCACCTGCATCACGCTGCACCAGGAGGCCCTGGCCGGAGAGTTGCGGTCGTGCCTGCGCCGGCTTGAGGAGCAACCTGCTACTGACCGCCCCTGAGCTTCCTCACCGCCTCGACCGCGCCCTTGTTGTTGGGGTTCAGTTCGATTGACTTCTCGTAGAATTTGATCGCCAGCTCCTTGTCGCCGCTGACCGCGTAAGCTTCGCCGAGGCTGTCGTAGACGTTGGCCGAGGCCGGATAGGCCTCGACGTTCAGCTTGAATATCTCGACGGCCTCGGCCGGGCGCTTCTCGGCGTAGAGCAGCCTGTAGCCGAGCTGGTTGAGGAAGTCCTCGCTGAAGAGAGGCTGCCCAGGGTCTTTCGCCCTCCGCTCCCGGTAGAGGCTCAAGGCCCGCGCGAACCCTTCCCGCTCCAGAACCTTCAGGAACTTTTCTTCCGTCGGCGGGGGCCGCATCGCCTCGCGCACCTCGAAGGCGGCGACGCCCTCCGGGGCCGCGCGGGAGACGAACTCCGGGCCGCGCGCGTCGCGCTTCAGGTGGGCGTCGAAGAAGCTCAGCACGTAGCGGCAGAGCGTCTCGTACCCGCGCCGCGCCTCCGCGGTCGTATCTTCGGGCGGGGCGAGCAAGGGGAAGCTGGAGAAGTCGCGGTGCGACATCCCTTTCATCTCCAGGCGGTAGCGCCGCGAGTATTTCAGCGCGTCGAAGACGGCGAGGCTCGTCGCCGGCTCGGCGCGGTAGAGGTAGAGCCAGGGGACGCGCACCTTCGTCGGGTGGTAGTGGGGCGATTCGGTCGCCAGCCTGACGCGCGGCCCGACGCCGAACGTCGGGTCGAGAGTGACCAGCGCGTCCACGTCGTTGTTCCTCATCACCAGGTTCAGGGCCACGACCCCGCCCACGCTGTAGCCGACGACGCCCAGCCGGCCGCGCGCGACGCCCGGCAGGTCGCGCGCCGCGCCGACGGCGAACTGGAGGTCGAGGGCTTGCGTCTCCAGGTCGGCCGGGCTCGGGAATTTCAGGTTCACGTCGAGCGAGGTCGTGCCCGCCTGCGGGACCGTGATGACGACGTAGCCGCGGCTCGCCAGGTACTCGCAGAGGACGACGTTGTCCTCCGGAGGGTTGTTGAGGCCGGCGGAGTAAACGACGAGCGGGAAGTCGCCCCCGTGCGGCGCGGCGTCCCGGACGGCGGCCACCCGCGTCGTCAACAGCGCGGCGAGCGCTTCGGGCTTCAGGCCCGCCCGGAGGTTGGCGGCGTCGCGCTTCTCGAGCATCGCGTTCAGCTCCGCGAAGAGCGCGCCGGGGGCCGTCCGGGGCGTGTAGTCGCGGTAGAGCATCCGCGCGGCGCGCGCGCTTCGGACCGCCGGGTACCACACGCCGACGCGCACCGGCCGGCCCCTCCCTTCGGCCCGCGGGTAGCCGTCCGGGTCTTCCGAAGCCTTCCAGCCCCTCGAATGATCCAGCCGGTAGACGAACCTGAAGCCGACGGCGTAAGGGCCAGGTTCGAGGCCGCCCCACGACGCGTGCGTCTGAGCTTGAGCGGGCGCGGCGGCAAAGAGCGGCAGGATTAAGGCGAGCCTCAGCAGCGGCCGCGCGAGTTTACTCATCCGCCCCCTCCCGCGTTAAAGGTTCGCCAGACTGTTCGAGCAGGAACCTGACCGGCTACTTGATCGAGTCCGCCGCCTCGGCCGACGAGACGACCGGGACGATCTCGAACTCGACCAGATCGTCCCACCGCGACACCCACTCCCGGAACAGGCGCGGGTCGTCGCACTCCATCAACTGAAAGCACCGGCCGAAACCGGCCTCCGTCCAGCTCTCGACGTACCTCAGACCCTCCGGCAGCATCCTCCCCCGCTCCCGGAACCTCCGGTACACCGGCGCGGCGTCGCCGCCCCTGAAGCGCTCGATCACCATGAACAGCATCCGGCCTCCCTCACCGCCTCTGTCGGGCGGGCCTCACCCGGCAGAGTCCTTCACCCTGAAGACGTCGCGCCCGTAGACGAAAACGCGGAACCGCGGATCGTCCGGGCCGCCGTAAGGGATTCGGTCGGTCTCGCTGCGGATACCTTTGTGAGACAGCGCGCGGGCGAAGTCGGCCGCCTCGGCCTCGCTCTCGAACATGCCGACCATGTGCGACCGCGCCCACTTATCTCTGGAGAGCGCCTCGTAGGCGAACCGGCACGCCTCCTCTTCGGAGGTGAAGACCCGCTCGGCCCGGCCCTTCTGGCCGCGCTCGACGTAGAACCACTCGAACGAGTCGCCCGCCCTGTCCAAGGCGTACCCGTCCGCGAGGCGTCGCCACCCCGGCCCGATGCAGTAGAAAAGAGAGTTGAAGCCTTCCTCTTCGAGACGCCTGGCGAGTTCGTCAGTGTTCATGGCGACAGCATCTTTCGGGGCGAGCCCTCAGCCCCGCCTCCAGAGCCGCCGCACCTTAGCGGCGCACTCCTTCGGGGGGAAGTACAGGAGCGTGACGAAGAAGGCCGCCCACAGCGCGACCCCGACGAGCCCGCCGCCCGGCGTGACCAGTTGCATCAACACCGCCGCTAAGGAGGCCGCCAGAAGGACGACCGCCCCGTTAATGAGAGTCTGACTCAACTTCCCCATCAGGCACCTCCGCTTTGAGAGTGGAATTGGTTTTAACAGGCCCGTTACGAGTTGAAGGCTATGCGGATTAGTCAGACGAAGCTTTCAGCCGCTTAATAGCCGACGGCGTATTCGCCGACGAGCAGATACCTAACCCTGTGAGAGTTGAGCAACTGTAAGAACTCTCTGAAGTCGGGAGGTAAGAGGATCATATCCATAGATGATTTGCCGCATCTGTTCGATAGCCTGCCAACGTTCTTCCGGCGACTTGCGTCTCCAGTATTCCTTTTCTTCAGACTCGTCGGATAGGGATGTGACGGTCAATGCTGATTTGTCTAAACGTAATGAATCTATAGCTTTTATAAACTGGAATATACTTCAAAATAAGTCCGTGTGCCATAACGCAAGACGACGAAGGGCGGGGCCGTCGGGTCAGGCGTGACTCGTCCCCGCCGGGGAAGCTTACTCGGTGCCGAAGCCGTTCTGGAAGTCGAAGTCTTTGAGGAAGCTCGCGGGGAATCTCTTGCGGCGGCGGGTGGTGGTCGGTCGGCCGTCGCCTCTCTGGCGCTTCTCTATCACGGAGCCGGTGAGGAGGTTGATGTCGGCGTCGGTGGAGGCGGGCGGGTCGGCGCTGAGGTCGGTGTGGTAGATTCTGAGGCCGACGAGGCGCCACCCGCCCCTGTGCAGCTTGAACTGGTGCGTCGCCGCCTCCATCGTGCCGGCGGTCTTCGCGTTGTTCTGCACGTAGATGCTCGAGCGGCGAATCTCCAGGTCTTCGACCCAGCAGCAGCCCGCGCCGGCGACGGGCGCTTCCTTCGACTTCTCCGCCACGCGGTAGCCGCCGCCGCGCGCCTGTAGCAGCACGTAGAGCTGGTACGTCGGCGGCGAGTCCGGCCTCCGACGGTGAATCACGCCCGCCCAGTCCGCCAGCCCGTCGCCGTCCAGGTCGCCCCGCGCCTCCAGGCTCAGGCTGTCCTCGCCTTGCAGGACGGACTTCAGGAACGCCTCCGGGCCGGGGTAATCAGACTGCGCGGCCGCAAGGGCGGGGCAGCACAGGATGAGCAGGGCCGGCAGAAAGGTTCGGAGACGGTGGGCCGTGTTTCGCATGCCTGTTAGGAGCGGGTTTTTCATAGTGATTCGACAGGGATATGACGCCGGTGCCGAGCGGCTGCCTGCGAACGTAAAAGGCTTACCGTTTGCGCGAGCGGCCTGCGGGCCATCGCGCCGTCAGCCGGAGGCCCGCACCGAGTCCTCGTAGGCCGCCGTCAGCTCGGCCTGGCTCTTCACGCTGAGGCCCAGGTCGCGCAAAAGCCCGTCGCCCAGGCCGTAAATCCAGCCGTGCACGGCCAGTTCCTGCCCGCGGCCCCAGGCGTTCTGCACGATGGTCGTCCGGCCCACGTTGAGCACCTGCTCGACGACGTTCAGCTCGCACAGGCGGTCGAGCCGCGCGGCCTCGTCCGCGACGGCGGAGAGCAGCGCCTCGTGCGCGTGCAGAACGTCCTGGACGTGGCGCAGCCAGTTGTCTATCAGGCCGAGCCGGAGGTTTTGCATCGCGGCCTGCACCCCGCCGCAGCCGTAGTGCCCGCAGACGATGACGTGCTCGACCTGCAGAACGTCCACGGCGAATTGCAGCACCGAGAGGCAGTTGAAGTCGGTGTGGACGACGACGTTGGCGACGTTGCGGTGGACGAACAGCTCGCCGGGCCGCAGGCCGACGAGCTGCGTCCCCGGCACGCGGCTGTCCGAGCACCCGATCCAGAGGTAGCGCGGCGACTGCTGCCGCGCCAGCGCGCTGAAGAAACCGGGGTCGTGCGCCTTGATGCCCTCGGCCCAGGCGCGGTTGTTCTCGAGGAGTTCTCTCAAGTCCTTCATCTCATCTCGGACGCGACCGTCCGTCACCTCCCAGTCTTCCGTGCGGGTGAACCGTCTACGGCCGCACGGGCGCTTAATCTAACACAACGCGGGCGAGCACCTGACGCGCGCCGTCAGAGCGCGGCCGCGAGCGGCGCGAGGTCGGGCTCGATCTCCTCGCAGGCGGACTCCTTGTGGAGGAGTTCGGCGAGGGCCGGCGGGGTCTCCACCGGGCGGCCGACGAGCGGCTCGACGACCGACTCGAACTTCGAGGGGTGCGCCGTCGCCACGACGACCCAGTGCGGCGAGGCGAGGCGCGCGCGGGCGACGACGGCCGCGGCCGTGTGCGGGTCCCAGACGCGGCCGTGGAACGTCGCGCCCTCTCGGATGGCGCGGGCGATCTCTTCGTCCGAGACCGAGAACGCGCGGGAGAGTCGCCGCAGCCCGTCAACGTCCGGGTGCAGGTGGAGCAGGCGCTCCATGTTCGAGGGGTCGCCCACGTCCATCGCGTTCGCGAGCGTGCGGACGGTCGGGCGCGGCCGCCACGCGGCCGTCTCGAAGTAGTCGGGCACGGCGCGGTTAGCGTTGACGGCGAGGACGACCTCGCGTAAGGGCAGCCCCGAGGCGCGCGCCCAGAAGGCCGCGACGGCGTTGCCGAGGTTGCCGGTCGGGACGACGAGGCCGGCCACCGCCCCGCGGCGGCGCAAGTACCAGAGGCCGGCGGCCGCGTGGTAAGCGGCCTGCGGCAGCAGCCGGCCGAGGTTGATGCTGTTGGCCGAGAGCAGCCCCTTCGAGCGGCTCAACTCCCGGTCAGCGAAGGCCGCCTTGACGACGCGCTGGCAGTCGTCGAAGTCGCCGCGGACGGCGAAGGCGCGGACGTTCCCGCCCCAGCAGGTGAGCTGCTGCTGCTGGCGCGGCGAGACCATCCCCTTCGGAAATAGAATCACGACCTCGACGCCCGGCCGCCCGTGGAAGGCGGCTGCGACGGCGCCCCCCGTGTCGCCCGAGGTCGCGACGAGCACCGTCCGCCGGCCCGGCAGGCGCGCGACGCACGCGGCGAGGAAGCGCGCGCCCACGTCCTTGAAGGCCGCGGTCGGGCCGTGGAACAGCTCCAGGACGGCGGTCGTCTCGTCCAGTTCGGTCAGGGGGACGGGGAAGCTGAAAGCCTCGCGGCAGACCGCGCCGAGGTGTGCGGCGAGTTCGTCTCCGGCGAAGAAAGGCGCGAGGAACCTCTCGGCTATCTCGTGCAGTTGTTCGAGGCCGTCGAAATCGCCGACGTTGAAATCAGGGAACCGCTCGGGCACGTAGAGGCCGCCGTCGGGCGCGAGGCTCGCTTGTATCGCCCCCGAGAGGCCGAGCGGCGGCGACGCGGAGCGCGTGCTGGCGTACCTCATCCGACGACCCTCGCGCCCTCGCGGCTGACGGGGCCGACCCACGAATCAACCTCCGCCACGCCCTGTGCGCGGAAGGCTCGGACGACTGCCGCGCGCACCGCCTCGGCCGCGCGCGCCGAGTCGGCCCAGGCGAAGACGCTCGGCCCCGAGCCGGAGATGGAGAAGCCGACGGCCCCTCCGGCGAGCGCCGCCGCTTTAGCCTGCGCGAACGCGGGGATGAGCGCGGCGCGCTGCGGCTCGATGACGAGGTCTGTGAAGGAGCTTTTAATCAAGCGGAGGTCGTTTAAGAAACACCCCGCGACGAAGCCGCCGAGGTTGGCCGACTGTCGGACGTGATCTGCGAGCGCGACGCTCGGCTTGAGGACGGCGCGGGCCTCGCGCGTGTCGAGGCGGACGCGCGGGTGCACGAGCACGGTGACGAGGCCGTCGGGGACGGGCAGACGGACGTGGCGCACGGGGTCGGCCGAGTAGACGAGCGTCAGGCCGCCGAACAGGCAGGGCGTCACGTTGTCGGGGTGGGCCGCGCCGCTCGCCGCCGCCTCGGCCAGCATCGCGTACTCGAGCAGAGACTCTTTCGGGAGCGGCCTTTCGAGGAGCGCGTTGGCGGCGACGAGCGCCGCCACGGCCGAGGCCGCCGACCCGCCCATCCCCGACCCGAGGGCGATGCCCTTGCGCACGCTCACGTCGAAGCCGAATCCCAACCCGAGGTCTTCGCGCAGCTTCAGGAGGCCGGCGGTCGCCGTGTTCTTCGAGGCGTCGGCCGGGAGCGCGCCCGCGCCGAGAGTCCCCGTCGCGTCCGTGACGCGGACGACGCGCACGCCGGCTCGCCCCGTAGCCTCGACCGTCACTTCGTCGCCCGCGGCCTCGACGGCGTAGCCGAGGATGTCGAAGCCGACGGCGACGTTCGCCACCGTCGCGGGCGCGAACGCCTTGGCCCGCCTCACAGCGGCGCCCCCAGGAAGGAGGCGAGCCGCAGGAGGTCTGCGAAGACGCCCGCGGCCGTCACGTCCGGCCCCGCCCCCGGCCCGCGCACGATCATCGGCTGCACGTCGTAGCGCGCCGTCCGGAAGCTGACGACGTTGTCGCTGCCGCTCAGGTTGGCGAAGGGGTGTTCGAGGGGGAACGCGCGCAGCCCCGCCGAGACCACGCCGCCCGGCTCGATAGTCCCGACGTAGCGGAGCGCCTGACGGCGGCTGCGCGCCGCCTCCAGCACCCCGGCCATCGCCGCGTCGTGTTTAGACAGGCTTCCCAGGTACTCCTCGACGCCGGCGGCGCGCAGGTCTTCGGGCACCAGGCTCTCGACCTTCACGTCCCCCATCTCAAGGCCGAGGCCCATCTCGCGCGCGAGGATGACGAGCTTGCGGGCCACGTCCACGCCCGAGAGGTCGTCGCGCGGGTCGGGCTCGGTGTAGCCGCGCGCGTGCGCCTCGCGCACGACTTCGGAGAAGGGCCTGGTGCCGTCGAAGGTGTTGAAGATGTAGGAGAGCGTCCCCGAGAGGACGCCCTCGACGCGGACGACCTCGTCGCCCGTGTCGAGCAGGTCGCGCAAAGTGTGGATGACGGGCAGGCCCGCGCCGACGTTGGTCTCGTAGAGGAAGTAGCGGCCGCGACGGCGCGCCGCCTCGCGCACCGCGCGGTACTGCGAGAGGGTGCCGGTGTTGCCCTTCTTGTTCGGCGTGATGACGTTGATGCCGCGCTCCAGCCAGGACTCGTAGCGGGCGGCCACTTCGGCGCTCGACGTGGCGTCTATGATGCACGCGTGCGGGAGGTGTTCGGCGAGGACGTGCTCGGCGAAGCGTTCGAGGTCGGCCTCCTCGGCGCCCCCGCCGCGCAGGTCTTCCTCCCACGAGCCGAGCTCGACCTGCCGGTCGTGGAGCAGCATCCTCCGGCTGTTCATCACGGCGCGCACGCGCACGTCTATCGAGCGCCGCGAGCGGAGCGGGCCGAGGCGCGCGCGCAACTGGTTGAGGAACGTCCCGCCGATGAGGCCCGCGCCGACGACGCCGACCGAGAGCGTCTGCCGCGAGAGGTAGAAGGCCGAGTGGACGGCGCGCAGAGCCTTCGTCGCGTCGTGCTCGGCGATGACCGCCGAGATGTTCCGCTCCGACGCGCCCTGCGCGATGGCGCGCACGCTCACCCCGGCGCGGCCGAGCGCCGTGAAGAACTTCCCGGCCACGCCCGGCACGTCCACCATCCCGTCGCCGACGACCGCCAGGATGCAGCAGCCCGGCGTGAGGCCGACGGTCTGGATTTGGCCGCGCCGCATCTCGGCCGTGAACGCCTCCTCGACCGTCGTGCGCGCCAGCCCGGCCTGCGCGCTCGGAACGGCGAAGCAGATCGAGTGCTCGGAGCTGCCCTGCGAGATGAGCACGACCGAGACGTCCATCGCGCGCAGCGCGCCGAAGAGCTTGTTGGCGACGCCGGGCACGCCGACCATCCCCGTGCCCTCGACGTTGACGAGCGTCATGCCCTCGACGCTGGCGAACCCTTTGACCGGCATCTCGGGCGCGGCCTCGGCCGAGATGGTCGTGCCCGCGGCCGCCGGGTCGAGGCTGTTCCTGATGTGGACGGGGATGCGGCCGGCGATGACCGGCGACATGGTGTTCGGGTGGATGACCTTCGCGCCGAAGTAGGCCAGCTCGGCCGCCTCCTGGTAGGAGAGGCGCGGGACGACGAGCGCGTCGGGGACGCGCCGCGGGTCTGCGCTCAGCACGCCGTCCACGTCCGTCCAGATCGTCACCGACTCGGCGCCGAGCAGCGCCGCGAAGATCGAGGCCGAGTAGTCGCTCCCGTTCCGCTTGAGGGTCGTGGCAACGCCGGCGCGCGTCGAGGCGACGTAGCCCGTGACGACGACCGTCTCGGCCCCGCCGGCCCGCGCGAGCCAGCGCGAAAGCCTCTCGCGCGACGACTCCCAGTCCACGGCCACGGCCCTCGCGTCCGGCTCGACGATGAGCACCTCGCGGGCGTCGAGCCACGCGGCCGCATGGCCCGCCTGCGCGAGGCGCGCGTGCAGCAGTTGCGCCGACCAGATTTCGCCGTAGCCGGAGATGAACTCGGTGATGCTCTCGGAGCGGAGCCGGGCGATCCAGACGCCGCGCAGGACTTCCGTGATCTCGGCGAAGTCTGACTCGAAGGCCGCCGCCAAAGCCGCCCCGCGCGGGCCGTCGAGGCCGATCTGCGCGGCCGTCTCGAGGTGTCGCGCCCGCAGCGAACTGAGCCTCTCCTCGTAGGAGGCGTCGCGGCCGGCGGCGAGCTCGACCAGCTCGATGAGCGCATCCGTCACCCCGCTCATCGCCGAGACCACGACGGCGGCGCGCCGGCCTTCGGCCCTCCGCGCGAGCACGATCTCCGCCACCGCCCCGTAACGCCCGGCGTCGGCCACGCTCGTGCCCCCGAACTTATGAACGGCCCACTTATCCATACTGATATGCGCCGACGGGACGCGGGCACGAGGCTCCGGCCCGCGCGGCCCCGGCGCGAGGGAAGCCAGATTGTACGCCGAATAAAGAAAATGATGAATGCGGAATGATGAATGATGAATGTGACAACGTGTGTCACATTCATCATTCATCATTCCGCATTCATCATTTTCTCAGTAGGCTTCGACCTCGACGATGCGGCTGTTGCCGGCCAGGGCCTTCTTGACGACGACCCTGATCTTGGTCGTCGTGAGCGGCGCGAATGAGAGCCTGCGCCAGACCTTGTTGTTGCCCACGACCGAGCCGCCGGGGACGACCTGCCAGGCCGAGCCGTTCCAGTACTCGACGTCGAAGTCCTGGATGCCGAACTTCGTGAAGGTCAGCGCCTCGGTCGGCTCGACGGCCGAAGTGTAATTATCCTGGAGCGTGAAGACCGAGACCTCCGTGAGCGATTTCTCGCCGCTGAAGGTGATCTCCAGCCAATCGGGATAGACGTTCTGCGTGCCGTCGGTCCAGCCGCTGCCGGTCGCGGGGTCGCCCGTCCCCCACTGCAAGCCCCTGCGGTCGCCGTTGATGGCCCCGATGGGCAAACGCGTTGGGTCGAACACCGAGGAGGCCGCGGCCGTCGCGCCGTTCGAGGCCAGCGCGTGATTCGTGGGCGGCGGAGGCGGCGGCGGAGGCGGCTCCCCACTGTCCGGCCCCCACGCCTCGACTTCTACGACGCGGCTGTAGCCGGCCAGCGCCGCCGTCACCGTGAGCCTCAGCTTGGTGGTCGTAAGAGCGCCGAAGGTGAACCTGCGCCAGACCTTGTTGTTGCCCGTGACGGCCACGCCGGGCACGAGCTGCCAGGACAAGCCGTCCCAGTATTCGACCTGGAAGGCGGTGACGCCGAACTTCGTGAAGGTCAGCGCCTCGGTCGGCTCGACGGCCGAAGTGTAATTATCCTGGAGCGTGAAGACGTTTATCTCGTCTACGGTGCGCTCGCCGGGGAGGGTGATCTCCAGGCGGTCGGGGTAGACGTTATTAGTCCCGTCCGTCCAGCCGCTGCCGGTCGCCGGGTCGCCGGTGCCCCAGCGGAGGCCGCGCCGGTCGCCGTTAATCGCGCCAACGGGGAGGCGCGTCGAGTCGAAGACCGAGGTGGCCGTCGCGGTCGCGCCGTTCGACGCCAGCGCGTGGTTGGCGCGCGCCGGGGCCGGAGGCGGTGTCTCCCCGCTGCCCGAACCCCACGCCTCGACCTCGACGATGCGGCCGTAGCCGGCCAGCGCGCTCGTCACCACGACCCTCAGCTTCGCCGTCGAGAGCGGGGCGAACGAGAGCCTGCGCCAGATTTTGTTGTTGCCCGTCACCGTCCCGCCCGGCACCGTCGCCCAGTCCGAGCCGTTCCAGTACTCGACACGGAAGCCGGTCACGCCGAATTTCGTGAAGGTCATCGCCTCGGTCGGCTCGACCGCGGCCGGGTAGTTATCCTGGAGCGTGAAGACCGACACCTCGCTGATCGTGCGCTCGCCGGCGAAGGCGATTTCGATCCAGTCGGGGAAGGCGTTGTTCGTCCCGTCCGTCCACCCGCTGCCGGTCGCCGGGTCTGAGCCCCAGTGGAGGCCCCGGCGGTCGCCGTTGATGGCCCCGACGGGAAGGCGCGTGGAATCGAAGACCGAGGAGGCCGCGGCCGTCGCGCCGTTCGAGGCGAGC